>CAZQLE010000082.1:8753-15347 GCA_964593905.1 uncultured Anaerolineaceae bacterium | reverse complement strand
GCCCATCACTGGGCCGGCCCAACGCAAAGCCCGGCCTACTGGAATTACGCCGATCAGAGCGCCATTGACGCCATGACCGATGAAGCCCTGATGGCACTGACCGACACGTCTTCAGCCAACGCCGCCTGGCAGGTCTTGCTGCCCGGCAACATCAGCGGCAAAAAAGTAGCCATCAAGGTCAATTTCAACTCCATCACCCTGTGTTCCGAAAGCCAGGGCTGCATCGATGCCGTGTATGAACCGGTGGGCAGCCTGATCCGTGGTTTAACCAACCGGGGCATCGAACCCGCCAACATCTGGGTCTACGATGCCATCAAGCCCATTCCTGAACGGTTTGCGGCGCGGGCGCGGGCTGTTGGGGTGCAAACCTTTGGCGAACAGCGCGGCAAGGCGGCTTTCACCGGCCCGGCGATCGTTTTTAATCCTCCGGCAGGCGTGATCCCCCCCAACGCAGATAATCGCATGACCAATGTGCTGGTAGAAACCGATTATCTGATCAACATGCCCATTCTCAAGCGTCACAGCGGCGCAGGCGGGTTCACCGGCGGGTTCAAAAACCACTTCGGGTCCATTCAAAAACCATCCACACTGCACAACTACATTGACCCCCTCGAAGGCGGCAGTTTTCGCACCGACTATAACCCGATGGTGGATATTTACAGCACAGCGCAGATCTTTGGCAAAACCATTCTCACCGTTGGCGACGCCATTTTTGCCCACCGCGACGGCCGCGGCCCCACCAACTGGTCTACCTTTGGCGGGCAAACCCCCAAAAGCCTGTTCTTCTCACGCGACCCGGTTGCGCTGGACTGCGTCTTGATGGATTTTCTTAACGCAGAAACGCAATCGGTTCACGCCGAAGCAGACCGCTACCTGCGTCTTGCTGCGCAAAAAGGAATGGGGCTTTATGAGCGCGGCAACCCCTGGGGGGCAGGGTATAGCCAGATTGATTTTGTCAACCACACCCTTTAAATCTGATCCGCATCTTACAGGCCCGCCTCACTACCCAGTCTGGCGGGTCTGTTTTTTCTTTGCACATCCTATGAATGAAAACCGCCCGGCGGACGACTGAAATTTATTTCAGCCCTTTTTGATCAAAAATCATCATAATCATTGAATGCAAAATCCTGATATTTTGCTACAATGTGATGAGAAAATGTGCGGACTACCTCCCCAAGGCCATACATCCTTCACAGCCATTGGCCCGCTTTTCTAAATCACGATAACTTTTCCTTACAAAATGGGTTACAACACTTAGATCTTAAGTGCATTTACCGGTTATCACACATTCAATCCCACCGAACTCTGCATTGCCAGGGTGCGGCGATATTGTTGGGTTAGATTCTATTGTCTGGAGGTATTGGTATGTCGTCTGCTGCACTGATGGATCTTTTAGCCCCCGAAGCTGTGTGTTTGAACCTGCAAGCCAAAAGCGCGAAAGAAGTTATCGAAACCCTGGGCGGAAAACTGCAAATGAGCGGTTATGCCCGCGATACTTTTGTCGAAGCCGCCTGGAGCCGCGAACAGGTCATGCCCACCGGCCTGCCGCTGGCAGGTGAAATTAACGCCGCCATTCCCCACTGTGACATCGAACATGTGATTAAACCGGCCGTTGCGCTGGCCACCCTGGCCGAAAATGTCACTTTTCAAAATATGATTATCCCCGAAGAGGGCGTTCCGTGCCGGCTGGTTTTTCTTCTGGCGCTGGAACAGCCCAAAGCACAGGTGGAAATGCTGCAAGCAATTGCGGGCATTCTTCAAGACCCCCAGACCGTTGAAAAATTAGTGGGGGCCAAAAATCTGGAACAGATACGAAAAATTCTTTCTGAAAAAAATAATTTTTCGTATTTTGTTTAACTCGACGATTTCCTTTGAGGAGAGGCACATGACCAAGCAAAAATTGATTCTCGTTGCATGCGGAACTGCGATCGCAACTTCAACCGTAGTTGCCAGAGCCATCGAAGAAGCTTTAAAATCGCGCGGCGTAGTGGCTGCCACCCGCCAGTGCAAGGCATCTGAGGTACCCAGTCTCGCAGCAGGAGCCGATTTGATCGTGACCACTACCCCCGTCCGCACGGATCTGGGGGTCCCGGTGATCCAAACACTGGCTTTCCTCACTGGCATCGGCAAAGAGGAGGTGATTAATCAGATCATTGAAAAACTTAAAGATTGATCTGGTTTTTTCTCAAAGTAAGGCTTCTATCCAATCCATATTTTATTTTTTAGGAGAAAAGAACCATGGAAGCATTTTTAACCGGACTCAAGGGCGTCATTGACGCACTGGGGGCCTCTGTACTTCTGCCAATCATCATTTTCATTTTGGCACTGGTACTGCGCGCCAAACCCGGCCGCGCTTTCCGCGCTGCCATCACAATTGGTATTGCCTTCATCGGCATTAACCTGGTGATCAACCTCATGTGGGGCAACCTCTCTGATGTTGCTCAGGCAATGGTGAAAAACTGGAACATCCAGCGCGACGTTGTCGATGTTGGTTGGCCCGCCGCTGCTGCAATTGCCTTTGGTTCACCGGTGGGTTTGTGGGTCATTCCCATCGCCATTCTGGTGAATGTGGTCCTGCTGGCCACCCGCCTGACCAAAACCCTGAATATCGACGTGTGGAACTACTGGCACTTCGCATTCATCGGGTCCATGGTCGCTGCTGTAACCCAAAATCTGGTTTACGGCTTTGTGGCTGCCGCCATTGCTTCGGCCATTGCGCTCTTCCTGGCCGATTGGACCGCCAAGGCTGTGCAGAACTTCTACAAAATCCCCGGCATCTCCATTCCACACCTTACCTCTGCGCCGGTGGTTCCCATTGCCATCGCCGTCAACTGGCTAATCGACCGCATCCCCGGCCTGCGTGATCTGGATGCCGATCCCGATTCGATCCAGAAACGCTTTGGCGTGGCCGGCGAACCTGTCATTCTGGGCCTGATCATTGGCATCGTTCTGGGTCTGCTGGGCTACTACAATCTGGGCGATTTCCAGACCGTGCTGGTAAAAGTTCTTCAAACCGGCATGAACCTGGCCGCGGTGATGCTGCTGCTGCCCCGCATGGTTTCCATCCTCATGGAAGGCCTGATCCCCATCTCAGAAGCTGCGCGTGACTTCATGGCCACCCGCGCCGGCGGCCGCGAAGTAAACATCGGCCTCGACTCGGCCATCCTCATCGGCCACCCGGCTGCCATCTCTTCGGCGCTGGTGCTGGTGCCCATTGCCATTCTGCTCTCCATCATCCTGCCCGGCAACCGGGTCATCCTCTTCGCCGACCTGGCTGTGATCCCCTTTGTGGTTGCCATGTGCGCGCCGTTGATGAAGGGGAATGTGGTCCGTGTGATCATCGCCGGCGCCATCACGCTTGGCATCGGCTTCTACATCGCCACCGCCATGGCCCCCGAATTCACCACCATCGCACAGACGGCCAACTTTGCCATGCCCGAAAACGCCGCCATGATCACCTCGATCGCCGACGGCTTTATCTGGCTGCCCTGGGCCTTCTGGATCTCCTCGAAGTTCCTCTCCATCGGCGGTCCGCTGCTGATTCTGGTGCTGCTGGGTGCTGCAATGTTCTTCTTCAGCAAAAATACCCGCAAGTGGGAAATCGCTGCGGGCGCACCGGTCGAATAATCGACTGCGTTCACACAAGACAACACATCCACCGGGGCGGGTCTCTGACCCGCCCCTCCCCTCAAAAAAAGAAACAATTTTATGATTGATGCTTTTACTCGCTCGTTACTGGGAACTTTTGGCAATCAGGTGTTGGATTTTATTATTGCCAACCAGTTTTATTTTGAGGTTCCCCTTTTGATCTATGCCCTGCTGGTTTTTCTCGGACGGCAGGCCTACCTGCGCACAAGCGCCGCTCTGATCAGTGCGCTGACGCAACAGCTCGGCGAAAAATTGACCCGCAAAAACAGGGCAGAGCTCAAAAGAATTCTCAAGCGAACCGAAGACATTCCCTGGCAGGCAGCCCTTCAGGCGGCCCGTTTTCCTTTGCTTTCTCCGCCAGGCAGCATCCGGGTGTATCTGCGCAACCAACCCGGGTTGGAAAAACTTTTTTCGCCTGACGCCCTGCTCGATACCATTCAAAAAGAGGTCAAGAAGAAACCATGAAACAGATAACGGTAACCGTCATTAACGAAGTAGGGCTGCACGCCCGGCCTGCTTCCATTTTTGTCCGCGAATGTGCGCGTTTCAAATCCAAAATTCGGGTTCACAACGCCACCACCCATAACAACTGGGTGGATGGCAAGAGCATTTTAGGCGTATTAACCCTGGGGATCGAAAAAGGGCACCAGGTCAGCATGGAAATTGACGGCCCCGACGAAGACGAAGCGGCACTGGCGTTGGCCGGGCTGATTGAAACTGATTTTAAAGGCAAAATCTAGAATAAAGTCATTAAGGGTGATTATGACCACCGAAACACAAACAATTCAGGGCGCGGCTGCTTCTCCCGGTATTGCAATCGGTCCGGTTTTTTGTCTTTGCGATCCATCCATTGAAATTGAGCTTTACCAGGCAGAACCCGCAGCCGAATGGCAAAGGCTCGAAACTGCTTTGCAAACCGCCAGCCAGGAGCTGACCCTTTTGCGCGATAAGGCCTGTGTTGAGTCGGGCGAAGAAGAAGCCGCCATTTTTGACGCCCAACTGCTCATTTTGCAAGACCCAACCCTGCTGGAAGGCTTGCAACTGGGGCTGACCGACCGTCGCTGCAATATCGAAACGCTCTGGAACGAAGCCATTGAAACCAATGCCGGGCTGCTCGATGCCATGCAAGATGAGTATTTCCGCGCGCGGGCAACCGACGTGCGCGATATCGGCCGGCGGGTCATCCGCCTGCTGCTGGGGCATAACGAAGTTGATTTATCGGCATTAGCCACCCCTTCAATTATCGTCGCCCGCGATCTAACCCCTTCAGATACGGTCCGGCTCGATAAAAGCCTGGTGCTGGGTTTTTGCACCGCCGAGGGCGGCCCCACCGCTCACAGCGCCATTCTGGCCAAAGCGCTGGGCATTCCGGCCGTTGTGGCCGCCGGTGCAGCGGTGCTTGCACTGACCAACGGCACGCAGGTGGTCATGGATGGTGGCAACGGCAAAATCATTGTTGCGCCCGATGCAGCCGAATTAACCGCCCTGCAAGCACAAAAAGCGCGCGAAACCGCTCTGGCCGAAGAACACCAGCGCCATGCCCACCAGCCTGCCATTACGCGCGATGGCCGCCGGGTGGAGGTGGCCGCCAACATTGGCAGCGCTGAAGACGCAGCCCGTGCTGTTGCGGCCGGCGCAGAAGGCGTTGGTTTGCTGCGCACTGAGTTTCTGTATCTCGATCGCAGCAGCGCCCCGGATGAAGAAGAACAGCTTGCCGCTTACCAGGCCATCTTCAACATTCTTGAAGACCGCCCCATCGTCGTGCGCACTCTGGATGTCGGCGGAGATAAGCCCCTGCCGTATATCGATCTGGGCCGCGAAGAAAACCCCTTCCTGGGCTGGCGTGCAGTGCGGATGTGCCTGGATAACCCGGATTTCTTCAAGGTGCAGTTGCGCGCCTTGCTGCGTGCAGGGGTGGGCCGCGATATTCGCATCATGTTCCCCATGATCGCCACCCTGGACGAGTTCCGCGCCGCAAAAGCTTTGCTGTGTGAAGCACGCGCAGCGCTTGAGGCCAGCGGAACACCATGCGCCGGGCAGGTGCAAACCGGCATTATGGTGGAAATTCCGTCGGTGGCTGTGTTGGCTGATCTGTTTGCCCGCGAGGTGGATTTCTTCAGCATTGGCACCAATGATCTGACCCAGTACACCATGGCCGCAGACCGCGGAAACCAAAAACTCACCCATCTTGCCGATGCCTGTCATCCGGCAGTGCTGCGACAAATTGCCCGGGTGATCGAATGTGCCCATGAGGCTGGCATCTGGGTGGGGTTGTGCGGTGAGCTGGGCGGTGACCCAGACGCCGCGCCCATTTTGCTGGGCCTGGGGCTGGATGAGTTCAGCATGGCTTCCAGCTCCATCCCGCGCACCAAGGCGCTGATCCGAAACTGGTCGGCAGCCGCTGCCCATGAGCTGGCAGCAGCCGCATTAAACATGGAATCGGGCGAGCAGGTGCGGAAATTTGTCCGCCGTGAATCGCAATCGCTGACGTAAAGACAAAAAACAGGGGGTCAGATCAGACCACTGATCAGCCCCAGCCCAACCATCAACAACAGCCCTCCCACCAGATAACGAATGGTTGGGAGGGTTACTTTATGCATATGCCGGGCGGCAAGGATGACACCCAAAAAAGCGGAAATAATGGCCGAAATTATCAGCGGCGCTCCTTCAGCCGGCACCGCCGCAAACCGGGTGGTAAAATATGCAACCCCATACACCGCCAGACGGGCCACATCCACTACCAGGGCAGACATGACACTGGTGGCAATAAATGTCTCTTTCGACAACCCGGTCTTGATCAAAAAAGCGGCCCGCAGCGCCCCCTGATTGCCAGATAACCCGCCAAAAAACCCGGATAACAGCCCCCCCAGCGGCAGCCAGCGCGGGTCGAAGCTCAGGCGCTGCAGCGCCGGAAGAAGTTCAAACAGGCTAAACACAATAATCAAC
>CAZQLE010000082.1:0-8743 GCA_964593905.1 uncultured Anaerolineaceae bacterium | reverse complement strand
TGACCACCTGCAAGCCAAGCAGGTAGGAAAACGCAGGCGGCAGGGCTGAAAAATAGGTCAACAGGGCGGCCCCCAGCAGCGCAGCGGCAGCGCCGGGCAATGCAAACCGCGCCACAATTCCCCAGTGGGTCTTATTACCCACAATAAAAGCTTTAAAAATATTGTTGGCCAGATGTACAATCGCCGTGGCAGCCACAGCCAGCGGGGTCGGGAAAAAAACCGAAAACACAGGCAGCAACAGAGTGCTGAGGCCAAAACCCGAAAACAGGGTCAGCGCAGACACCGTAAAGGATGTTAAACAAACCACCAGAAACTGAATCAACATATTCCCCCCAGACATAAATTTGGCTGGCAGCCGAAGCCCACTACCCCGCCCCGGAACACAACCGGCATAAACGCCGGGTGCGAATCCATTATGAATTCCCGGCCGTATCGAAAAAGGTCATTTTGACCCATAATGATACCTTACGGGATGAATGGCGAAAAGTCAAGTTAAAAAGCCGTCAGCCCGATAAACGAAAAAACCTCTACAACTGTAAAGGTTTCGTCAAAGAGCCTGTGTTATAATTTTGGTGCCGAAGGTGGGAATCGAACCCACATACCTTTCGGTACGCGATTTTGAGTCGCGCGCGTCTGCCAGTTCCGCCACTTCGGCAATGCAGAATTGATTTTACTAAACAATTGAAGAAGGGTCAAGGATTTTCCTATGCGTCTTGGTATCATTGGTCTGCCCCAATCGGGAAAAACCACGCTTTTTAACGCGCTCACCCGCAGCACAACCCCCACCGGGGGTGTATCCGGTAAAATTGAGGTCCATACCGCGGTCGTGGATGTGCCCGATCAGCGCGTGGATGTACTCTCGAAAATGTTCAACCCCAAGAAAACGATCTATACCAAAGTGACCTACGCAGATATCGCCGGGTTGGATGGATCTGCCGGAAAAACCGGGATCTCGGGCACGTTATTAAACCAGCTTTCGCAAATGGATGGTTTCATCCACGTGGTACGCTGTTTTGACGATGAAGCTGTGCCGCATCCTTCAGGGTCGGTTAACCCATTGCGCGACCTTGAAACCATGGACAGCGAATTCATTCTGAACGATTTAATCACCGTCGAACGAAAACTGGAGCGATTGACCGAAGAACGAAAAAAAGGCGGCGGTCGCGATAAGGCGCTGATCGAAAAAGAGATTGTCCTGTTCAATCAGTTCCATGAGACGCTCTCACAGGAAATTCCGCTGCGCGATAGTGAAATCAGCCCGGAAGATGAACGCAACCTGTCGGGTTTTGCCTTCCTCTCACGTAAACCGGTGCTGGTGATCTTCAACCTGGCTGAAAGTCAAACCGCGCCCGGTGTGGAATATAAACACAGGCACAGCAAAGTTGAGGCGCTGCAGGGCAAACTGGAAATGGATATTGCCCAGCTTCCGCCGGAAGATGCCGCGATGTTTATGAGCGAATATGGCATCACCGAACCCAGTCTGAATCGCATGATTCGTCTTTCTTATGATCTGCTTGGGCTGCAATCCTTCTTCACGGTGGGCCCTGATGAATGCCGCGGTTGGACCGTTAAACGCGGGGCTACCGCCCCCGAAGCCGCCGGAGAAATTCATTCCGATTTGCAAAAAGGGTTTATTCGCGCCGAGGTTGTAGCCTATGATGATTTGATCAGCCTGGGCAGTATGAACGAATGCAAGGCCAAGGGCAAGCTGCGGCTGGAAGGCAAGGAATACATCGTCAAGGACGGTGATATTCTGAACATCCGCTTCAATCTATAATCTGCAACACCGCGGCGGGGGTTGAACCCCCGCCGCTTTTTTGTTTAAGGACCCGAAAAAACAGAGCCGGTGACCACAGCATCTGCTCCGATTGTTCAAATTAGGATCAATTCTCACAAATTGGGTCTTTATTTTTCATTCGGGCGGACTACAATAATATGTAGTAACATATTCTCGCAAACATGGAGCCTCCCCGCCATGCCTTTAGCCGATCAGAGAAAACAACACATTCTGAACAGGATAGAACGTGATGGAACGGTTACCGTAACCGGTCTGGCTGAGACATTGGAAGTCTCAGAAATGACCATCCGTCGCGATCTGGTCGATCTGGAAAATTCCGGTCTGGTTCGCCGCGTTCACGGCGGAGCGGTCAGTGCCCGGGGCCGGAATTTTGAACCGCCATTTTTGCTGCGCGTGATGCAAAATGCAGATGCAAAGCGCAGCATTGGCTATCGTGCTGCCCAACTGGTGACAGAAGGAAACAGCATCACCCTGGATATTGGCACCACCACCCAGGAGATGGCGGCTTTCCTGACCAATTTCCACAATTTGACCATCCTCACCCCCAGTCTGCGCATCGCCTCCATTTTCTTAAACCATTCAGATATCCGCCTGATCCTTCCCGGCGGCATTGTTCGCCCCGGTGAGGCCTCGCTGGTCGGAGATATAAGCTATAGCATCTTTGAACAGTTTTTTGTCGACAAGCTCTTTCTGGGCATTGGAAACCTGGATGCCGAAACCGGGCTGACCGAATTTAACCTGGAAGATGCCCAGGTTAAAAAGGTGATGATGCGCGGCGCCAAAGAAGTGATCCTTCTGGCCGACTCTTCCAAATTTGATGGCACCGCTTTTGCCCGGGTGGGAAATTTCAACCAGATTCACAAACTGGTTACCGATGCCATGCCAACCGGGGCGCTGCTCAGCAAATTGCAGGAAGCCGGCGTTGAAATCATTGTCGCCACGGGATTAAAACCCAACCAGCCCCATTTTGACGATTAGGACAACTGCTGTGGAGTGGATTCCATCCCTTTTTGGTGTTTCCAAACCGGTCATCGCCATGTGCCATCTGGCCGCATTACCCGGAGACCCGTTTTATGATCTGGAAGGAGGGATGGAAGCCGTTCTTGAACGAGCGCGGTCAGACATGCTGGCCTTACAAAACAGCGGCGTTGATGCCATCCTGTTCTCAAACGAGTCCAGCCTGCCTTATTTAACCACCGTTGAACCGGTCACCACCGCCTGCATGGCGCGCATCATTGGCGAACTGCGCCGTGAACTGCAAGTTCCGTTTGGGGTAAATGTACTCTGGGACCCAAGGGCCTCGCTCGATCTGGCCGCTGCCACCGGGGCCGTCTTCGTGCGTGAGATTTTCAGCGGTGTGTATGCCAGCGATTTTGGTCTGTGGAACACCCATTGCGGTGAAGTGGTAAGACACCAACACCGCATCCACGCTGGCGCAGTGCGGTTGTTTTTTAACATCGTCCCCGAATCGGCAGTTTATCTTACCGACCGCGCGTTGGAAGACATCGCCCGCTCTACTGTGTTTAACACCCGGCCCGATGTGTTGTGCATCTCCGGCTTAATTGCCGGTGCGGCCACCCCCACAGATCTTATCCGGCGCGTTAAAGCCGTAGTGCCAATGACCCCGGTATTTGCCAATACAGGGGTGAAATTAAGCAATCTTGACGAACAACTTTCAGCCGCCGATGGGATCATTGTCGGAACGGCTTTCAAGCGCGATGGACAGATATGGAATGAAGTGGACCCACAACGGGTGGTTGAGTTTATGCAAACTGCGCGCACCCTGCGGGGCGAATAAACTCAACCGCCCAGCAACTGTCGCAGCTCAGCGAAATCAACCCGCGAAGTCATATCCAGGCTGACCGGGGTCACCGAAACGACCCGATCAAAAACCACGGCGCGGATATCTCCATCCGGTTCCAGCTTTTTTTCATCCGGCCGGATAACTGCGTCAATCATTCCCGGCTCTTCCAGGCTTCCCTGCCGAACGACATAAGGTTCAAAATACCGCTGACGAGAAACGCGGGTGACCCTCCACGGTGTTTGCGGCGTGGCGTCATCCGGAACATCCACCTTCAACAAATCTACATCCGGCGGCATCTTTTTTTCAAGAATCTGGCGGGCAAAATATTCGGTGAAATATGCGGCCGCAGAAAAATCCACCCTGCGCGAGTAACCGTAATAATCTTCCTGTGGGTCAATTTGCAGCGACATGGCTAGGGCCGGAATAAAATTGCCCGCAGCTTCCATCGCTGCGCCAACCGTACCCGACACGGTAATTCCTTCGCCGATATTCTCACCATAGTTAATACCCGAGACCACCAGGTCTGGCCGGGCCGGCAGCAGCTCGTGCAGCGCGTGCAGCACCACCTGGGCCGGGGTTCCGCCCACCGCGTAGGCCTGCCATTCCTGGCTGCCAATTTGCAGCGCGCGCAAAGTAATGCGCCCATCCGAGGTGATCGGCAGGCTGCGCCCGGTGCCCGAGGCCTGGTCGCGCGGAGCCGCAATGGTGACAAAACCCAGCTTTGAAAGCGCCTGAGCAGCAGCCCATAAGCCGGGCGATTCAATTCCATCGTCATTGGTCAATAAAATCTGGCAACGGTGTTGGTTCATACCTGATCCTCTATGGATGATTACTCATCACGGTGGAATCGCTCAACTTGCAAACAAAAAGGGGCGAGCTCCTTCTGTTTGAGCGGATCGATTGGGCAAAATTTATCGGGCAAAATCATAACACAGACAAAGCCAGAAGGGCAAATCAACTTTCCACCGCACAGGCAACTTAAATTTACATTGCGCAGGGGTGCTTTTGCCTTGGGCGCAGCGCAGACGAAAGAATCCCTACCCATGTGGGCTACGACGAGGTTTTCAAGTCCAGCGCGAGGCAAGAAGAAGGTTGCCAGGCTGTCACACGGGTAATTTGTCGCGCCCGTACGCAGAAGCAGGTGCGCCAAGGCGCACCCTACCACTCAACATGACACAGGCGAAAGGTCGGCACGTCGTGCGACACGAGCAAAAGCACGTGTCATTCTGAGCCGCAGCGCAGCGCAGGCAAAGAATCCCGGCCTGTGCGGGCAGCGGCAAGCATTTCATAGGGCATGGACCAAAAGTGCATGTCATTCTGAAGGAGCGTAGCGACTGAAGAATCCCTACCTGTGCGGACAGCGGCAAGGGTCCTGCAGACCAGCGTAGGGATGCTTCAGTGTGCCCTCGGCAGAACTCGAATATCACCCCCTCAATGGGGGTCGGCAACCTTACCAAAAATAAAACGCCACCCTTTCGGATGGCGCTTCAGTGTGCCCTCGGCAGAACTCGAATCTGCAACCTTTTGCTCCGCAAGCAGACGCTCTGTCCAATTGAGCTACGAGGGCATGTCTTGTTTCTGTTGCCCGCTTAATATACCCCCGCATGAACAATTCGTCAAGGGCATTAAAAGAAAAGATTCTCCCCAACCGCCTCTACTGGGGTCGCATTTTGTTCTTCTCGGCCTTTTCTTGATACATGGCCAGATCGGCGCGGTGAAAAATGGTCGTCAATGAACCTTCATCATACGCAGTGGCAAACCCCAGTGACAGCGAAAGCTTCTGTTCCGGGCTGTCTTGATTAAACTTCTGAGCATTACTGCGCAGCCGGTCGATGGCCTTGCGGGTGGCATCTTCATCCGTTCCGGGCAGCAGCACAGCATATTCATCCCCCCCAATCCGCGCAATCACATCGCTGCCGCGGAAAGAATCGCGCATCAATACCGCCACCTGGCGCAAACATTCATCCCCGGCGGTATGCCCATAACGATCATTAACTTCTTTCAGCCGGTCCATATCACCCACCACCAGACTGACCGGAAAATCCTTGCCGCGGCTGACAGAGGCCAGACATTCTTCAAAATAATGACGGTTGAACAGACCCGTCAGGGCATCGTGCGTGCTTTGATAGCGCAGACGGCTTTCATCCAGTTTTTTATCAGTGATATCGCGGCAAAGCGCCAGACCGCCCGCCAACTGCCCCGTGGCTTCATACCAGGGCGATAACGCAATGGTTAACCAGCGCGGGTCTGTGCGCCCTTTGGGAAGAATTTGCATCTCGATCTCCGAGCTCTTACCCGAGGGCAGGTTGGAGGTGTGCTCGATCAGGCTCGCAACCGCCGCCGCATCAGCAAACTCCATCAGGCTGCGCCCCACCAGACGCCCAGACTGAACCCCAAACAGCTCTTCGGCAGCCGGGTTCACAAACACCAGATGGGCATACTGGTTAAACAGCAGGGTTCCTTCTCCCTGGCTTTGCAGCAAAAGCCGAAACCGAATCTCACTTTGTTGCAGCGCTTCTTCGGCCAGTTTGCGCTCGGTAATATCTGCGATCACCCCCTGCCAGATTTTCTCGTGGCTGATCGGGTCGCTCACCAGCACCGCCTGATCACGCACCCAGACCACCTGGCCATCTTTACGCACCAACCGATATTCGAGGATAAACGGGTCTCCGGTGCGGTTGGTGCGGTCATTCTCCACCCGCACCCGCTCCTCATCCTCGGGGTGCACAATCTTTAACCACAAAGCGGGGTTTGCTTCCCAGTCAGACGATTTGTAACCGGTTAACAGCTCAGCCTGCGGGCTGGTATAGATATTTGAGCTCTGGCTGTCCCGTCGGTCGGTATACATGACCACATTCACCTGTTCAACCAGTTGCCGGTAGCGGGCCTCGGCCTGGCGCAATTTTTCTTCGGCCTGACGCCAGAGGGTCACATCAATTAGCGAAACCAACACCCGTGAAAGGTCCGCTTCAAAACCGGGCGCGGCGATCCAGCGCATAAGCACATTCAGCGGAGCGCCGTCCAAGCGATAGTTGATCACATAATCTTCAAATTCCCGTCCCCCATTGGCAATAAAAACAAAAAGCCGGTACAGAAGATCCGGGTCGGGCATTCCGATCACCCGGCGGGCATTCGCCAGAAGTTCTTCCTTTGAAGCCGCGCCAAACATTTTGACCGAATACTGGTTTACATCCAATACCCTGATGGTCGAAAAGATGGCTTCCATTTCGGTCGGGTTTTCACGAAAATAGGCGCCAAAATTCTTAACACCCCGGGTTTGCAGCCCCGCAAGCCAGGTTTGAACCTCCGAAAAATCCTCCTCCCAAACCGCGATGGGCGAGTTTTCATACAGCACGCGCAGCCGCTCTTCAACCGGGCGCACCCGTGTGGGGCTTTCGGGAATTTGAACAGCCAGCCCGACCAGACCCTGCCCGGGGGTGGATTGAATAAACGCCGATACCCAGATCGGCGCGGTTCCGCGCCCCCGCAAACAGAAGTAAGCCTGCCTTCTGGCATCCAATTTTGCAGACAAAAGCTCATTAAACGCCGCTTCACCGCCGGGATGAACCAGATCTTTAAATGGCCGGCCCAACAGTGCGCGCGCCGGAAGGTCCACCAGCTTGCAGAAGCCCTCAGTAACGTGCACAATTCTGCCCTGCTCATCAGCGACCCAGCCGGCTTCAAGGCTGGCTTGCAGCGCGTTCAATTCATCGATCGGCCGGTGCACGGGCCGGCGTTCAGAGCGGCTTAACAGCCGCCACACTGCCACACCCAGCAGCACCGCCCCAAATGTCAAACCCAGAAACTGGGTCGTTAATAGCCAGCGCCGGGCCGCCTGCAGATCAGCCGCACGGGACCAAATCCAATGGTCGGCTAACAGGATCCCAATAACACCGGGGATTAAAATGGATATTGCGAAAATAATGGCTTTTCGGGTTGGAGACCTGACGGGCATTTTTTCCACTCCCTTTGCGCTCGACAGGAACAAAATATTACCATTAACTTTACCATTAATTTTCAATTTATAAGGGAAAAAAGATAACTACGCAGACGTCGGAACGGTGCCAGAAAAAAACAGACGGCAGGCGCTCTGGTTTTCGCACCCGCCATCTGATCAGACACCTGGCACACAAAAATATTCCCCCCCGGGGGGGTTCACCCGCTACTCATATTTCAAAGCCATCACCGGCACCAGCGTGGCGGCACGCAGCGCGGGGTATAACCCGCTTAACAGACCAATTAAGGTGGCAAAAACCAGCGTCACCAGGGGCAACCACAAGGGTGTATACACCGCCACCGATACCGGCGCGCCGCCGCTTTCAGCCGCACGGCTGGTTAAGTAAGAGATGGCGACCAGGTTAAGCACCTTACCCGAAAGCCAACCCAACAACACCCCCCCCGTCCCGCCAATAAACCCGATCCCGGCGGCCTCCCCCAGAAAAATACTTAACACATCGCGGTTACTGGCGCCAACCGCTTTCATCAATCCAATCTCGCGCGTACGTTCCAAAATAGCCATGGTCATGGTATTGGCAATTCCAATGGCTGCCACCAGCAGTGAGATCGCGCCCACACCGGCAAAAATCACCTGCATGATGGTATACAGACTGTTAATACCCTGCACGATCATTTGCGGTGTAAAGGCCGAAAAACCCATATCGGTAATGCTCTGGGTAATTTCAACCACGTTGTCAGTATCGGCGGTTTTAACAATCAACTGGCTGTAACCGGTCTGGTTATAATTAATGCGTTTGCCGTTCACCCATTCATTCATCGCCGTCAGGTCATCAAAGTTCAAAATCAGCATATTGTCCTGTTCGGCGCGGGCTTCTTTCATAATCCCGACCACACGCAGGTTATATGTTTTTTTAACTTCCTGGCCGTCCTGGGTATAGCGAAAAATCGTCAATTTAATTTGCTGGCCCAGCAAATCGGGCGGCGGGGGCGGTTCCTGGCCCGGCCGCAAGCGAGGGTCCATAAAATTATTCTTCATGAAACCGCCAACCACAACCGTGCCGCGGGTAACCTGCCCCGCGCCTTCCTGCAATCCGTAGCCAAGCTGGTCGACATCATTGGCGCCAAAGGCGGCGATCCCGCCGTACGACTCCAGACGGCCAAATTCAATCCGCGCACCCGACCAT
>CAZQLE010000081.1:0-15445 GCA_964593905.1 uncultured Anaerolineaceae bacterium | reverse complement strand
AAGATAATCTGTACCTCTTCGGTTTTGTGCTGCCCGGCCAGATCCAACAGCCGGCCTTTGATCAGCGTGGGGCGGTCGAGCGCTGCCAGCGCGACCACCGGCGCGGGCTGGGTATCAAATTCCAGCGCGGCCAGGTCTTTATTGCCAAAATCGGCAATGGCCGGGTAAAGCTGGCTGAAGACCGTCACCCCGCCCGGCGCTTCCACATCCACCTTGATCTGCCCGGGAATATCCAGCCCGGCCCTGAGCAGGATGACCGCCTTTTGATCTGCATTTATGCCCGCCTGGGCGCGCTGCAATTCGCTGCTGGTTGTTCCGTCTGCGGCGGTATGGCGCACAAAGTAGCTGGCGGTTACGCGGTAACCGACAAATTTTTCTGCCGGATCATTTTTCGATTTGAGCGGCAAGACGCTGTCGATCAGCACTGTCTCATCAAACCCGTCGGCGGTGGTGAGCAGATGGATGAAGGCATTTAATGTTCGTTTATCGGCAATAGCTTTGGAATATAGATCTTGCAAATTATGATAGGGACGGTGATCGATAATTTTTTTGGCAATCGCCTGCCCAATACCCGGCACCTGTTCCAGATCGCTCTGGCTGGCGGTGTTCACGTTCACCTTTACGGCCATTTGTACCCTCCTGAAAACGACAACCGAACTGCCAGGCATTTTTCTGTCCTGGGTGGATGTTCCCGAAAGTTCATCGATTCAGGCTGCTTTGGCGGAACTTTTGAAAATCAGGAGTGGGGGGGGATGAAGGGCGAGCGAGCTTAATTTTCAAAATTTCTGGGGTTGACTTGCAAAGGAGTGTGCGGGGTGCCTATATGTTATAATTATTATCTAATTTATAGCATTTATCTTGCTTGAGAGTCAATCCTCAAAAAGGCGAGTGCCGGGGGGGCAAACAGGAGCGGGTTTTTTGAACGCGCCGGGGAGTTAAAAAAAGCAGACCGGGGTGTTGAACGGACCCCGATCTGCTGTCTGTTTTTAAGCGGCTGTGTTTATGCTTCCTGGCTCAGGCGGCGATCATCCAACCGGCGGCTGATAAACAAATAAGCCGAGATGCCGATGTAGTAAACCGGGAAAATTAAAGTTGCAATCACCACCGGCGGTTGGGCGGTGTGGAAGTTTAACACCAGATAAAACAGCGCCACACCATACAGACCGGCCATTGCAAAGGTCAGACGGCGAAACGGGCGGGTGCTGAAGCTGACAAACTCCATGGGTACAAACACCAGAAAAGCCAGCACCAGCAGAACAATGGCGTTGACTGTGGGCGGGGTGCGCAACAGGAACATGTAAAAGACCACCACGTTCCAGAAATTGGGAAAGCCGGTGAAGTAGCCTTCGTTGGTTTTGGCGGCCTTCTGGCAAAAACCGTAGGCAGCGGCGATCAGTGTAATTGCCAGGGTGATCACACCCAGCGATCCGCCGACCATGTTAAAGCGATAAAGCATGAAGAGGGGCAGAAAACCGTAGTTAATGTAATCGGTAATATCATCCAGCTTGCGCCCGTCAAACTGCGGCGTCCAGACGGTCACCTTCCAGGCGCGCGCCAGCGTGCCGTCGGTGGCATCAATGAACAGCGCAATTCCCAGATAGGCAAAAGCATTCTCCAGGTTACCGTTAAAAATGGCAATCAACGCCAGCAAAGCCGCAGCCAGACCCAGGCTGGTATATAGATGAACAAACCAGGCGCGGGCTGTATTCATTCGGGTCGAAAAGGTAGATTTCATAGGGTATGCTCCAATAGTCAAAAAGCTGGGGCAACGATTCATCCGCACACAATCGAAAAAGAGGTCCAGGCAGGCACATACGCCCCCCCGGGCAGCCCTCTTTAATTTGTTGGATTTTTTAACTGCAAATGAATAGTTACAATTAGAACAATTATAAGCGAAAAACCGGAATATTAACAAATGATTTAGAATTTATTCAGATGGCTGGGTCGACCTTGCAAAAGTGATCATTTGATAACGGATCAGGCCGTGGGCATGGGCGCGGCGCAGGGCATCGCCGCCGGTAAGGCTGTCAAAATAAGGGTTGTGAAGGCCCAGGCGGCGGATGACCGCGGCGCTCAGGGCTGTTAACCGGTCGCGCCAGGTGTTCAACTGCAAATGCGGAGAAAGATCGCGTGTTTCCAACAGGGTTAGACCGGCAGCGGCCGCCAACTGAATGGCCTGAACAGGCGCTGTCAACCCTGGTGTGTGCCAGCCGCGCTGAAATTCGATCAGCAGCGGATGGTGCAAACTGGCCGCACCCAGCGGGGTGAGAAAATCATCCACCACCACCAGCCGGCCGCCCGGCGCCAGCGCCCCGGCAGCAGATTGAAAAAATGCGGCCGGGTTTTCGCCATGCACAAATGCTTCGATGGCATAGGCCAGATCAAACGATTGCGCCGGTTCGGGCAGGTGGTTGAAATCGGCCTGGATGAAGTTAACCCGGTCGGCCAGCCCCAGGTGCAACGCCCGGCGGCGGGCCAGGTTTGCCTGCACCGCGCTCAGGGTGACCCCCAGCCCTCGAAGCGGCTGCAATTCGGGCCGCAGAGCCAATGCACACAGGCTGCCCCCCGCGCCGCAGCCCAGGTCCAACACTTGCAGCCCCGTGTGCGAGGGTGCTGCGGCGGCAGCCACCAGGCCATGAACGGCCTGGAGCGCCTGCGAACGGTTGGTGACCCCGGGCAGCCACAGGGCGCGGTGAATTACCCCGCTGGCGCGGCTGTTGCCCAGCCACAAAAACAGGCGGGTGTTGCGCTCGTAGTAATCTTTGACCGGGGAGGGGGTTTTCACAGCATTGAATCGGGCAGAAACCAGGCCTGGGCCATTCCGGCATCCAACATCCACACCAGCATGGTGCGCAGGGTTGATTCCAGCTTATCGGGGGGGACATCTTTAAAATTGACCACCGTGCCGCGCAGTGAAACCCGCACGCGCATTAACCCCTGGCGCGGCGAAGGGCCCAGCCCCACCGTGCAATTCATGCGGTTGGGCTTTTCAAAGACCAGGGTCAGGTTGGGCGGCGTGAGGCGCGGGTATGGTTCGCGCTGGGTCTCGTAATCCTCGAAAAACGTCCCGGCGTTTGACATCATATCCGTGTTGATATCGGTTAATAGCTCCCAGACGTTCCGTTTGTGAAAGTTCCAGAACGCCAGGCGTTGGCCGGTATCGGGTCTGAGGTCGGTGAAACGTCCCATTCGTGCAGCAGCGTCAGACAACTCGCGCTGATTGTCCTTTCACAAAGGTGGGGCCGAAGCATCATTTTTAATGATTGTATTATAGCAGTTTTGCCCGCTTGACATTTCAATGAAATTTTGATATTCTAATACTAGAATATCATCAAATAAGGATATGAAATGACCAACGCTGAAATGGCGATTTTGTGTCTGACGGCTGAACAACCGCTGTATGGTTACCAGATCGAGCAGATGATTGAACAGCGCGGGATGCGTGAATGGACCGAGATCGGCTTTTCGTCGATCTACTACATCCTTAACAAGCTTGAAACCACCGGGCTGCTGGTGAGCGAGAAACAATCGGCCGGCGACCGGCCGGCGCGCAAAGTCTATCACCTGACTCCCGCCGGCCGTGCCGAACTGGCCGCCGCGGTGCGCGAACGGCTGGAGCAGCCCCGCCCGCGCAGCGGTGATTTTGACCTGGCCCTGGCCTGTCTGCCCGCTCTGCCGCGGCCAGAGGCGTTAAACGCCCTGCGGGCCCATTGCGCCGCGCTGACCGGGCGGGTGCAGCGGGTGAGCGCCAAACAGCAGGCCGACCGGGGCTTTGGCGGGCTGCCCATGCATGTTGAGGCGCTGTTCGAGCGCTCGCTGGTGCTTATGCGCGCCGAACTGAACTGGCTGGAAGGGTTTATTCGCACACTGGAGCAGGAACCGTCATGAGCAGCGTCACCCATGACCTGAAACAAAGCTTAAAGCCGCTCTACAGCGCTTCAGCGGCCCGGCCGGCGCTGATCGATGTGCCGGAACTGAACTATCTGCAAATTGACGGCACGGGCCGCCCTGAAGAAGCCGGGTTTGAACAGGCTGTGCAGGCGCTTTACCCGCTGATTTATACGCTCAAGTATATGCCGGGCGGGCTGTCTTTCACCGTCATGCCGATGGAGGTGATCTGGACCCTGGAACGCACAGCGCGGAGCTTTGCCTGGACGATGCTGATGGTCATTCCGGATGCGGTGGAGGAGGCCCTGTTTGCGCAGGCCGCGGCTCTGGTGCGCCAGAAGCATCACCCGCAGCGGCTGGGTGAGGTGCGCTGCGCCCGCCGGGCAGAGGGGCGCTGCGTGACCATGCTGCACCGCGGCCCCTATGAAACCATGAATGAGACCCTGGGCAAGATGAACGTTTTTGGCGCGGCGCAAGGCCTGACTTTGCGCCCCGATACGCATGATATCTATCTCAACAGTGTTTTGAAAACCCGGCCCGAGAACTTGCGCACCATCATGCGCGCGGTCGTGCTGGCCGGATAAAGGAGAAAAACCATGTCTGAAAAAGTGGATTTTATGAAATTGCTAAAACCGTTTTATGCACCCCCGACAAAGGAACCGGTGCTGGTTGAAGTGCCGGTGATGCAGTTTCTGATGCTGGATGGCCGCGGCGGGCCCGAGGAAGCGGAATATGAACTGGCGCTTGGGGCACTCTACCCAATGGCTTATACGCTGAAATTTGCCGTCAAAAAAGCGCTGCAAATCGATTATGGCGTCTTCCCCCTGGAGGGGCTGTGGTGGATGGGTGATGGGCAGGAATTTGACCCACTGAGCCGCTCGGCCTGGGCCTGGACGGCGATGATTGCCCAGCCCGAGTGGGTGACCCCTGAGCGGGTCGAAGAAGCACGCGCCCAGGTGATTCAGAAGGGCAGCGCAAAGGCCGCCGCTGTGCGGTTGGAGACCTTTGACGAAGGGTTGGCCGCCCAGGTGATGCATATTGGGCCGTATGCGGATGAAGCGCCCACCATTGAGCGTCTGCATGCCTTTATCGCCGCCCAGGGCTGCCGCCCGCGCGGCAAGCATCATGAAATCTATCTCGGCGACCCGCGCCGCACTGCGCCCGAACGGTTGAAGACCGTGCTGCGCCAGCCGGTGGAACGGATCGGTTAGCCCATGATCATCGACGC
Source organism: uncultured Anaerolineaceae bacterium (assembly GCA_964593905.1). Lineage (GTDB taxonomy): Bacteria > Chloroflexota > Anaerolineae > Anaerolineales > Anaerolineaceae > CAZQLE01. The sequence goes on along the minus strand of CAZQLE010000081.1, from coordinate 10,329 downwards.
GCATGTGCATTTGTTTCCCAATGAAGCGGTAGCCCATACCGTGCTGGATGATTTTCAACGCCGCTGGGGGGTGGGCTATATCTCACTGGGTACGCCGGAACTGCACCGCAGCGAGATGCAGCGCGCCGGGGTGGACGCGGCAGTGATGCTGAGCTTTGCCCCCGACAACCAGTTGAAAAACAACAACTTCTGGACCACCGCCATCACCCGGCCCGGCAAAAAACGCCCGGCGGCTTTTCCCAACCTGATCCCGTTTGTTTCGATCAGCCCGAACATGAAAGGCCGCCCGCTGCTGGACGAACTGGAGCACAAACGCACATGGGGAATGCGCGGGTTGAAGATCCACCCCATTGCACAGGGCTTTGCCCCCGACGACCCGCGCATGTTTCCGGTTTATGCCTGGCTGGTGCAGCATGATCTGCCCATCACCAGCCACTGCGGCATCAACATCAGCGCCGGCAGCGACACCCATCTGGCCCACCCCGACCGCTGGCGTTCCATCCTGCAGGCTTTTCCCGCCCTGCGATTAACCCTGGCGCACATGGGCGGCGGGTTCTGGGAAGAGACCCTGCGCCTGTGCGCCGAGTTTTCGGGGGTGATGCTCGATACGGCGGTTGCCATCTGCGGCGACCCGCAGGTGGTGAAGGACCGCAACTGGCTGGATGACGCCCAGGCGGTTGAGATGATCCGTACTGTGGGGGCCGGGCGGGTAATGTTTGGCAGCGATTACCCCTGGTTTGACCCGGCCGAAGACCTGGCCCGGCTGCGCAGCCTGCCCTTGCAGGCCGCTGAACTGCGCCAGATTCTGGGTGAGAATGCCGCCCGCTGGTTGAAACTATAAGGAAGTATGACTTATTTCGGTGCGCTAAAGCGCACCCTACCGTGCATCGCCATCGTAGGGTGCGTCTTGACGCACCTTATTTGGGTGTTGAGGGGCTGCGTTGTAACGGTGCGGTTTCGGTGCGCTAAAGCGCACCCTGTCTGCCGGGTAGCGGCTATACCGTTTCTACATCGTGCGGGCCCGATTCTTTCATCCCCGCGCCGGTGATGCGCACAAATTCGGCTTTTTCCCACAACTCGGCGATGGAATGTGCGCCGGCATAGCTCAGCCCCGAACGTAGCCCACCCACCAGTTGATACAGGATCTCGGCTGCCGAGCCGCGATAGGGCACCATGGCCTCTACACCCTCGGGCACCACCTCGCCCCAGTCTTCTTCGCTTGCCTCGCCGCCCCGGTCGATCTTGCGCCGTTCGACATTGGCGGTCAGCGAGGCCATGCCGCGCACTACCTTGTAGCGCCGTCCCTGGCGCACAATGGGCACACCGGGGCTTTCTTCGGTCCCGGCCAGCAGACTGCCCACCATCACCGTGCTGGCCCCGGCGGCCAGTGCCTTGGTCAGATCGCCCGAAGTGCGCAGCCCGCCATCGGCAATGATCGGCACGCCCAGTTTGTGGCCCACTTCGGCGCAGTCGATGATGGCGGTGAGCTGGGGCACGCCAAAACCGGTCACAATGCGGGTGATGCAGATCGAACCTGAACCCACCCCCACCTTCACTGCGTCGGCCCCGGCTGATGCCAGGTCTTTCACCCCGTCGCCCGTGGCGACGTTGCCGGCAATGACCGGGGTGGAGGGAAAGGCCTTCTTCAACTGTTCCACCATTTTTAAGGTATGGTCCGAATGTCCGTGGGCGATATCCACCACCAACACATCCACCCCGGCCTCTACGCACAGCCCGGCGCGCTCCAGATCATCGGCGCGCACGCCCACCGCTGCGCCCACCCGCAGCCGTCCGCGGTTATCCTTGGTGGCGTGGGGGTGTTCCTGAATTTTCACAATATCCTGGGCGGTGATCAGCCCGACAATGCGGCCGTCATCATCCAACAGGGGTAATTTTTCAATGCGGTGCTGGTGCAGCTTGGTGCGCGCTTCTTCCATCGATTCATTCTGCCCGGCCACCACCAGCCGGTCGAGGGTGGTCATATATTCCTTCAACGGTTTTGAACCGCCGTTGGCCAGCAGCAGGTCGCGGGTGGTGATCACACCCAGCAAACGCCGCTCTGCATCCACCACCATCAGCCCGCCCACGCCCGTCTCGGCCATGCGCACCCGCGCTTCGGTCACAGTGGCATCCACCGGAATGGTGATCGGGTCGGTGACCACCAGGCTCTCGGCGCGTTTCACCTTGCGCACACATTCAGCCTGCTGGGCGCTGCTCATAAAGCGGTGCAAAATGCCCATGCCGCCCTGCTGCGCCATGGTGATCGCCATTCGCGTTTCGGTCACCGTATCCATATTGGCCGAAATCAAGGGGATGTGCAGACGGATCTCGGGGGTTAGTAAACAGGTGGTATTTACCGCCGACCGGCTGCGGATATCTGAATGCTTGGGAACCAACAAAACATCATCAAACGTTAAGGCGGTCTCAGAACGCAGTTTCATGCTTTTCTCCTTGATGCCCCTCCGGTGGGCGCGCATAACATCCCTTCGCTCTGTATTCAGATGCGAAGCGCCGGAAATGATCTTAAACTGGTAGAATTGCGGGGGATGAGCTTCTGCGTGCTGTAAGGCAGCGTGGCGGCGTCTGGTTTGATTGTCCAGACCAGAACGTCCCAAGCTGGGATTTTACCAGATTCGGCCAAAAAAACAAGTATGCAAACCCCTTTCACCTGCCTGTCATTCGATTTCTACAACCGCCCGGCGGTTGAGGTGGCGCGCGCGCTGCTCGGCCAGATTCTGGTGGCCGGCCTCTCAAACCAGCGGGTTGCCGCCCGCATTCAAGAGACGGAGGCCTATCAGGGTGAGGCCGATCTGGCCTGCCATGCCCGTGCGGGCCGCACCCCGCGCACGGCCGTCATGTATGGCCGGCCAGGCCGGGCCTATATTTATTTCAACTATGGGATGCACTGGCTGCTTAACGCCGTGGTGGATGGCGAAGACGAACCGGCGGCGGTGCTCATTCGCGCGGTTGAGCCGCTGGAAGGGCTGGATCTGATCGCCGCCCGCCGCGCGGGGCAGCCAGCGCAGCAGTGGTGCAATGGCCCGGCCAAACTGACCCGCGCCCTGGGCGTTGACGGCCGCCTGAACGGTCAGGACCTGACCGACCCGGCCGGCCCGCTGTGGATCGCCGAGGGCGGCCCCATTCACGACAGCGCCGTTCGCACCGGCCCGCGGGTGGGCATTCAGCGCGTCCCCGAACCCTGGCGCAGTATTCCGTGGAGATTTTGGGTGGCAGAGTGCTGAACTGGAGCTTCGCGCGCGGTGAAGCAGCGGCCGGTGTTTTGGCTTGCTGATACTGATCTGCCCATCACTGGCCTGCTCCTCCACTTCCAATTCACCTCACTCAATGGTATAAAAGACACTATGAACGCTTCTGCCGCCGGTTTTCAGCTTTCTGCCCCGCCCCACGACCCGACTGCCCTGGTGGTGTTTGGCGGCGGCGGCCATGGCAAGACGCTGATCGACCTGGTGCGCGCCGGCGGTGCGTATCGCATGGTCGGGGTGGTTGATGATGGTCTTCCCCCGGGCAGTCAGATCATGGGCCTGCCCGTGCTGGGCGGCGCGGAGGTTTTGCCCCGCCTGTATGCCAGCGGGGTGCGTCTGGCGGTGAACGCGGTGGGGGGCATTGGCAATGTGGCGGTGCGGCTCAAGGTATTTGACCTGCTGCACAGCGCCGGTTTCACCTGCCCCAATCTCATCCATCCCACTGCCTGGGTCGAGCCCAGCGCCGTGCTGGAAGGCGGGGTGCAGGTGTTGGCGCAGAGCTATGTCAGTAGCGAAGCGCGCATCGGCTATGGCAGTGTGCTCAACGCGGGGGTGGTGGTTTCACATGATTGCAGCATCGGGCGGTGTGTCAACCTTTCGCCCGGCGCGCTGCTGGCCGGAAATGTCACCGTCGAAGATTTTGCCCAGATTGGGATGGGCGTTACCATTAACCTGCATGTGGTCATCGGCGCCGGCGCGCGGGTGGGCAACGGGGCAACCGTTAAAGCCGCCGTGCCCGCCGGTTCTGTCGTCCGCGCCGGAGCAGTACACCCCCCGCGGGTCGAACATCCCGCTGTTTGATTTTAGTTACCCGGAGATTGTATGTTTCGAAAAACGACCCCCACGCAAACCGCCAATACCCAGCCCGTTGAACGGGTTACTTCTGTGCTCGGGCCGGGCATTAACTGGCAGGGCAACCTGCGCGGCAGCGGCGGCATTCGCATTGAAGGCACCTTTGAAGGGGATATCAGCGTGCGGGGGCTGGTTGTGGTGGGCGAGACCGGGCGTGTTACCTGTGAAAACATGCGCGCCAACACCGTGGTGGTGGCCGGTTCGGTCAAGGGCAGCATCACCGCCGAAAAGCTTGAAATTCGCAGCACTGGCCGCGTGTGGGGTGATGTGATTGTGGTGGCCTTTGCCACCGAAGAAGGCGCTTTTTTGCGCGGGCAGGTTCGCATGGAAGAATCGATTGACCTTAACCTTGAACCCACCAGCCCGCTGACGGATGACAGCGAAGTAGAAGCACCGCTCGGTTGAACCGCAGCGGCTGCTCCCATTTTTTTCCTCTGGAAGCTCCATGACACAACGTGAACTGGTATTATCCATCAGTGAAGTGATCGGCGTGATTGGTGTGTTGATGCTGCTTGGCGTCAGCACCCGTTATCGTTTTGTTCCCATCCGGTTTAAATATAACGAACGCGAACGAAACACGGTTTTAATCGTGTTCTCGGTGGTGTTTGGCGTGGCCTTGTTGGTTTTTCGCGGGCCTGTCGGCGCTGTGCTGCAAAACTGGCTGATGGGTCTCACCCTCACCAGCGGCAGCGAACTGCTGCCGCGGCTGGCCGCCGCTTTGCTGGCGCTTATTCCCGTGGCCGCGGCGTTGATTCTGCGCGGACAGCCGCCGCGCAGCGCCGGTTGGGATGCCAAACGGCTTAACGGCGGGCTGCGGGCGGCGCTGGTGCTGGTTTTTCTGATCGTCATTCTGCGCGGACTGATGACACCCCTGGCAACCGGCCAGCTTTCCCGTCAGTTTACGGCCCTGGGGCTGTGGCTGGTGATTGCCCTGGTTGAAGAAACCGTCTTTCGCGGCTTTCTTCAGTTCCGTCTGGCTTCGTGGCTGGGCGACTGGCAGGGGTTGGTGATCACCACTTTAATGTTCACAATTTATCAAATTCCACGCCTCTCACTCAACCCTGATGGGCTGCTGATGGGGGTGATCTTCACCCTGGCCCAGGGTTTTCTGCTGGGCTGGGTTATGCACAAGACCGGTCATGCGGCTGCTCCGGCGCTGTATCGCGCTGTTTCTGAATGGGTGCGCATGTTATAAGCCCCGTCGAAAGGAAAAATGCCATGCGTATGTCGCGACTGTTCAGTCAGACCCGCCGCGAAGCTCCGGCCGAAAGCGATCGGATCAGCTATCAGCTTTTGGTGCGCGCCGGGTATATTCAACCGCTGGGCAGCGGTGTGTATGCCCTGCTGCCGCTGGGGGTGCGCACCATGCGCCGCGTGATTGCTCTGGCATCTCGTGAACTGGAAGCTCTGGACGCGCAGGAGGTCTTTCTTCCGCCGGTGCAGCCGACAGAGATCTGGGCAGATGCGGCCCTCAACGACACCCGTTTTGATGACCCGCACGGCGGTGAGTTTCGTCTGGCGCGCTCTTACCTGCCCGCCATGGTCGAACTGCTGCGCGGTCAACTGCGCTCTTACCGCCAGCTCCCCATTTTGCTCTATCACCAGCCTTCCCGCTGGGATGGCTCTGCGCCGGCCTTTAGCGGCCTGCTGAACAGCCGCAACCAGGTCAGCCTGGAGGTGTGCGGGGCCGATGCCTCACCCGAACGGCTTGAAAATCAATATGAAACCACCCGCGGCGGGCTTGGCCGCGCCCTGCGCGCGCTGAGCATCCAGGCGCTGTGGGTTGAGAGCGACCCGGTTTCTCAGGGCGCAGACCGCGCCCACGCCTGGTTTTATAGCGTCGCCGGCGGCGGGCAGCGCGCGCTGGTTTGCCCGGCCTGTGCTTACGCTGCGCTCGAACCGGTGGCCCGTTTTCGGCGCGCCATTCCGGTGGCCGAGGTGCCCCAACCGCTGGAAGAAATTTTCACCCCCGGCAGCACGACCATCGACAGCCTGGCTGCTTTTCTCGGCGTTCCGGCCAGCCGCACTGCCAAAGCGGTTTTTCTGGTAGCGGTGAATCGCACGGTGCAGCCGGCCCGAGAGACACTGGTCTTTGCCGTGGTGCGCGGCGACCGGCAGTTGAATGAAACCGCCCTGCTGAACCACCTTGGCGCGCAGAGTCTGCGCCCGGCCGGCGATGATGAAATTCGCGCCAGCGGGGCCGTGCCCGGTTATGCTTCTCCGGTGGGGCTGCGGGGGGTGCAGGTGGTGGTGGATAGCGAAATACCGCTCTCACCCAACCTGGTTGCAGGCGCAAACCGTGAGGGCTATCACCTGAAAAATGTCAATTTTGGGCGCGATTACAACGCCGCCGAGATCGCTGAAATTGCCCAGGCCCAGCCCGGCGATGGCTGCCCGCACTGCGGCGCGGCGCTGGAATTGCGCGAAGGGGTTCTGATCGGCCGGGCGCTGTTTAGCAGCCCGACTTTTACCCGTCTGCGCGGGGTGCAGTATTTGAGCGAACAGGGCCAGGCGCAAACGCCATCCATTGGGCTTTATTCGCTGAATCTCACCCGCATTCTGGCCTGTCTGGCCGAAGAGCATCACGATGAGCATGGCCTTGCGCTGCCCGGCGCGGCCGCGCCGTATCATGTGCACATAATCATCCTGCCGGGCAAAAGTAATTCGGCTGCCGAAGATGCTGCCCGCCAGGTGGTTTCTGACCTGACGGCTGCCGGTTTTGAACTGCTTATTGACGACCGCAGCGAGAGCGCCGGGGTTAAGTTTAACGACGCCGATTTGATCGGCCTACCCCTGCGCATTACCATTTCAGACCGCTCGCTGAGCGCGGGCGGGGTGGAATTTAAACCGCGCCGCAAAGAAACCGGCCGCATTGTTGCGCTTGAACAGCTGGTGGAGGAAGTGCGAGACTTTCTTGGCCGTTCAGGTGTACCGGTTAGTTTGTAAAGCGGACGCGCGAATTCATAGTAGAATCAAACTCATGGACTATCAATCCTCCCTCAAAATTCCGATGTCGTCTCCTGATATCACCGACGCCGAACGGGCAGCGGTGATGTCTGTCTTGAACACCCCCAGCCTGAGCATGGGTCCGCAGATTGCCGCCTTTGAAGATGCCTTTCGCCGTTACAGCGGTTGGAAGTACGCTCTGGCGGTTAACTCGGGCACGGCTGCGCTGCACCTGTGCGTGCATGCCGCCGGGATCGGCTCGGAGGACCGGGTGATCACCACCCCGTTTTCCTTTGTCGCCTCGACCAATGCGCTGCTTTTTGAACGGGCAGTGCCGGTGTTTGTGGATGTTGACCCGCTAACTGGCAATATTGACCCCGAACTGGTGCAGCAGGCCGCTGCCGACCTGACGGCCGGGGGCGCTGCTGCTGCGCGCTGGCTGCCGCGGCGGGGCGCCGGTGAAAACGGCCCCTTGAAAGCGCTGCTGGCGGTGGATGTGTTCGGACAGCCCGCCGATTACGACCGGCTGCACCAGACCACCGACCGCTATGGTCTCAGGCTGATTGAAGATTCGTGCGAAGCGCTGGGCGCTGCTTATAAGGGCCGCCCGGCCGGTACACTGGGCGATACGGGCACGTTTGCCTTTTACCCCAACAAGCAAATCACCACCGGTGAAGGCGGCATGATCATCTGCGATGACGATCACGCCGCACGAATGATGGCAGCCCTGCGCAATCAGGGCCGCGCCCCCGGCGACACCTGGCTGGACCACACCTACCTGGGTTATAACTACCGTCTGGATGAGCTTTCCTGTGCGCTGGGTGCGGTGCAGATGGCGCGGCTTGAAGAACTGTTGTCTGCCCGCGAGCAGACGGCGCAGTGGTATAACGAGCGTCTGACGCGCATCCCCGGCATCGAGATCCCGCATCTGGCGCCCGAAACCACGCGGGTGAGCTGGTTTGTATATGTCATTCGTACCGCCCCCGGGGTGGACCGCGCCATGCTGGCCGACCGGCTGGGCAAGATGGGCATTCCAGTGCGCCCCTATTTCTCGCCCATTCATTTGCAACCCTACATGCGCGAACGTTTTGGTTATCAGCCGGGTGACTTCCCCATTACTGAAGACCTGGGTGCGCGCGGGCTGGCGTTGCCGTTCTCGGGCAAAATGACCCTTGAAATGGTGGAAACCGTTTGTACCGCATTAAAAGCTGCCCTCTAGGCCGTTATGGCTGTTGATGAGCCCCGGTTGTTTTTGCCGCCCCGCCAACGCGGTGTGCTGGTTCATGCCGGGTTAATTCTGGCAGCGCTGGCCGCCGGGGTGTTTTTCTTCTGGCTGGCTTTTCAACAGGCTGTCGGCGCATATTTCATCCTTATGTTGCTGCTGGCTCTGGCCACAATTCCGGTCCTTACGCTGCTGGTTTACCGTGGGTTTGCTTTGCTGCGCGCGCAGTATATTCTTGAGCGCGAAGGGCTGCATCTGCGTTGGGGGCTGCGCCAGGAAGATATCCCCCTGGACTGGATTGACTGGGTGCGCCCTGCCGCACAAAGCGGGCTGCACCTGCCGCTGCCCTTTGCACCGCTGCCCGGTTCGCTGATCGGGGTGCGCCAGGTGGAGGGCCTGGGGGCGGTGGAGTATCTGGCCGCCGAGATGGAGAATTTGCTGCTGGTGGCGACCCCGCAGCGGGTGTATGCCATTTCTCCTGCCAACCCGAATGATTTTATGCGCTCTTTCCAGCGTATGATCGAGATGGGCAGCCTGAGCCCCATTCCCATGCGCTCGGCGCAGCCGGCGGCTTTTTTGCAGGATGTGTGGCAGCAAAAACCGGCCCGCGTTCTGGCATTGGCCGGGCTGGGGCTGACGCTGCTGCTGCTGGTGTGGACCAGTTTGCAAATTCCCGGGCGCAGCCAGGTTTCGCTGGGGTTTACCGCGGCCGGTTTGCCCAACGACCCCGTGCCCTCTTCGCGGCTGCTACTGCTGCCGGTGCTGGCGACCCTGGTGCTGATTGCCGATTGGGCTTTCGGTTTATTTCTGTATCGTTATGAACAGTGGCGTATGCCGGCCTATTTGATCTGGCTGGGCAGCGTGATCACTCCGCTGCTTTTGCTGATTGCCACCCTGTTTATTCTGTTTTAAACGGTTGTCTCAGGGTTAAAGGAAAATTTGTCATGCCGGTGCAGTTTATTGCTGGTTTTTTTCTTGCCATATTTATTTCTCTGGCTGCCTGGCGCGCCCACAGCCTGAGCCGCAGTGGCGCAGCCGCCGCCGCGGTGTTGGGGACGATTGTCTTTGGCCTGGGGGGAGTGCCCTGGTCAGTGCTGTTGCTGGGTTTTTTTATCTCGTCCAGCGGGCTGTCGCGTCTGGCGGGGAAGCGCAAAGCAGCCCTGAACGAGAAGTTTTCCAAGGGTTCCGAACGCGATGCCGCCCAGGTGGCGGCCAACGGCGGCATTTCGGGCCTGTTTGTGCTGCTGCATTTGTTTTTTCCGGCCGCGGTGTGGCCCTGGCTGGCGTTTGCCGGCACGCTGGCCGCGGTGAATGCCGATACATGGGCCACCGAACTGGGGGTCCTCAGCCGTGCGGTTCCACGCCTGATCACCACCGGCGCACCGGTGGAACGCGGCTCATCTGGCGGCATTACACTGACAGGCAGCCTGGCTGCTGCGGGCGGGGCTCTGTTTGTTGGGCTGCTGGCTTTGCTGGTGTGGGACGCCGCACTCTGGGGGGCGCTCTCGGTGGTGCGCGCGGGGTTGGTGCTGGCGCTGATCACCCTGGGCGGGCTGGCTGCCAGCCTGGTGGATTCTTTGCTGGGCGCCACCCTGCAGGCGATCTATCACTGCCCGGTCTGTGTTAAAGAAACCGAACGTCACCCGCTGCATACCTGCGGCAGTTTCACCACCCAACTGCGCGGGTTAAAGTGGATGGATAACGACTGGGTTAATACGCTGTGCGCCCTGTCGGGCGGGGTGATTGCTCTGCTGGGGGGGCTGGTGTTGTAATTTTGCTGCACGGGGCAAACTCTGCCTGAAGTTGCAAAACACGGCGGTTGATTTTGGAAACCGTGCAGGTTGAATTTTGAGGGATGAGGCAAAAAAAGAGGCTGCGGATGCAGCCTCGAATTTCTTAATCTTCGTATTTCCCGCCGGTTTCTTTCCAACCGTACCAAGGGTCCCAGGGATGGGCTTCGCCGTAGCCGGGGCATTTGTGGCGGGCAGCGTCGGGCAGCAGACCATCGTAACATAACTGCGGGGTCTCGCCGGTGATCAACATCAG
>CAZQLE010000080.1:11698-15478 GCA_964593905.1 uncultured Anaerolineaceae bacterium | reverse complement strand
GTTTGCGATTGCTGGTTTTCTTTTTGATCGGGCGGGCAGACCGATCGCCGGTCGGCGGAGCATTGAACACACGGGGCGGATACGCCGTCTGCGAGGGTTCCGGGGTCGGTTCCGGTTCCGGTTCAGGCTGCAGCGCTTTCATGCTCAGCTTGATCTGCTTTTTGCGGCGGTTAACTTCCAGCACCATAGCTTCAACTTCATCGCCTTCTTTGACCACATCAGAGGGCTGGCGAACATAACCATGCGCCATTTCTGAGATATGGACCAAACCGGGGCGTTCGGCGCCGATCTCAACAAAGACACCAAACTTTTCAAGGCGAACAACCGTGCCTTTAACCGTCATGTCTTTCTTGATCTCGCGCCATTCCAGGCCCAGGGGCTGAACCATCGTCAGTTCGACGCGGTCGCCTTTGACCTTTTTAACCCAGACATCAATTTCCTGACCAATTTGCAGCACGTCTTCAACGCGCTTAACCGACTCACCTTCGTTGGTGGGCAGGATCTGTGAAATGTGCAGTACAGCGGGCATTTCTCGACCAATATCGAGAACGGCGCCGGCCAGGCTGATCTTGACAACCTTGCCTTTGAACTGCTCCTTTAACATGACCTCGCCAGTCGGTTGAATTTCCGGGGCTTCACTTGCTTCCATTTGAATCACTCTCCATTAAGTTAATTTCAGCGAAGGTCTATTATACCCTCCCGGTGTAAAACTGTCAATTAAATATTTTTAAGTCTTTGATAGATCTTGTCCAAACCACATCACTTTTGCAAACAAAAAAATCAGGGGCCGCCAGGTGAAACACCCCCCCGACGCCCCCGAAAAAAAGCCTGCTTTGCCGGGCGACTCAGTCACAGGTTCCCGGTTGTGAACAGGGTGTATCTTCAATCTGCAAGGTGGTGTGCCCAATTCCAAAGCGGTGCAGCAAAAGCTCATTCAATTGTGAAAGCAGCACGTTGTTCTTCTCCGGTTCTCGCCCGTTCGCCATGACCACATGTGCGCTAAGCGCAGACCGCCCCGAACACAAACTCCACACATGCAAATCGTGCACAGCCCCAACCCCCGGAACCGCCAAGAGCGCGCCGGCAATCTCTTTGCGATTCAAACCCTGCGGCGCGCCTTCTACCAGAATATGTAAAGCGCCGCGCAAAACCCGATAAGAACCAAACAGGATGATTCCGCCAATCAGCGCCGAGATCAACGGGTCGATCCAGGTCCAACCGGTTAAAGAAATCACCACCGCAGCCAGAATCACCCCCACCGATGAAATTGCATCACCCACCACATGCAAAAAGGCCGACTGCACATTCAGGTCTTGTTCACCGGCAGTATGCACATGTGCATGTGTCCCGCCATCAGCATGTGTATGATCGGTATGGGTATGACCGCCCAGAATTTTGGCTACAACGAGATTAAAGATCAAGCCCACCACCGCAATAATCAACATCTCTATTCCGCGAATCTCACCGGGGGCTTGCCAGCGCAGATAAGCCTCACGCCAGATTCCAACCGAGATGACCAGCAGCGACAGACCGTTGATCAATGCGGCAAGCACCTCCACCCGGTGCCAGCCAAAGGTGTGCTCATCATCTGCCGGCCGGGCAGAGATGCGCAGCGCGGCATAGCTTAACACCAGGGCAAACACATCCATAAAGATATGCGCCGCATCCGATAATAAAGCCAGACTGCCGGTCCAAATTCCTCCCACAACCTGAACAAAAAATATTACCAGGGTTAATCCAATCGAAAGAATCAGTCTTTTTTCAGTGCCTGTGTTTTGATGTGGTTTCATTCTTACGCCATTTCTCTATGCAGTCCATGACGGGTGTTTTATCCGTCTGATTAAATAAGTTTGGTGTTTCGGCTGTCCGGCCAAACCGCACAGCCCTTTAATCATGCTTAAACTGTATTCTAAACCAATTTTTGCCGATTTTTACAGATGAAAGCGATAACCGCTTTCATCTGTAGTTTGCGCCGCCCCTTATCAAATTGAGCACAGCAATAAAAAAATGCAGGTGCATCGCACCTGCATTCTCAAACTTTGAGCCTTCAGAATTATTTTGGCCATCCGGCCTGCAACAAAATTTTGGGCAGCAAAACCAGCTTTTGAAACGCCGATGTATGCGCCCGCTGCAAATAAACCTGAAAATCAATTTTCTCAATCTGTCCCAGAATGGCCGCGTATAAACTTGCAGCCGCAGCCACAGCCGGCCGGGCAGAAGAACTGAGCAACGCAATGCCGGGCAGTGCGGCGGCATACAATTCACGCGCCCGCGCAATTTCAAACCTTAGCAGCGCTCTAAATCGTTCGTCAACGACACGGGCATGAATATCCTGATACGTCAGACCAAACCGGGCCAGATCTTCTTCGGGCAAATAGATCCGGCCGCGGTTAAGATCTTCGCCGACATCGCGCAAGATATTGGTCAACTGCAACGCAATGCCCAGTTGACGGGCATAACGCTCGGCGGTTTCAAGCTGCGCCCCCGGAACCAGACCAATGATCGGAATGGATAAAAGTCCGACCGTTGAGGCCACATGATAACAGTAGTTCTCCAGCTCAGCCCAGGTGGCATAGGTCTTTGAAGCCAGATCCATCCGCACCCCGTCGATCAGCTCTTTCTCGTAACGACGGTTCACCGCATAACTTTTTCTTACCCGCGCCCACAACAGCAATACCGGGTCTGTTTGTTCTTCCAGCGGCCGGTTCACCTCTGCCCGCCACCGTTCCAGATCCTCTTCGCAGGCGCCGTTACGATCCACCAGATCATCGGTCACCCTGCAAAAACCATACAGGGCGCGGATTGCGCTGCGAATTTGTAAAGGGAGCAGCCCGGTCGCAAAATAAAAGGTCCTGGAATGCTGGCGAATGATTTTTTCAGTTTCAGTCTGAATCCAGTTCCAATCGATGGTTTTCATGGACGGGGCTTCCACATGCGCGTTCATACCGATAATCCTCCACACGACTCAAATCGATTTACAACGATTCTTGAATCAGCTTTTCCGCAATCTTTGAAGATGACAACACCCCCGGCAAACCGGCTCCGGGGTGGGTTCCCGCGCCAACCAGGTAAAGATTATCAAAATCTTCCGAGCGGTTATGCGGTCGGAAATAAGCCGACTGGGTCAAAATGGGCTGCACAGAGAAAGCTGCACCCTTAAAGCTGTTGAGTGTGCCCTGAAAATGCAACGGATCGATATAATGTTCCGCGACAATATTGGCGCGCAAATCCGGCAGATAGTTTTCTTCCAAAAACTGCATAATCCAGTCGCGATACGGCCGGGCCATTTTCGTCCAATCGACGCCCGAATCGAGATGCGGCACCGGAGAGAGCACATAAAACGACTCGCAGCCTTCGGGAGCCATGGATGGATCGGTAATGGTCGGCATATGCAGATACAATGAAAAATCTTCTGCCAGGAATTTGCGGTCAAAAATATCATCCAGCAAACCCTTATAGCGTTCTCCCAGAATAATATTGTGATGCGCCAGTTTACTATCGGTATAACGGCGGCGGGTGCCAAAATAAATCACAAACAGCGACATGCTGTAACGCAGGCGGTTGTACTTTGCATCGGTGTTCACGCGCCGGTACTGCGCCGGGATCAACGATTGGTAGGTAGTGGCAGAATCCTGGTTCGACACCAGAATATCGGCGCGGTGAATGCTGCCATCTGCCAGCCGAATGCCGTCCACCCGGCCTGGTTCGGCGAGAATTTCGGTCACCTCAGCATTCAAGTGCAGCTTGCCGCCCAGCTCTTCAAACAGCTTAATCAGCGCG
>CAZQLE010000080.1:0-11688 GCA_964593905.1 uncultured Anaerolineaceae bacterium | reverse complement strand
CCCGTGCCCCCCAGCGCATACCACACCCCCCATTCACGTTCGAGGTAATGGATCATGGCATAAATGCTTGAGGTGTCAAACGGGTTCCCGCCCACCAGCAGCGGGTGAAATGAAAACACCTGACGCAGGAAATCATTTTCAATGAACTGCGACACATAACCATAAACGCTTTTATACGACTGCATCTTGATCAGATCCGGCGCAACCTTAAGCATATCCATCACACTGGAAAAAGGCTGATCGGCCAACTGCACAAACCCTTTTTCAAAAATGGGTTTGGTCGTCGCTAAAAAGCGGCGATACCCTTCCACATCCCGCGGGTTGACACGCGCAATTTCGCTGTAAATAAAATCAGAGTTGTTGTTATAGTCGAAGCCAAAGCCTTTGGAATCAAAAATTCGGTAAAAAGGGTCCACCGGCACAAATTTTACATAATCTTCACGTTTGCGCCCGGCAAGCTCAAAAATCTCATCAAACATCCACGGTGCGGTGATGACAGTCGGCCCGCCATCAAACTTAAAGCCGTTAATCTCATACGTATACCCACGCCCGCCGGGCTTGTCGCGCTTTTCAAACATCTCTACTTCGTGCCCATGCGCCGCCAGCCGGCAGGCCGCCCCCAACGCACCAAAGCCACTCCCGATGATGATGATTTTCTTGTTCATGCTGATTTTTAACCCTCCCGTTCAGGTGTTGGTTCTTTGCATCTGCAGCTTCCTGTAGATAATTTGTAGCATCTATGTAACAGGGGAACAATCACTTGTACAGGCTTTAGCCTGATGCTGGCGGGCCCCCACACCCCCGATGAACACAGGCCCAGATATAGTGTACTGCAAAGCCCCCGCCATTTTCAACTAAACCAGACCGCTGTCACCAAACCCGGGCGCAAACGCCCGGGCCAAAAGCATCAACGGCGGTTATGCAACAACGCTTCAATTTTTTCCACAGTTTCAGAAGGACGCGCCTGAATATAAATGGCCGGGATTTGTCCGGGCAAAAGCCAGTTTTCAAAACCTTGTCCGCCCAGCACCACCAGCGGGTGAGGCTCGGGAAAGCGTTGCAAGATTTCTGGAAGCCGCAGCATTTCTTGCGCCGCTTCAACCCTCGTCGCAGTAAAAAGCAGCATTCGCGGATGAATCGGGCGCAAAGCGTCTTCCAGACGATCCAACTTCAAATCTGGGCCCAGGTATTTAACATCCCACCCCCGCCAGCGCAGCATCACCACCAGCATCAAAATCCCAATCTGATGCATCTCTCCCGGCGCACAGGCCGCCACAATGACGCCCGGTTGCACCGCGGGTGTTGAAGCGGCCAGCATGCTCATTAAGTGCTGCATAATATACTGGGTTGCATAATGCTCGGTTGCGATGGGCAGTTCACCGCGATGCCAGGCTTCACCAATTTCAACCAGCGCCGGTTGCACAATCTCAATCAACACCCTGTCAACCGAATATAGAGAAAAGGCACGCCGCATTAGATCGGCTGCATTTTTTTCATTAAAGCCCACCAGAGAAGACAGCAGTTCATTGGAAAGATGCTCCACCGAAGCAGAAGGCGCTTCTGAGGGTAAAACCAGCGTTTGAAAAGAAAAATCGGCCGGGTCCTGGCCGGTTTCACGCAGCTCATTTAAATATTCGACCGCCCGGCTGATACTCAACCCTCCATCAATTTGCTGTTTCAACCAGCGCAGCGTACGCAGATCATGTTCCGAATATAGACGGTAACCCTGCTCGCCGCGTTGAGGGATTGGCAGTCCATACCGGCGCTCCCAGGCGCGAAGGGTGACCGGCAACAATCCAACCAGACGCGAGACGGCCTTTATGTTGTATACCGGAGTTCGATTGTTGGACATTGCAAACCTCTTCCTGCTTTATAACCGCGGGGACCTATTTTAAAATCGATCCACAAGACATCTCTTTTTTGCAGCCTGGCTGCGCAAAACATGCCCAAAAAGCTGCCGGCAGCCCAGCTCGACTTGACGTTATTTTAGGTTTGGAATGTTCATTTGTCTAATTTTTGTAGAACCTTACCCGGACTCAAATTGGGCCCATATATTAAAAAACCAATCCCGGCCATGCTTGAACCGGGATTGTAACATTGCAAATTGTGAGCGCCTGTCAGGTAAGCATTTCAGATTTCTCAAGATCACGTTCCAGGCGGGTGCTAACCGGCAGCAGCAGGCGCACGGTTTCCAACCCTTCGCGCAGCGTATCACCCAGATAAACGCCAGAAACCTCCTGGCGCAACGGCGGCCGGTTCCGAAAAGCGGCCCCGCCATACCCGAAAATAGGGGCTGAGCGAACTTTCTTCAGCCGGTTCTGCATGGTTTTTAATTCGCCGGCCGAATCAGACATGGTGGCAGAAAGCACAACCATATTGGGGCGCTCAAATGCAGCATAATCAGCCAGATCATCCAACGGCAGGTCTGGGCCCAAAAACTCCACCCGATAGCCCTCTGCACGCAGCAAGACTGAAAACATCAAAATCCCAATTTCGTGCTGCTCGGTCGGAACACAGCCCAACAGGATATGCGGAGCATTGCGGCGGGTCGGGTAGGCCTGCATCAGAGTAAGCAGTTTGCCGCGCAAATAAGCGCTTGCGAAATGCTCGGTCGTTATGCGAATTTCTCCCCGGTACCATGCGTCACCAATCATCACCAGCGCAGGAGAAATAATGGCCGAACAGATTGTCAGCAGATCAAAGATCGCATGTGCCTCACGCAGCAGATCGCCCGCTTTTAGCTCATTATGCTCAATTAAGGCCAGGTAAAGATTGCGGGCGTATTGATCGGGCGGGGTGGCGGCATGAATTGCGTACCCGGGGGTCGGCACAGATGGCATGGCATCTGGCCAAAATCCATTTTTCAACATTGAACGCAGTTCCTGGGCCGCGTTACTGATTGAAACACCATTATCTACGCGGTTTTTCACCCAGCGCAGCAGCGCCACATCCCGATCCGAATACAGACGATAGCGATTATCTGAACGGTGCGGCGTCAAAATTTCATGCCGGCGCTCCCAGGCACGCAGCGTTACAGGGCGAATTCCCGTGCGAGCACATACCGTTTTTATGGTGTATTTCGGGTCGTCCGGAAGGTCTGCTATTGAGGTCATCGTCCTTTTCCTTTCAAAATCCTGCTGCCACTATATTGTACAAGCTTACCTTTATTGTATAAAGTTTTTATAGCGTTGCAATAGGTTTGTATAAACCATTAGGATTTTCTAATCTTTTCCTCAATGATATCCAGCGCGCGGTCCACCAGAATCCTGTCCGCCTGAGAACCCATATGCCCCAGTCGAAACACCTTACCCGCCAGCGGACCATAACTGCCGCCCACCACCAGCCCTTCGCTGCGCAGGCTTGCATCAAATTCAGCCCAGCCAAATCCATCGGGCACCAGGGCGGCCGTTACCGTTGGTGCTGGAATCGCCTCAGGTTTGGGAAAGATTTCGATGCCCATTTTGGTCAAACGGTCGCGGGTATGTTCAGCCACAGCCGCATGACGGGCAAAAGTGGTTTCAAGGCCGTCGCGCAGCAAAATCTGCGCCCCGGCTTTCATCGCCGCCAGACCGTTCCAATCCGGGGTGTATGGAAAATACCCATTTTCCACCGCATGACGAAACGGCAGCAGAGCATCATAACCCACATAACCCACTTCTTGCGCAGCTTCCCAGGCGCGCAGGCTGACGCTCAAAAACGCCAGACCAGGGGGAACCGAAAGCGCCTTTTGCGACCCGCCCAGGCATAAATCAATCTGACAGACATCTGCGTTCACCGGCGCGCCGCCCACACTGGCTACTGCATCCACATACAACAACGGAACATTCTGGCGCTGCTTGATTTCACCCAGCTTCTCCAACGGGTTCAGCGTGCCAGATGGGGTTTCACAATGCACTGCGGTGATCATCTTGGGTTTGAAAGAAGCCACAATGTCTTCAATCATCTCCCAGCGGGTAAGTGTCTCATCATATCCAAAGCCGATGGTACGCACTTCCATGCCCAGCGAACGAGCCATATCACCAACGCCATAACCAAACACACCCGTACCCAGCGCCAGAACCCGGTCACCCGGTTTTAAACAGCTTTTTAAAGCGCCCCACAGGGCGATCATACCTTCACCGGTCTTAATCACCACCTGATTGCGGCTGCCCAACAACTGCTGTAAATCAGCTTCAACACTGCGGTACAGGTCAAGATACTCCGGTTCAATATCCGCCGAACCAAACGGCTGGCAATAAGCTGTGAATACTTCCTGGGGAACAAAGACCGGACCGGGAACCATCGGAACAGAATAAGTTTGCATCAGATAACCTCAGAAAAAAAAGTGGAAAGAAACAGATAGCCCTGGAAAAGCTGAGCTTTACCCGGCAGCCTGAATTGTTACACAAGTATAGCGTCTGCATAAGAATTATTGACGATAACCCAACATTGTACAAGCCTTTTTAACCAGTTGAGAGGCAAATGTAAGGCCAAAAAACAACAGAGAGCGCCGCCGCGATATCGCAGCAACGCTCTCTGCCAAAAATTTTTATCCTGCACCGATGGGTTTACTGGATCTGGTAAGGCACTTCGACGATCACAATATTCGGTTGGTGGATCAAGATTTTGCGCAGCGTTTCAGCCGTGCGCGTATGCAGAATATTGGTGATCTCACTGGAGGGCACAAACTGCGGCACCACAATGGTCAACACATCATTCGGCTCCATTTTTTCAATCAACCGGCGAATGTAATCGAGCAATGGTTCAACAAACAGACGGTATGGAGAATGGAGCACCATGAGGCGGTTATCTTCACCCCAGTCAGCCCATTTCGCTTCCACCCTGGCCGCCTCAACCGGGTCAATCGCAACATGGACAGCCGTGATATCTTCTGACAGGGTTCGCGCAAACCGCAAAGCGGCCAGCGTGCCCTGGTGCACCCCGCTAACCGGCATAATCACGCGGTTGTGTCCAATGCGGGTGGGCACCTTCGGCCCGTGTTCCAGTGAGAGCTGCCTGGCTAACCCTTTGTAATGGCGGTGAATCGAGAAGAAGATCGCCACCAGGATGGGGGTCAACACAATGACGATCCAGGCGCCATCCATAAATTTGGTTATGGCAAACATGATCATCACCACAAAGGTGCTGAAGGCGCCAATACCATTGATGATCATCTTATGTCGCCAACCCTTATCATAAGTCAGCACCGAACCGGGTTCCTGCAAAATGTCGCCCGGTTTCATACGCCCCGATTTCCACCAGCGCCGGGCCATACCGGTTTGCGACAATGTAAACGACAAGAATACGCCAATTGCATACAGCGGGATCAGTTTGGTTACACTGGCCTGAAAACCGATCACCAGCAGTGAGGCAATCGCCGCCAGCGCAACAATCCCCCGCGAATATACCAGGCGGCTGCCGCGATAGGTCAACTGGCGGGGCAGAAAACCATCGCCGGCATGCAGCGCACCCAGACGGGGAAAATCAGCAAAGGCCGTGTTGGCGGCCATCACCAGAATGACCGTGGTGGCTACAATGGTCGCCAGATACAAAACACCCCGGCCCCCATAGATCGTACGGGCAATCTGCGAAACCACCGTCTCTTCCAGAGAAGGCAGCGCGCCCACCTGCACCGCCAGAATTGTAAAACTGAGCAGCAGCGTGCCCAGGATGCCCGCCATCCACAACAGGGTCAGGCCGGCATTTTTGCTGCGCGGTTCTTTAAAAGCGGTGATGCCGTTGGAGATGGCCTCCACACCGGTCACCGAAGAAGTGCCGTTGGCAAAAGCGCGCAGCAGCAAAAACAGGGTGAAGCCCTGGGCCGCAACCGCTTCCAGTTCAGGCGGGTCTACCACCACCCCCAGATTGCCGCTAAAAAACTGGGCAAAACCAATCACCACCATCAACAAAGCCATAAACAGGAAGAAATAAGTCGGGACCGCAAACATCATGCCCGATTCTTTTACCCCGCGCAAATTGATCAGCATAATAAACGCGATCATCACAACCGCAATCTCCACCCGATAGGGGAAGAGACCCGGGTAGGCCGATATAATCTGGGCCACACCCGATGAGATGGATACCGCGACAGTCAGAATATAATCGGTCAACAGCGCCGCGCCGGCAGTTTGCGCCGGCAGCTCACCCAGATTATCGCGGGCCACAATATAAGCGCCACCTCCACCCGGATAGGCATGAATCGTCTGCTCGTAGGAGAAGGTTAAGATCGCGAGCAAAACTACAATCGCAACCGCAACCCAGATCGAAAGATGCAGGCTGGCCACCCCGGCCGCCGCAATGACCATCATCAATTCTTGCGGGCCATAAGCGACCGAAGAAAGCGCATCCGACGAAAAAACCGCCAGCCCAATCGCCTTGCCAATCGTCTGGTGCGGTGCATCTGCTGTGGCTAAAGGCCGGCCTACCAACCAACTGCGAAAATCCGCCTTCGGCGGCTGGGCTGAGGTTTCTTCAAATATATTTGCGTGTTTTTCGTTCTGAATGATCATTCTTTCTTTTCTACTAATCCACAATTCTACAAAACCGGATGAGTATACTCCCGATTATTATCCGCGGGGAGAGGTCAATTTTTTGTTCTAATAAAAGTCAAGCGGGGAAAAACCGGCCGCAGATCCACCAGAAAGCCGTTCCCAACCGGGGAACCGCCCGTTACGGCACAGTATGATGCTGATTTCAGCTCGGGGTTAAAGATTCAACAAAGCCAGCGGGTCGGCATTGGTGCCCGTCAGCTTGTCAAAAATATTCAAATGGGTATGGTACCCGCAGTCGCGGCCGGTGCATAAATTCCCCTGAAAATCGAGGGTATAGCCGTTGTTCCATTCGGTGCCCACCGGCTCACCCAGGGCCACCCTCTGGCCTACCTCAACCGAATAATTGCCGTGCAGCAGCAACACGCGGTAATAGGCATTTTCAATTTCGAGGTTGGTATTGCCATACTGGTCAACAAAATAGTTCACCACCACACCATTGATCGGCGACAGCACCGGCTCGCCTTTACCGGCATATAGATCGATGGCATTATGCCCGTACGACCAGCCGTGCAAGCCCTGGGTCAAAACAAAGTCGGTATAGGGGGCGGCAATCAGCTTCTCTTCTTCGCCGCCGGTAAAGGTAAAGGCTTCGCTTTCCGGTGGGGCAGCTTCAACCGCTTCTGCTGCCGGTTCCACTGCGGCCACGGCCACAACATCCGGGTTGGCGGGCGCTGCGCTGCGGCCGGTTTCTGCTGCGGCAGGGGTGGGGGCAATCGCCCCGCCGGTTTGCACCAGCGGGGCGGCCGAACCCGTATCTGCAAGCACCAGCAGGGCAATTAACACCACCCAGCTCAGCGCCACAATCGTCATGCCATTAAACCGGTACCTCACGGCGCTCCTGTTTCATCCTGCATTAAGCCAAAACCGTTGCCTTCGCTATCCTTCACCTGGGCAAAATAACCCACCCCGGCGATATAATCTTTTTCAATGATGACCTTGCCGCCGTGATCCACCACTTTTTGAATGGCCGCATCAATATCGGTCACCCCAATGACATTGTTCCAGACCATCCCCTCCTGCCGCGGATAAATAGCGCCGTCAATTCCCGCCTGCGCAGGGTCGCCGGTGCTTACCAGCCAGTACTCCATTGGGCCATCCCATTTTTGAAATTTCCAGCCAAACACCTGGCTGTAAAAATCAATCGCGCGCTGAACATCATCAACCGCAAGTTCAAAGTGCACCACTCTGGACATCACATTCCTCCTGCCTGTCTGATTGGTTCGAATACATTACCGCGATGCGATCCAGGAATGAATCGATTATAGAACAATTGTTCTTTAAATGCAAGAACAGAATGGGTTTCTTAAACCAAAACGGGGAGGACGTGGGATCCCACGTCCTCCCCGTTTTGCCCGCGAATCTTAGACCGTCTTCCCGCCACGCGGGAGATTTGCCGCGCCCTTACACAAAAAAAGGTGCGCCAAGGCGCACCCTCCCTGTTGGATGAATGGCTGATCTCAGGCTTCTTCTGCCTCGGGCCAGAGCGCGGCGTAGACCTTTTGTCCCACAGTGCGGATCTGCCCCACCCCCAGCGCAGCCGAAAGGCACATTGGCGCCAGAAGGATCAACACATACTGCGGCCATTTGGTTTTCCAGACCAGCAAGAACACCATCCCCACCACCCACCAGACCAGATAAAGCGGTTTCTGGCGGTAAAGGCGCGGAATGCCGGCCAGAGCCAGGAGAAAGATAACGGGATCGACAGCGATGAAAAAGTCTGACAATTGAACAAAAAACGGGGTGGTCGTTTGATCTTGTTGAGGAATTGCAGCCAGCAGCCAGACAAACGGCTGCCAGACCGGATAATTCAGGGCTTTCACCACTTCATTGTTTTGCGAGTAATTCACACTGAACAACAACGATTCCGACAGACGCTCCACCGGGTTGGGCCAAAGCGCCGGGTTTGTCAGCACAAAAACCAGCAGCGCCCCAACGCCCCAGGCCAGCAGCATGGGAAGCATGGCCCATTTTCGTTTGCGCAAAAGCACAATCAGGCTGTAAATCACAATTGCAATCCCGGCAGTGGCATATAGATATTTGGATGCCGCCGCAACCCCCAACGCAGTTGAAGAAAGCCCCAGCCAGAGCCAGATACGCTTCTTTGAGCGCGAAGAAGTTTCTTCAAATATCCTCAGAAATCTGGAAAAAGAAATTACCGCGATCAGGCCCATACAGGCTGGCAGCGCCTCCAGATAGATCACACTGGTGAACTTAACCGCATACGTGTGAATCGCCAGAAAAAACCCCGCCAGCGGATTGATCCAACCAAGCAGAATAACCGCCAGGCTGCCAAAAAAAACCGAAAACATACGCATGACAAATATTTTCCGAAAATGGGTCATCGTAAATATCTGAACCTCAGGCGGCATGCGGACCTGCCCGGGTTGGACCGGTTTGGCGGGGAGAAGGAGCGTGCCATATAAAACTTTGTTTAATGCCGGGTGTTCAATATTATAGGTAACATCTCCCAGACGACTTAAATTGCCTGTGTGCAATGCCTGGGCATAATTTAACGCCGCATCCATATAAATGGGTTCATCATATTCAATAGTGCCGCTATAGGCCAGATAGGTGCGCAAAAACAACGCCAGCAAACCCATCGTCAGCGCCAGGAACACCCGTCTCCATTTTTTGGGGCTGTCGGCGTTTAACCGCAGCACATTTCTCAAATTTTTCATAAAAGATGCCATTTTCACCCCCGGCCACAAATCTTGCATTGCAGCCGCCTCTGTTTACAGCAGAATTGCAACTTCCCTTATAAGATAATTTCCATCTGATCGACAGCAGCATCGGTGTTGCCGAAAATCTGTCGCGCGGTTTGCTGCGCCACCTGGCGCTGTTCAAGCGTGCGATAATTGGCGGCTTCAAAATGCATCAACACCAGCCGCCTGGCTTCGGCTTCCACCGCAATCCGCGCCGCCAGTTCCGGGGTAAGATGCGGCCAGCCATTATCGGGCTGCCCCGGCAACAGGGAACATTCGGTAATCAGCAGATCGGCGTTTTTGCCAAGCACAACCGCGTTGGCGCAATAACCGGTATCGGTGCAGTAAGCCAGTATTTTACCGCCAATTTCCACCCGGTAGCCCAGACAGGGAGCTGTGTGAATTAACGGCAGCGCCTCTACGCGAAAGGGAAGCGCAGACAGCCCCGCAGGGGCATCGGAGATGGTCATTACAAAAGGCAAATTTCCCGCTTCCACCGTAAAGGGTGAACGCAGTAAAGAAGAAAGCGTTTCTGCTGCCGGGGCCGGCCCAAACAATTGAAACCCCTGTTCAAAACGATTGCGGACTATGGTATGCAGCCCGATCACATGATCGAGATGATAGTGACTGAGAAAACAATACACCGGCTGCGGCCGGGTGACCCATTCGTTCAGGCGGGCAAAACCATAACCGGCATCAAACACCAGATATTCATTGCCCGTATCCACCAGCACACTGGGTGTGCTGCCCGTTGGGCTGTCAAACCAGCCGTTCGTCCCCAAAAATACAACCTTCATATTCAATTCCCTGCCTTATCCATTTTCACCAGATAACTCAAAGCAATTCACAAAACATTATACCGGAGAACTGATTTTTATCATTTGACCCTTATCCGCAACTATGATATAACCAAAATGTATCTTTGTAGCGCAACAAGTATACATTTGATCCCCCGGGAATCCTCATGCAAATTCTATGGTCGGGTATTCAGGAAGGTCTGCGGCTGTTTTTCGGCGGCGACCCGGTTCTTTGGGAAATTATTTTCTTATCAGCAAAAGTGAGCGGGATTGCCCTGGTGATCAGCGCACTGCTGGGCATTCCGCTGGGGGCCCTGTTGGGGTTGGTGCGCTTTCGCGGCAAACGCCTGGTGCAGGCTCTCATCTACACCGGCATGGGGCTGCCGCCGGTGGTGGTCGGTCTGGCCGTATATCTCACCCTTTCGCGCTCTGGCATCTTAAGCGGTTTGAGCTGGGATTGGCTGCCGGAGCTGTTTACTGTGCCGGCCATGATCTTTGCCCAGGTCATCATTGCCACCCCGTTGGTCATCGGCTACACCATGTCTGCCGTGGCCGAGGTGAACCCGGCCCTGCGGCTGCAAATTCGCGCCCTGGGCGCCACACCGGCACAGGTCACCCTGGCCGTGCTGCGTGAGGCCCGGTTGGGGGTAATCGTGGCCCTGGTCGGCGGCCTGGGCAGCATTATTTCAGAAGTGGGCGCGGTGATGATGGTCGGCGGAAACATCGAGGGTTCGACCCGCGTTTTAACCACCGCCATCATGCTCGAAACCCGCCGGGGCAATTTTGATCTTGCCATTGGCCTGGGCATGGTGCTGCTTTCCCTTTCCTTCATTATTAACTTTGGCGTCACCCAGTTGCAGGGAAAAGGGAATTAAGCATGGAGTTCATTTATCGTTTGGAAAACATCAAAAAAGGGTATGAAGGCTGCCCCATTCTGGATATCGATCAAATGGAGATTCGCCGGGGTGAAATTCTGACCCTAGTGGGTCCGAGCGGCGCAGGCAAATCAACCCTGCTGCGGCTGCTCAATTTTCTCGAATATCCCGATGAAGGTACGCTGCGCTATGACGATCTTGAACTTTCACCAAACTTTCCGCTCGCGCGGCGGCGCGAAGTAACTACCGTGTTCCAACACCCGGCCCTGCTGCAAGACAGCGTAGAAGCAAACATTGCCTACGGGTTGAAGCTGCGCGCTGAACACAACGGCAAAGTTGAAATGGATGCCATTATTCAACGCATGGGGTTAGAAAAACTGCGCCGCCAGCGCGCGCGCAAACTCTCGGGCGGTGAAGCGCAGCGCGTGGCCCTGGCGCGTGCGGTGATCTTACACCCGCAGGTTTTGCTGCTAGATGAGCCGACCGCCAATCTTGACCCTTACAATATCGGCCTGATCGAAGATGTGGTGCGCGAAATTAATGAACAGCAAAAGACCACCATCGTGCTGGTGACCCATAACATCTTTCAGGCCCGCCGGCTTTCGCACCGCATCGGGTTGATGCTGGCCGGCCGCATCGTAGAAATGACCAGCAGCCAGCAATTTTTTGAAAGCCCCATCGACCCGCGCACCCGCGCGTTTGTCAATGGTGAGATGGTTTACTAATTGTCTCAAATTCAACGGAGGAAAAATGTCGAAGAAGTTCAATCGGATGTTCACACTGC
>CAZQLE010000079.1:0-15489 GCA_964593905.1 uncultured Anaerolineaceae bacterium | reverse complement strand
TCCCACGGTGGCGCCAGGCGGGATCTGAAAAGACACATTCTCCATCAAGATCCGTTCGCCATACACCTTGCTGACCTGATCCAGTTCGATGACCACATTTCCCAGTCGCGGGCCAGGGGGAATAAACAACTGCAATTCGTTAAAGCTCTTTTCATTTTCCTGCGAAAGCAGCTTCTCATACGAGGTAATGCGCGCCTTCGACTTGGCGTGCTGCCCCTTGGGCGACATGCGAATCCACTCCAACTCGCGCTGCAAGGTCCGCTGCCGTTCGGTCTCGCCCTTTTCTTCCTGTTCCAGACGGGTGCGTTTTTGTTCCAACCACGAAGAGTAATTTCCCTGATAAGGAAAGCCCTGTCCGCGGTCCAACTCCAAAATCCAGCCAGCCACATGATCCAGAAAATAGCGGTCATGGGTAACGGCAATCACCGTGCCGGGATATTTTTGCAGGTGATGCTCCAGCCAGGCCACCGCTTCGGCATCCAGGTGGTTGGTGGGCTCGTCCAGCAGCAAAATGTCGGGTCGTTTGAGCAGCAGCCGACACAACGCCACCCGGCGCCGTTCACCCCCCGAAAGCACCTTAACCGGGGTCTCACCCGGCGGGCAGCGCAGCGCATCCATCGCCATCTCAAGCCGGGCATCCAGGTCCCAGGCGTCACGGTGGTCAATTTCATCTTGCAGTTCACCCTGCCGTTCAATCAGGGTGTTCATTTCGTCATCGCTCATCGGGTTGGCAAAAGCCTCACTGATGCGGTTATATTCGTCCATCAACTCGATCAGGTCTTGAATGCCTTCCTGCACCACTTCTTTAACCGTGCGGGCTTCATCCACCAGGGGTTCCTGCTCCAAATACCCCACCGTATGCCCCGGGGCAAGCACGGTCTCGCCATTATATTCCTTGTCCACCCCGGCCAGAATTTTTAACAGCGAGCTTTTACCCGAGCCATTCAGACCGATTACGCCAATTTTTGCGCCATAAAAATACGACAGATAAATATCTTTTAAGACCGGTTTCTTTTCATAAAACTTACTCACCCCGATCATGGAATAAATCACTTTATTGGGTTCCACTGCCATTTTCACATCCTTTGAATCAATAAGAGCCATCTGTTGTAGAACAGGGGGAATTCAAAATCGGTTCCATCCCCCGCTGTGCTGTTCATAATTCCAAAACAATCAACCGCCAGCCCGTTTGGCTTTATGTCCGTGGGCCGTCAACCAGGCAATGATCCCGGCGGCATGATCACCCTGAATTTCGATCACCCCATCCTTCACCGCCCCACCCGTGCCGCAACTGCGCTTCAGGTCCGAGGCCAGGCTGCGCAGAGCTTCTTCATTCAATGCCAGACCGCGGACCGTGGTCACGGTTTTGCCGGCCCGGCCCTGTTTCTCAAGCCGCACCCGCGCCACCCCGTCTGGGGCGGGTTGAGCGGCAGCCTTCTTTTTGCACGCACAACGCTCCACCGGTTGACCACACTCCGGGCACATTCTGCCCCATTCGGTTGAGTACACAGTTCGATTTTCGTCCCCGGAACGAGACATAAAACATCCTCTTTACAATAATTTGGGATACGAAGAGTTTACCCTGAAAACAAATTTCAGACAACCGGAAAATATTTGAGGCTGCCCTTTTGGGACAGCCTCAAAACACCATACAATTCAGGGTCCGGGTTAAGGATATTCCCCGGTCTGCTTCAACAAATTAGTAAAGCCTAGAGACCCTTCGCCTGACGATGCGCCTGCCCATACAGATGGGCATTAATCACCATCGCATATGCAGTGGTCACCAGCACCCCGATACCGCAGGCAATGGAGCCCAGCCCGGCCACAAAGCCGCTTACAATCGCGCCCAGAATGACGATCAAATAGGCCGTCGGGGCCTTGCGCACCATGCCAAACACCTCACCAAACTTCAGGCCCGCGCCGATCGATTCGCCGCTGGTGACAAATTTGGTATAGGCTGCCGGCACAAGCGCTGCATACAGCAGCGAGAACAGAAAGGCCAGGCTGCCGCAGCACAGGCTGACAATCACATACACAACCCCCATGGTCTCTTCGATATCCCCCGATTCGGGGATGAAAGCGCTCAACAGCGAGATCGGCAGAGTAACAACAAGAATTGGCAGTGAATAAACCAGACCAATGATAAAGGCCTTGAAGCCGCGTCCCAGGCTGGCGCCAAACTCAACCTCGGGCAAACGCGGTTCCATATCGCCCTCAGCTACCCGGCGGGCTACTTCCAACGACCAGCCCAGCAAATAAAGCTGCCCGAGAACCGGGATCAGCGTGATAAGACCGGTGATAATCAATTTCTTAATCCAGTCGGGGTCCTTAAAAACATAAGAAAATGCTGCGCCAAAGTTCATTGTTGTCCTCCTTAGTTCTTACCTTCTGATAGAAATGAATGATGAATTTTCGTAGTAATTCAGGCTACAGAGAAGAAGCCCGAAGACTGGCCGTTCATTGTTCTTATCATATCCGATTTCGAGACTCGGGTGTTAAGAAATCGGGGGTTTCTAAAAGATAATTTACTTAAAGATCTCAGGGTGAAGCCCTCACACTCAACGAAAGAAGCATACCATCAACCAGTTGCAGATTAGGCAAAAACCTGGGTTCCGCTTCTGCGTTGAGTTTTTTGGTTATGTCACTGATGTACTGGTCGTAATTGGCTTCAAACGCATCATAATCGCCATCTGGAATCTCATAGGAATCGGGAAGGATGGGGCTGTTGACCGGAAGCAAGGCCGAAACCAGATATTCACCGTCATCCGTCAGCCCCTGATAAATATACATCAGGGTTTCATTGTTGACCGGCGACACTTCATCGCCATACATGGTAATATAGCGCACCCCGCGGCCGTTCTTGAAATTGAAAAACTTTACGTTGGAATAGAAAATCTGCTCGCCATCATAGCCGGGAATGAGCGGAAGCGTAGCCTGCCCGGTGGTCGAGCGGCTGTCTAACAAACGGCGCAAGGCAGATATCTTTGCCCCCACGCCGCTGTCGATGCTCTCATATTCAGCCACCGGGAAGATCATTAAGATCTGGTCGGTATAAGAAACCGGGACCTGGTAATTTTCAAAATAAAAGGCGGTTGTTTCGGGATAAATGGAAAAAGGTTCATCCGGGCTGCCCGCTGTATCTGCCGGGAGGGTCTCACCATAGGCATTGTTTGCCACGGCAGAGGGCACAATTAACCGCACCCCCTCATATTCAACCGACTCGCCGGATATATCAGTTGGGGTTATTGATGAAGCCGGTTGTCCGGCAACCGGCGTGGTCAGCGGCGTCGCCGCTCCTGTTGCCGACGCCTGCGGTGTGGCCGATAAATCACCCTCTGCCAGAAGCAGCGGTTCAACCGTCTCGGCCGTCCCATCCACAACCGTGGGGGTTGGCGACGGAGTTCCCACCAGTTGAGTTGGGATGCTCGCGAAAATATCCGTCATCGCCGGGCCCGTGGTGGCATCCACCAGGCCCTGCCATGAAAGTTTCGGGTTTGCAGAGCTAAGCAAGACGCCTGTCCCCAATGCGCCCCCCAGCACGGCCAGAATACAACAGGCCACCATCAGCGCCCCCACCAGAAAACCGATCACCCCATTCACCGGAATGATCAGATTCCCTGAGCGGTTCGCCGCAAGCGAGCCCAGTTGTGGGTCAGAGGCATCCGCCGCAGATTGAGACACCGCCTTCACATCGGTCGTGGAAGGCACAACAACCGTTGCCGGCCCGGTTTCAACAGGCGCGGGTGGCGGCTGGGCGGCAAAAACCGGCGAACCACACTGGCTGCAAAATGGTTCACCGGGCTGCAATTCGGCCTGACAGTTTAAACAGTGGCGAGGTAGGTCAGTCATCATCATAAAATGGGCCGCTTTTCCTTGCGACCTGGTTCTTATTTTACAACTGCCCTTCTCGTATAGCAATAGAGAAGGGCAGTGGATTCAGGGTCTTCAAGGCCAGATCAAGGGCCTGTTGTGGCTGTGGCCGTGGCCGTGGCAGTCGCCGTTGCAGTTGCGGTTGCGGTATTCGTGGCCGTGGCTGTGGCCGTGGCGGTCGCCGTAGCAGTTGCCGTCTGAGTTGGCGTGCGGGTAAGCGTTACCGTCGCAGTGGGCGTAGCGGTCTTGGTGGGCGCCGGGGGACCGGGCCGCAGAATATGCGGAATGAACCACGTGCCATTGGCGTTGTTGTTTCCGGCCGTATTCACCATGCGCAAGATAAACTGCACCGATTGACCGTTTAAGCTGCTCAGGTCCACATTCACGCGGGTATATTGGCCCTCAAACTTCTCGCGCCAGGAGGCAAACTCGCGCACCGTTCCGCCGCTGTCTTTATACCGCAAAACAAAGGTTACATCACACGAACGCGCCTCCCGCTGGCAGCCCACCCAGGTCACAAAACGATCACCGGTCTTGACTGAAAACGCGGGGTAAATCCCTTCGGCATACTGGGCAGTTTGTCCGGCGCGCACATATAAAGAGCGCTCGTCTTCCTGACGGCCGTCTTCAAGTTTCGGGTTCAGCTCAACCGCTGCCCACGAAGACGGATCCGTAATTTCCTTGTTGCAGGGGGTGCCCATCTTCCCCAAACCGCTTGTCCAGGCCGCATCACACACTTTGGCCGTGAAATCATAAGCCCCATATTTGGCCGAAGGCACGGCATCTGAAGCATAATTTTCCACATTAACCCGCACAAAGAACGGGTCAACCTTACCAGTGCCCAGGCCAAACACCGCACCGCTGGCATTGCGCAGCGCCCAGTAGCCGGTAAAGGTTCCGGCGCTGTCAGGAGCGCGCAAACTGACCGAAATATCCACCGTATTGCCCGGAGAAACAGTCCCGCTCAAAGGCTGCGATACCGGGCCATTCATCCCCGAACCACTGACAAACACCAGGCTGTAATTGCTGCCCCAGGTGCAGGTGCCAATATTGCGCAGCCGCCAGGTTTTGGTAAACGTGGTGCCGGGCAACATCCGGGCGCCATCTGCCACACTGACATCCGCCACAAACTGAGCCCAGTCACATGGTTTTTGAACAGCCACCGTAGGCGGAACAGGGGTTACACCAATGGTCGGGGGTTTTGAGGTTGCACTGGGCGCAGCCGTCTGGCTGCTGAATGCCGAAGTGGCGGTGAATACCCCACCGGGCTCCGCGGTAGAGGTTGCGGTCAGGGGCTGCCCGCCGGCGTCGAGGGTCTGCAGCGCAGACACGGTTTGTTGAACAGCCTGCTCCAGTGCAGCCCGGGTTTGCACAGCGCCAATTGTGGCCGCAATGATGCTGTTGGCATCCTGCGTGGGACCAGGGTTCAACGCTGTGGGCAGATTGCAACTGGCGAGCGCAAGGAGCAGCACAGACACAGACAAAATTTTAAAAAATGGAAGGTTTTTTCGGCTCATCGTTATTACTCCTATTTGCAGACACAGTACGGATATCTACAAATGATTCCACAGGCTATCATACATACGTTTTATCCATCCAATTAGTTCCATTTTGCCCGCACCCGGTCAATTGGGGCGGTGCTGCTGCTTAATCCATTATAGCATTCGCCCTGCTGTCCCGCCTGTGACGCCGCACCCCTAATAAAAGTAACAGGTCTTTTTGGCAAACAAAACTATATAATGAAAAAAGCCTCCGTATAAGATCGCAAGGAGCACCATGCCCGCCACCCCCTACATTATTCTCGGCCTTTTCGCAGCCATCGGAATCGATCTCTGGATGATGGACCGCCTGCGCGCCCGCCAGGCCCAACAAAAGCCGCCCATGCGGCTCACCTTTGCAGGTCTGCCAAAGCTTTTTGCAAAGCGCTCATTCACTTCGCTGAACATAAAGAATGCGCAGAAGAACGGCAGATTCGATCTCTGGCACAGCCCGCTGATCGAGCTGGCCTGGGTGATTATTTTTGCCATCTGGGCCGGTCGCTGGCTGCTGCCCGCTCCTCCGCTCGATCATGTTATCACCTGGCAGGAAGGCCCCGTGGTCACCCATGACTTATTCCAATGGGTGCAAATTCAAAACTGCGGGTTATGCGGGTTATGGAACGGAGGAATGAACGGCGGCGCGCCCACCTTTGTCGATCTGCTTACCCCGCTGCTCCACCCGGTGGTGGTGGTGCTCACCCTGCTGTTTGGCCCCACCCACGGGGCCGCGCTGGTGGCTCTGGCCGCGTCCCTGCTGGGGGGCATCGCCACCTGGTGGCTGGC
The DNA here is from genome assembly GCA_964593905.1 of uncultured Anaerolineaceae bacterium. Lineage (GTDB taxonomy): Bacteria > Chloroflexota > Anaerolineae > Anaerolineales > Anaerolineaceae > CAZQLE01. Next base: position 9,298 of record CAZQLE010000079.1, on the reverse strand, counting down.
CCAGGTTACCGGCCTGGGTCGTTTTGCCCGTCTGTGGGCGGGCACGCTGGGCGCTGTGGCCGGCGGGCTGGTTGGAAAAATGGATTCGTACAACATGATGTTGATGTTCTCGCAGGCCTCTGCCTGGCTGGCAATTCCGCCGCTGGTGATGATTGGCTGGCGGCAAGAGCAGCGTGCGGCCGGCTGGCTGGGTCTGACAGCCGGGCTGCTGCTGCTTTCGGGTCAGGGATACTACCAGGTGGGCTATTTTATCTGTCTCATCCCGGCAGCGTTTCTGTTGTTCGGGTTTCAGCCCACACCAGACGCAGCCAGCATCCGCAAAAATTATCTGATTGGGGCGGCCATCAGTCTCTTAATCGCCGGGGTGTTGTTTATCCCCTTCCTGCGTTTTTCATCCAATTTTCTTAAACCCACCGATGTAGGGCTTCAAAACTTTCAGCCGCTTGAAAACATCCCCCTCGCTTTGCTGATCCGTGATCTTAATTTCTTCCGCCAACCGCTGCTCGGGCATGACATTATGTTTTATGTCAATTTCAATTATATCGGCTGGGTGCCCGTGCTGTTGGCGTTGACGGCGGTGTTGTTGGTTCCCGCCCGCGACCGGCGTTTGCTGGTCTTTTACGGGGTGGCAATTCTACTGCTCTTTGGGCTGGTCTCCAAAGAATTTGCGAGACTGATCCAGCCCATTTATCCTGGCATCGACCAGTTGCGCTACCCGGCCAGCATTGCCGGGCTGGCGCTGCCTTTGGTGATCGTGCTGGCCGCCTGGGGCCTGGATGCATTATTCAAGATCTCCAGACCAGAAATCAGCCTGCGCTTTGCCTCAGGAAAACAAATCGGGGCCGGTCTCGGTCTGCTGGCTGCCATCCCCGCGCTGCTGGCCATCATCCCCAACCTGCAACTGGCGCAATACTGGCTGGATAGTCGTGGAAAGACCTCTCCCCCCAATGTCGAGCTGATGGCGGCCATCACGCCCCAGAAAACGGCCTGGCTGCGCCCTCCGGCCAATCTCGACCAGCTCAATTTCTTTTACCAGCGAAACATCAAAATCTCAGAAACCTATCATTCCTGGACCTGGCGTAACCGCGAAGCCCCTCAGGCCGAATGGTATGTGGAATCGCGCGATATCAATCCTTACCCTCAGTATGTCAAAAACACTTATTTTGAGCTGGATATCGACCAGATACCCGGACGTGAGTATGCGCTGGTCACCACGCCAAACGGACAGCGTGAATGCATCTCTTCGGCAGTGGGTGGTTTTATTGATGTCATCTGCAATCTGGAAGAGCCGGGCATGCTGGAGGTTAAAGAGAACCTGTGGCAGGGCTGGTATGTGTGGGTTGATGACACCCAGGCCGATCTGGTTCCGGGGCGCTGGCTGGCGGTCAATTTGCCCGCCGGCAAACACCACGTTCGCTTTCGCTATTACCCGGCCGATATCTGGGTGGGCCTGGTCACCAGCCTGATCGGTCTGGCCTGGGCAGGAAAAATTTTATTCGGCAAACGACCACCGGCGGCCGCCGCTGAAATAGAAGACCCCATAACACCGCTGCCTGTTCCGCCGGTGAATGAGGTGGAAGATGATCCCATTATCTGAGTTGATCATGCGCCTGCTGGTTGGCGCCGCACTGGGTGCATTAATCGGCATCGAGCGAGAAAGGCAAAGCCAGCCGGCCGGGCTGCGCACACACATCATCCTGGTCACCGGCGCAACACTGGCGGCCATCATTTCCATTCAATATGCCAGTCTGTTACCCACCCCGGGCGATCCCGGCCGCCTGGCCGCACAGGTCATTTCGGGCATCGGTTTTCTGGGCGCCGGTGCAATCCTCCGGTTTGGGGCCAACATCAAAGGGCTGACCACCGCGGCCTCGCTGTGGACGATGGCAGTCGTTGGTCTGGCTGTTGGCGCCGGGTTTATTCTGCCGGCCCTGGCAACCACCCTGCTGCTTTTCAGCGCGTTAACCGTAGTGACCTTTTTTGAAAAGCGGGTTCTGGGTGACACCACCCTGAAAATGGTCTGGCTCAGTGTGGATTACCGGGATGGATTGAACACCGAAGTACGCCAGATTTTTAAGCAGCACGGCCAGCATGTTGAGAATTTAAAAATGCAGCGCAATATGAAAAGCCGCCGGGTGCGCCTGGAGGCGTTGATTCGCACCCATGCTGCCGATTTTCCAGATGAGCTGATTGAAGAGCTTTCAAAAATCCCCGGTCTGCGTGCCTATCGAATTGAATAATCTCAACTCGCAAACTGCCAGCGGCAGACCCGGTGGTGAACCAGGTCGGTCAAAAAATATAACCCCAGACCCAGCAGGCTCATCGCCAGCACACCGGCATACATCTTGGGATAATCAAACAGGGTTGAGCCGTTGAGCGCAATATAGTACCCCAGGCCCCAGCGTGTGGCCGTCAACTCGACAATATACAATACGGCCACCGCCGTGCCAATCGATTGTCGCAGCGCGGTCAGCACGGCCGGGATGGAAGCCGGAAAATAGACAAATCGGAACAATGCCCGCCGCCCCGCCCCCAGGCTGCGCACCGACGAAACCAGCTCGGGGCGAATGGAAGCCGCCTGATCACGCACCAGCACCAGGATCTGGAAAAACAATATCAAAAAGATCATGGTAATCTTTGCCAGGTCATTAATCCCCAGCAGCAGAAAAACAATCGGCACCAACACCACCTTGGGCACCGGGTATAACAGGTAAATTACCGGCGAGAAAATCCGGTCCAATTGTCGTGATTGCCCCAGCAACATGCCCAACGGCGCAGCCAGCAAAATAGAGAGGCTCATCGAGGCCATCACCCGCCAGAGGCTGGCTGCCAGATGCCGCCCCAGGTCGCGCGGCAGTTCGCGCACCAACTGCACCAACACATCGCTGAGCGGCGGTAAGATCAGCCAGTTTGCCAGCCGCGCAATGGTCTCCCATAACACCGCCAGAACAAGAACTGCAATCAGAATATCGCGGCGTTTCATGGCTGGCGCTCAACCTCTCCCAACATGATCCGCAGCCGGTCGCACAAACTCGCATATGCGCTGGAATTTTGATAACCGGGCTGGCCGGCGTTGGGGTTCTCGATAATCTCGGCCATCCGGTTGGTAGCCCTGCTCAATACCAGAATCTTCCTGCCCATCCAGACCGCCTCTTCGATGGCGTGGGTCACAATCACCACCGTCAGCCCGCGTTCTTCTTGAAGCTGCAAAATCAGCCGCTGCAACGATTCACGGGTGGGTGCATCTAACGAAGCGAAAGGCTCGTCCATTAATAGCAAATCGGGGTTCAGGGTCAAGGTGCGCGCAATCGCAGTCCGCTGGCGCTGACCGCCAGAAAGCTGCCCCGGATACTGGTCTGCGACTGCACGCAAACCCAGGCGGTCAACCCAGAACTGCGCCTGACGATCATCCGGCGGATTGGCCGTCTCACGGGGGGCATGACGGCCATCGGGGCCGTAAAAGCTGCGCAGCCGCAAGCCCAGGGCGACATTATCATACACCGTCGCCCAGGGCAGCAAACCATAATCCTGCAAGATCAGCCCCGTGCCGGGCCGGGGTTTTCCCAGACAGCCTGTGCCCACACAGACGCTGCCGGCCGTGGGATGTTTCAGACCGGCCAACAGATATAGCAGCGTCGTTTTCCCGCAGCCCGAAGGGCCCAGAATTGCCCAGGAATCACCTGCTGCGACAGACCAGGAAAACCCGTCAAAGATGGGTTCCTGGCTGCCGTAGCGAAAGGTTAGATCAACGATTTCTATCATTTATTCGGGCAGATAAGAGCCATCGACAGAGGAGGTATAGCTCACATCGCCACTTACCAGCCCGCGCTCTTTGGCCCAGGTCAACGCATCGGCCCACTGCGCCTCACTGGGAACCGAAGCGGTCGGGAAATCAGGCAGAATGTAGCTGTCGAGCAGCGGGGGCGGAACGAGTTTCTTCTCGATCAACAGCGGTTTTACCGCCGCTTTGTCTTTATTAATCTCCATCACGGCCTGTTCAACCGCCTTCAAAAAGGCTTTTACCGCAGCCGGGTTTTCTTCCAGCGTCTTAACACTGAAAGCATAGACGCTGTTGCTTACCTCGGGCACTGTGGTGTCATCCACCACCAGCACCGCGCCCTGCTGCAAGGCCAGCGAAGCCACGGGGTCGGGCAGCGTGGCGGCTTTCAACTGCCCCGAAGCCAGAAGCGTCAGGCGCTCATCAATTTTTGGCACGGCCACGCGGGCAATATCTTCTTTACCCAGCCCGGCCTTCTCAAGCGCACGGTCGGTCATATAGTCAATGATCGTGCCCTGCGATATGCCAATTTCAACGCCCTTCAAATCGGCCGGGGTCTGAATGCCGCTGTCTTTGGCCGCCAGAATGCGAAAGATGGGGGTGGTAGCAGTTGCGGTGCGGGCGAAGCGCACAATTTTGATGCGTGCAGCATCACGGTTATAAATGAGCGAGGTCACCGACTCGGTCAACATGCCGTCAATTTGCCCGGCCTGCATCAACTGGTCGCGTTCCGGCGCAGAGCTTACCGGAACAAGCTCCACTTCAATGCCATTGGCTTCAAAATAGCCGTTGGCCTCGGCAACATACAGCGGCAGCACATCCAACACCGGCAGCACCGCGATTTTAATCGGTGTTGGCTCAGGCTGTTGGGCAGGCGCAGCACAGCCTGAAATCATCAGGGTTAACACCAGAAAGGCAAAAAGAAGTTTTTTCATCCAATTAACTCCATTTATTTTCGCTGATTATAATTCGGCGCGCTCAGAATTGCCACAAATGTATAAAGTTTGTAGAGATGGGGCTGCCGCCAACGATCTCGGTCTTAAGTCCAGTAGACAAAAAAAGGTATCTCGGTTAAGATGGTCAAAATTCTTCCCTTGAAAAGAAAGGAGGCGAACAGATGACGGTCAAATTTCACCATCGCTCGATTGGTTCTGTTTTGTTGCGCCTCCTGCAAATGTCGTAATTCGCCCGAAAAATTTTGATCGGGCCCATTTCAACGCAGGCGCTTCAGCCTGCGTTTTTCTTTTCTGGATAGGATTCTTAAAATGAACCGTGCAAGTGCAAAATCAATCCACAAAGTGGATATTCCTTTTCAAACCGGGTTGGTGTGCGAGATTCAAAAAACGAGCATCACCATTTTTGACACAGCCAACCAGCCAGTGCCCTGCGACGCCGATCACGCCGCGTTTCCCAGAGGGGCCGCCGAATTTGCCATTGGCGATGCCGTCTCCTGGCAGCCCTTTGCCGACGGCCGGGGCGTCATCCGCGCACGGCACCCCCGCCGGTGCGTTCTTACCCGGCCGCGCGCGGATGGCGCGCGCCGGGGGCTGAGCGAAGAGCATGTGCTGGCCGCCAATGTCGACCGGGTGATCATCTCTGCCTCGGCCGCACAACCGGCCTTTAAACCCCGTTTTATTGATCGTTATCAAATCCTCTGTCAGCGCAGCCAGATTCCGTTCATCATCTGTATCAACAAAGTTGATCTGGTCACCACCCTGCCCGATGTCTCCATGTATCAATCCCTGGGCATTCCGGTGGTCTTTGTCTCTGCACGAGATCATAGCGGGCTGGAAGAACTGCGCAGTTTGCTAAAAGGCCAGACCGCCGTCTTCACCGGTCACAGCGGGGTGGGCAAATCTTCGCTGGTGAACGCCCTGCTGGGGGCCGCCACCCTGCGCACCGGTCAGGTGCAGCAGCAAACCGGCAAAGGGAAACACACCACCGTGTTTTCCACGCTGCAACCCATTCCCGGCGGCGGGTATATCATCGACACCCCCGGCATCCGCACCCTGGGGCTGGGAAAGATGAGCATCGACGAACTGCTGCTCTATTTTCCAGAGTTTGCCGAACACCCCTGCCGGTTTCGCAACTGCCGCCATCAAAAAGAGCCGGGCTGCGCGGTGCAGGCGGCGGTTTCGGGCGGGCTAATCTCTGCTGCCCGCTACGACAGCTACTCCCGGCTGTTGGCCGAAATCTAAAAAATAATGACACAAATCGGGTGATGCATCCTTCAGGTTCGATGCTAGAATTTAATCAATCACATTCCCCCACCCCACACAGGAAAGCCCATGAAACCTTCACATCTGCTAACCGAAACCATCCAGCTTCATCAAGATCTGGTGCGCTGCCCCAGCTATTCGGGAGAAGAAAAAAGCTGCGCCGATCGGGTGGAAGCCTATCTACAGTCGGGCCGGTTCGATCAAATCTGGCGCGACCCGTACGGCAGCGTGATCGGTGTGCGGCGCAGCGCTCAACCCGGACCGGTGATTCTGTTTGATGCCCACATGGATGTTGTCCCCCTCGGCGACACGGCCGCCTGGCAGCATGACCCGTTTGGGGCAGAGCTTAGCGGCGGGCGCATCTGGGGCCGCGGCGCCACCGACACCAAAGCCAGCCTGGCAGGGATCTTAACCGCGGTCAATCACCTTGAATCTTCCGAGTTTTGCGGCACGCTGGTGGTTTGTGGCAGCGTGGGTGAAGAATGCATCGAAGGCAGCGGGCTGGCCGAAGCGCTCGACGTGCACCGGCCCGACTTTGTCGTCATCGGCGAACCCACCGACTGCCGGATCGGAATCGGGCAGAAAGGCCGCGCCCGGCTTCACTTCACCGCCGGCGGCCGCTCTGCACACAGCTCCACACCCGAAGCCGGTGAGAACGCGCTGTTGAAAGCCGCAGAAATGCTGCGGCGGATGGAACATCTACCCCTCCCCGAAATGGAATGGCTTGGCAAGGGTGTTTTGGCCGCCTTACAAATCTCATCCCTGCCTTCCCCCAGCGCGTCAACCATTCCCTATGCCTGTTCATTTGATTGCGATCGGCGGCTGATTGCCGGTGAAACACCTGAGGTAATTCTGGCGGAATATGCAGATGCGTTTCGAGATATCTCCAACTGGCAGGCGGCGATAGACGAGGTCAGTTATACGACATATACCGGTCACACCCTGAAAACCCCCGATTTTCACGCCGGCTGGCTCACCCCGCCTGATTCAAAATGGGTCAAGGCGGCCCAGGCCGCGCTGCAAGCGGCCGGTCTTGCGGGCGAGCTTTATGCCGTCCCTTATTGCACCAACGGCAGCGTCTGCGCAGAGAAGAACATCCCCCGGCTGGTTTTTGGCCCATCCACCATCCATCTGGCGCATGTAGTGGATGAATATATCGAGATTGATGAACTCGAACGGGGTGTAAAAGGTTTTTACAGACTGGCCCAAAAATTGACCTGGATTTAAATTGATTTATGCTACAATCTCCAATATTTGAAGTTTAGAACAGCGTGTACTTTAATCTTTCATCTTTACAAGAGCGGAGGAATTCGGATGAAACTTCAACCCGGAACAGCAGCGCCTGATTTTACCCTCTCCAGTCATCTGGATACAGAGGTTCAACTATCGAGCCTGCGGGGAAAAGTGGTTATGCTGGTGTTCTTTCCCCTGGCCTGGACGCCAATATGAACGAGCCAGATCCCTTCCTATCAGGCCAATCTGAGCCGGTTCGAAGGGATGAATGTCCAGGTTCTGGGCATCAGTGTCGATCACATTCCCTGCCTCAAGGCATGGACCGCCAGCCTGGGTGGCATTACCTACCCGGTGTTGAGTGATTTCTGGCCGCATGGCGCCCTATCCCAAAAATATGGCGTGCTGCGCGAAGAAGGATTTTCAGAACGCGCCATTTTCATTCTGGATCGTGAAGGGATCATCCGCTACATCGATATTCATGATATCGACCAAATGCCCAGCACCGAAGATCTCTTGAATGAAGTGGCGAAATACTCCGACCGCCCTGCCCCGGCCAAACCCGCCGCCGATGAAATTCCCGGGCTGCCGCGGGGCGGCGTGGTGCTCTACTGCACTAGTTGGTGCCCCGACTGCCGGCGTGCGCGGGCCTGGTTGAACCAGAACGAGATTCCATTCACCGAAGTGGATATCGAACGGGTCCCCGGCGCATCGGCCCAGGTGAAAAAGTGGACCGGCGGCACCCTGACCACCCCCACCTTTGATATCGACGGCAAGATCATCATCGATTACAAGCTCGACCAGGTGCGTGAGCTGCTGCGCGCCAAAGGGTACAATCTCATCTAAACCAGCGCAACAAAGCACAACACCCCCGTAAAATTCGGGGGTGTTTTTTATAATCCCTGTTGTTCCAGGCCGGAGATGAGCGCTTCACCCCGTCGAAGTCGGCAGAACCGGCATCGCCGGGCCGTCGACCCCCAGCAGCTCGGCCAGCGCCGCGCGCATGGCCGTGCGGTCATCCCACGCATATTCCACCGTTCCAAAGCACATCGATTGTTCGTGACCTTTGCCGCAGGCAATGACCACATCACCGGGCTGTGCCATGCGCAAAGCCTGACGAATAGCCTCTCCGCGATCGGCCACACACATAAACTGCTGCCCCTCCAGCGCGCCCTGTCGCCGCGCCTCAGCGGCCATTTCATCCAGAATATCTTCCAGCTTCTCGGTGCGTGGGTCTTCGGCGGTCAAAATCGTCAAATCGGCCCAGCGCACTGCCACTGCCGGCATCATGCGCCGCTTCATACGGTCGCGCAGCCCGGCCGAGCCAAAGACGACAATCACCCGGCCGGCAGTTGTCTGACGCACCGTTTTCAGCGCATTTTCCAGCGCGTTGGGGGTGTGGGCAAAATCCACCACTGCCGTAAAATTCTGACCCAAGTCAATCCGCTCCATCCGGCCAGAGACGCTTTCCAGCGCCGCAATCCCACGCGCCGCCGTCTCGGGGTCGATGCCCAGCCCGATCACCGCCGCCGTAAAAGCCGCCAGTGTGTTTGAGACGTTAAACGCGCCAACCAGCCGGGTATGAATTTGAACCCGAAAATCAGGCCCCACCGCCGTATAACGCAGCCCGGCGGGCGAATAGTCCACCGCCTCAGCCCGAACATCTGCCTCGGGGTGAAAGCCATAACTGACCTCGCGCCCGGTCTGCACCTGGTGAAGATAGGTGTAAGAACTGTCATCCCGATTCAGCACCGCCAGGCGCAGATTGCCGCCCGCTTTAACGGCCGTGTCTTTCAAACCGGCAAACAATTTGGCTTTCGCCATCCGGTAGGCTTCGTAAGAACCATGATAATCCAGATGCTCGTGGGTGATGTTGGTCACCACGCCCAGGTCAAATTCACAGGCACCCACGCGGTCCTGGTCCAGCCCGTGCGAGGTGGTTTCCAAAATTACATGGGTCAGCCCGGCCGCTTCCATCTCGGCCAGATAACGCTGCACATCCGGCGCTTCGGGGGTGGTAACATGAAAACCGGTATCCAATTCGCGCTCGCCGATCACCGCGCTCACCGTT
>CAZQLE010000078.1:0-15558 GCA_964593905.1 uncultured Anaerolineaceae bacterium | reverse complement strand
ATCCTCGATCTCTCAGCGCTGCGCTCAGGTGCAGCGGGGCAGGATAAAGCGGCAGCCTCCCGGCATCCAGCGCTGAGAGATCGAGGATGGTCTCGACAAAGCGGGTTAAACGACGAATTTCAGATTGCACCAGGGCGAGATTGCCGCGCGCCCGGTCGGGCAGCGGCTCAGAGCGGGCCAGCAGCAGCTCGATGCCGCTGTTGATGTTGGTGAGCGGGGCGCGCAGTTCGTGTGAGACCAGGGTGACAAATTCGCTTTTCAGCCGGTCAAGCTCCTGCAGGGCGCGGTTTTGGTCCTCCAGCTTTGCCAGGGCGCTGGTCAGATCGGCGGTTTTTTCGTCAACCAGCAGCCCCAGGCGCTGATTGAGCTTTTCCAATTCGCTGCGGTCGGCGGCAATTTGCTCATAGGCGGTTTGCAGATCAGCCTGCTGCTGCTTTTGCAAACTCAGGTCGTGGGCGGTTCCGGCCAGCACCAGCCGCTGGCTGCCAGAGGGCAGCAGCGGGCGCAGCGATAAAAACACCGGCATCAGGCGGCCGTCTTTGCGGCGCAGGTGAACCTCGCCCGACCAGCCTCCGTGCAGCCCGTGCGCCAGCAGCACACTGGTTTCATTGGCCGGGTGCAAAAGCTGCTGCAAGGGGGCGGTTAATAAGTCACTCTCCAGGTCGTAACCGGCGGCGGTGAGCAGCGCCGGGTTGACCAGTTGCAACTGACCGCGCCGGTCGCACACAAAGGCGGGTTCGGCGATGCTGGCGACCAGCGAGGCATATTTTTGAAGCTCCATCTCGCCGGTTAAAATCCCCTGGCGGGCAACCATCCCCAGTGCCAGGGCAACGGTAACCCATAGACCCACCTGCGAGAGGATGCCATTCAACTGCCAGGTCAGCAGGGTATACCAGCCCAGCACCAACACCAGCACCAGCGGCAGCAGGCTCTGAAAACTGGCAAGCAGCCGCCGCCAGAAGGAAGGCGCCCGTTCGCTGCTAAGCCCGGCATTCTGGCGGGTTAACATCCCTACGGCCAGCGCCAGATCGCCCACCACCCAGCCAATATCGAGTGTTGAACCGCTCTGATAACCGCCGCTGGTCAACAGCGAAGCATAGGCGATGTCGCTGAAGGCATAGCAGACGAAGGCCAGCCCCAGCCAGCCCCACCAGTTCGAAAATCGGTTGGTGTCGCTTAATAAAAACAGGATTAAGATGAGCAGCAGCGTGATGAGATCGACCAGCGGGCTGAGCCCGGCGATCAACATCTGGCTGGCCGAAAGCGCCGCGACAACCGGCTGAAGTACCACCACCCACAGGGTGGCGGCAAAACCGGCAGCGGTCAAAACCAGATCCATCATCTGGGCGGCGCGTCCGGCGCGGCGGCGCGGGGTGCGGGGCAAACGGTATAGACCGATCCACAGGGGCAAGGCGGCGGCGATGGAGAACAGTTCCAATGAAGCCAGGCTCAGCCCCAGCATGGGAACAGCGCGCTGCAAGATCGGGCGCAGCAGATCACTGGCCAGCAGAACAGCAAAGGAAAACTGCAACCAGCGCCAGGCGGGGTGGGGGTCTTTTTCATTGACCCACAGGCTGACCATCAGCAGGATGAAAGAGGTGAAAATCAGGGTCAGGCTGCCAATGACCAAGCGGGGCCAGGGATCACTGGTGCCCCACAACAGCCAGGCCGCATAAAGACCCAGCAGCAAGACCGCCAGAAGGGTGCCGCGGCGGCGAATTTCATTGTTGGCAGCATTTCCAAAAAGATAAGCGTTCATGGCGGCTGCTTTTTGGGGGAAGACATTAATCAGAACGGATCATCTCGATCCGGCGGAAGGCTTCGATAAAACCAACCGCCCAGAAACCCGGCAGGTGCGGGTCATCGGCGGCCAGGTTTTCGGCATAGGTGTCGATATTGGGAAATCGGGTGTACAGCGTGGTGAGCAGTTCTCTGGCAACCACGGCAGGGTCGCCGTGCTGTGTGTGCAAGACGATATGCGACAGGTTCCATTTGTGGCGTTGAAAGACCACCCAGCCGCTGCTGCCATCTGCGAGCGTAATTTCCAGCCCGCCTTTGGCCGGCACATGGGTTAAAGATTCGGGCTGGTTGGTCCAGGCCAGGGGTATATTGAGCGTGGCCAGCCGCAGTGGAATCTCATCACCTTCAAACCAGGCTGCTTCGCTTTGCAGCGCTGAGCTGGTTGGCGCTCCCGGCGGGCGGCGCAGCACCATCAGTTCGCGCACTTCTTTGAACCCACATTTCAGAAACAACTGGTGCGCGGGGGTATTGTTTTTGATGACTTCCAGAATATGGTTTTTGCGATGAAGCTTTGCGGCCTGATTGATTAACCCATGCATCAGGGCGCTGCCCACCCCGCCGCGGCGGGTGTTTGGCAAAACACCCAGCCGGGTATACCAGGCCCGGTTTTCACGAACCCCCAACATGCCCAGACCGATAATTTCACCTTCGTCTACGGCGACCACCGAATGGGGCAGTGAAATGTCGTACATTTCAAAATATTCACCCAGACGCTGGGCGTTCATTGGCATGGGAATCAAATAATCGATTCGGGTTTGATTATATGCGTTGGTAAGCTGCTCCAACGTGAACTGATCGGCGGGTAGAATTTCGACAGGAGAGCTGGTTGACATAGGTCTGGCCGGTCTTATTGTGCAGTAGGCACTTTTTGTTGAACCAGGCGGATGAACTCCTGGACGTTGATTGGTTTGCACAGAAAGCCGTCGCAACCATAGGCTGTAACCATGCGCCGGGCGGTTTCTTCGGGCCAGGCGGTCACCACCACAATGGGGGTATGCGCCAGGGCAGGTATATTGCGCAGGTAACCTACCAGGGTCTGGCCGTCCATATCGGGCAAACCCAGGTCCAGCAAGATCAACCGGGGGGGCTGTGCGGCGCCCATTTCAAGGCCTTCTTCGGCTGTTTTTGCCCAGATCAGTTCATAGCCCTGAGCCGACAGTATTTTTTCCACCAGTGTTGCATTATCGGGTATATCTTCTATCAGTAAGATTCTGGGCTTCATTAATGGGCCTCATTGCAAATGAAAGATTGGGCGCATTGCACCGGCGGGGTAAATTCCTCCCGGCCCGGGCGCTGCTCCATTAATTATACGGGCAGGAACCGGGGGCCGGTTGAACCGTTAAGCGACTGTAAGGGAGCGGACTGTCTTGGTTGTTTTGTGCTGTTCAGCATAAAAACTTGCCCCGTCTGGTAAGAACGGGGCAAGTGGCACCCGAAAGAGAAAAATGCACCTGCAAGCAGCTCTTGCAGTAACTGGAGTGCTTTTATTGGGGGCCTGGCGGCCCGGTTGTTTAGTCGCGTTCCAGGAAGGGATCGTACGTGGGGTTTGCGCCTGACCAGAGGCAAGCGCCGCGATTGAACAGGCGGCAGCGGATTGCATTGGAGCAGCGATGGGATATCACCCGGGGGGGTTGATCGGGCATCCATTCCGCCGGGTATACCACCTCTGCGTCCAGCGACACCTCTTTACCGGCATGATTACAATAACGAACCTTTAAAATTTTCCAATCTTTTTCTGCCATTGCTACCTCCAAACAAACAATTCAATTCTTGTCTAATTTGTACTATACCTGTTGGTTACAGCAGTGGTTAGTGGTGTTCATCCTCAATTATTTGTTACAAATTGCACAATTACACCCGTTAATGGGCAAATCGTCTGGTTCTTCCAGGGGGCTTCTCCATTCGCCCGGCCAATAAGAAAAGGTTATTGGCCAACTTATTTCCGTTCAAGGCGCAGCACTGCGCCGGCCAGATGGTCAAGGGCATACAATTCTCCGGCTTCATCCACACCAAACGAGCTGATTTCGCCGTTGATTTTAAACAGATCCTGGGTTTTAAACCCGCCGATGATGCGGTTGGTGGCCCATACAAACCCGCTGCAATAATCCCCAAAGATATACAGGCCATTAAACTCGGGTAATGCAGCACCGCGGTAGACATACCCGCCGGTTACCGAGCAGCCCTTGCCATGATTATAGATGAAAACCGGATCGCTAAGAGCGGCCCCCTGTGGCGGGGTGTCTTTAAAGGGCGTGTCGCCTTCTTTATAGTTCCAACCGTAATTGGTTCCACCCAGGGCGCCGGCTGGTTGGAAGTTGACCTCTTCCAGCGCCGACTGGCCGACATCGGCAATCCACAGATCGCCGGTTGCGCGGTCAAATGAAAACCGCCAGGGGTTGCGCAGCCCATAGGCCCAGATCTCTGGCCGGCCGCCGCCGGAAACAAAGGGGTTGTCGGGTGGAATTCGGTAGCCTTCATGGGTGGCCACATCGATGCGCAGGATTTTTCCGAGCAGCGTATCGGTATTTTGACCATTGCCCAGCGGGTCGCCGGCGTTGCCGCCGTCACCAAGCGCGATATACAGATAGCCATCCGGCCCAAAAGCCAGTCCACCACCGTTGTGGTTACGGTAAGGTTGTTTGACGGTTAGCAGAATTTGTTCGTTCTGGGGGTCAATAAAGTTGGGGTCTTCTGATCGCCGAAAGCGCGAAATGGTGCTGGTTCCTTCTTTATCGGTGTAATTGACATAAAACAACCCGTCATTGGAATAGTTGGGTGAAAACGCCAGGCCCAGCAGCCCCCGTTCATTTCCGTCGTTATTGATCCGGTCGCGAATATCCAGAAAGGTGGAGAGTTTATTTGTATTGGGATCCAGTGCGAGGATCATCCCATCCTGTTCCACAATGAAAAGTCGTTTTGAACCGTCGCCGGCGTTTTGCAAATCAACCGGGCGGGTTAAACCGCCGATGACCAGTTTCCATTGGAAATTGCTGGAACCGGGAAATTCAGTCACCGGTTCGCCGAAAGGTGCATAGGTGGGGCGGACCAGTTCGGGCATGACCAGTGTGGGTAATGCCGAGGTGGGGTTGTTTTCTGGCGGTGGCTGTGTTGCCGGGGTGGCCGGCGCGAGGGTGGCAGGGGCTGGTTGGGTGGCCTGGGGCGTCTGGGTTGGCGCGGCCGGGGTTTCAGGCGGCAGGGTGATAATTTGCGGCCCGCAGGCCGCGAGCGCCAGGCTGGCGGTGAGCAGAATATTGCCCAGGAGGAAGAATTTCTTTTTCATTGCGGGTTCTCTTCTGGTGACGGCGGGTCGCTGAATGTGGCGTCGACCACCGGGCCGCTGCTCTGGGCGGGCGGCAAGCCTTGCAAAGCGCGCAGGTGTTCTGCAACAATCTCCTGCGGCGCCAATTCGACAAACAGGGTGGTTGCCAGCCAGAGCAGCAGGGCATCATCAATCGGTCCGATTAACAAATCGGGGAAGAAAAGATACACTACACTTCCCACGGGTAAGATCTTCAACCATAACGAGACCCGCGCATCAGCCATCAGACGCGCCACAAGACGGACACGCAGCCCGATGTCTTGTACGACACCACCCCGGGGGAGATCAGGACGAGACTGATTATCCGACATATTTGACCTCCATTCTGATTGATTATATCTCAACTGGATTTGCAAAGGGATAACAAACTGACAAAACTGACAATTCTAGTTAACGGAAATGGAGCGCAATTGGATTGAATTCGCTTCGAGATTGCATATAATAATTATATGCGGCATAGCAACTCCATCAGGGTGGTTATTTTTATTTTACTCATCGCCGTCAGTATGCTTACCTCAGCGGGTTCACAGCCCCCGGGTGAGCGCTATTTCCCCGAGACCGGGCATATGGTCAAAGGGGAGATTCTGGCTTTCTATAACAGCGTCTCTGACCCACTTTTGTTGTTCGGTTATCCCATTACAGATGAATTTGTTGATGTTTCCAGCGGTGTGCGCACCCAGTATTTTCAGCGCGTGCGCCTGGATGTTCAAACTGCCAATGGCACGCCGCAGGTGAAGATCGCAGATCTGGGCGGGCTGTTATACGATTATCAGCCGCTGAAAGATGGTTTGCGCGAATCGGGGTTGAATTGCAAACGCTTTTCCACCGGCTTCAGCGTATGTCATGATTTTCTGGCTTTTTATCGGCAAAACCAGGGCGATATTTATTTTGGCAACCCGATTGGCCCGATGGAACTGCGCGACGGTCGCACGGTGCAATATTTTGAGCGCGCCCGGTTTGAATGGCGGCCCGAACTGCTCCCAGACCAGGGCGTTGCCCTGACCGATCTGGGCCGCATCTATTTCGATGCCCGGGTGGGTGATCCTTTCCGACTGGGACCGACTCAGCCAGGTTTTACCATTAACACCACCCCGGTCCGCTTGCAATCTTATGCTTTTGTCGGGCAGGCGCTGTTGAAACCGGGTGAATTTCAAGATTTGTACGTAATTGTGCAAGACCAGTATTACAACCCGGTTGAAAAAGCCACCGTGTCGGTTAAGGTAACTTTGCCCGGCGGTTTTGAAAAAGTATACCCGGCGCCGGCTTCTGATGCGGCCGGTTTATCCCATATCCGCTTCCCGGTGGCAGAAGGTGGGTTGAAAGAAGTGGTTCAGGTGGAAAGTGTCATCAGTTATAAGGGAAGCAGCGCGAGCAGTTTAACCTGGTTCCGAATCTGGTGGTAGGGGAATTGGTGAATTAAGGAATGGTGCGCAGGGTTAACCTGCGCATTTTTGTTTTAATCTGGTTTGGGTAATGGGGTGGGGAGTGTTCCGCGGCGCTCGACATGACAACGGCCACATTCATGTGTCATTCTGAACCGCTGCGCCGTGTTTCACCGACGCAGCGTGTGAAGAATCTCCACCCACGTGGGCTGCGGCGAGCATTTTGTAGGTTGGGTAAGGGGGCATCAACGCGGCTGTTTTTAAGGTACTCGTTTGCCCCGAAACTCAACAACAGGTACGAGCGGTACCCGTTGGGTTTCGGGGGGGATGGGCGTTATTGGTGGATGGTTCGGGTGTGCCCCCTCAACCCAACCTACCACTCGGCATGACACGGCCACAATCATGTGTCATTCTGAACTGCTGCGCCGTGTTCTACCGGCGCAGCGTGTGAAGAATCCTCACCCATGTGGGCTGCGGCAGGCGGCGGAGAAGGTGTTGCAAATTGGCGTAGGGATGCTACTGCCTTTGGCGCAGCATGACACCGGAACCCAATAACACGCCTCTTCTCTAACTCAATAACTTGGGGAAATTCTTTTTTACAAAACCAACCGCTGGTAGAAAACCTGGATCTGAGAACGCACCAGGTTGACCTCTGCCCGGCTGTGCAAAATCTCTTGATTGCGCAAAGCGGCGCGGTCGCGTAAAGCGGGGTTATCAACAGCCAGCAAGACAGCCTCGGCCAAACCGGGCGCTTTGGAGGGCTCCACCAGCAGCCCGTTGATGCCGGGTGTGATCCACTCGCGCAGCGATTCGATATCTCCGACAACAGGGAAACAGCCGCAGGCCATGGCCTCCAGCAACGAATTGGGGGTGCCGTCATGGGCGCTGATCGAGACGGAAACCTGAGAGAGTGAAAACAACCGCCAGAGGGCCTCCTGGGGTAAGAAGGGCAGCAGGGTGACCTGGCCGCGAATTTTGAGACGGTCCAACCATTGTTCTGCTTCGCTTTGTCCGGCCATGGCCGCACATAAAAAGTGAATGCCGGGGTTGCGGTCCAGAATCAAGGGGATGCTTTGAAAAAAAACATCATTGTTGACTGAACCGGGGCGGAACCCACGCGGGTTGATTACCCAGGGCCCATCGGCAGGGGGCAGCGCAAAAGGAATCTCGGCGTTGGAGGCGGCGCGGGAAATTTCCATCAGATCGACCCCGCCGTTTCCGGGCACGGTTAGAACCGCTTTTTCCGGGGCAAACCCCCACTGCCGGCCCAGGCGGATGTCGCGCCCGGCATCTGCTGCCAGGCCGTTGGCCCGCTGCAGGGTGCGGCGCGTGGCGCGCTCCATGGCGCGGGACCCGCGGGCGTGCAGGGTGAGATCGTTGCCCCACACCGAGACGGCCAGGGGAATGTTGGCCGGGGTGTAAGCCGCCAGCATTCCTTCAAAGGGAATGCGCAGGGCGTGCACCAGGTCTGGCTGCCATTGTTCGACCAGACGGGCAAACCGCGGGCCGTACCAGGCCAGGGTTAGCGGGCCAAGCTGGTATCGAAAGCGGAGAAATAAACTGCGCGCCCGGCTGACGGTTTGTTTTAGCGTGCTGCCGCTGTTTGCGCCGCCGGTGCGATTGCTCACCTGGCTGCCGCTCAGCCCGGCAAACGCAACCGGAATGACCTGAAATTCACTTATGTTTTCGGGAGGCTGGCACGGAAAGGTGGAAACCAGGGCTACTTCGTGGCGCAGTGCAACCAGCCCTTGCAGCCAGCGCCGGGTGATGGGGCTGCGGCCATCGGCGACGATTAAGATGCGCATTCTTACCCTTTCCAAACGGCCTGAATGGCTTCGGTGAAGACCTCGAGCATATGATCGAGGTTGATTTCTTCAGAAACGATCCGGTACGATTCGACGCCCATCTCGCGCAGCCGCAGCGGATCGCTGAGCGCGTTGTTTAACGCCCCGGTGAGCACCTCCAGATCACCGCCGGCAATCTGCCAGCCGTTGCCGGGGCGCACCAGGTCCACCTGGGTACCGTCTGCCTCGGCCGTGATGACCGGCAGGCCAAAAGACATGGCCTCTTGCACGGCCAGTCCGCCGGTGCCGGGCAGGACGAACAGGTCTGCCTCGCGAAACAGCGGCGCAAGATCGGCCCCGCTGACCGCACCGTGGAATTCGGCAGCAGGATAAACGGTCTCGGCCAACTGCATCAGCGCCTCGCGTTCGGGCCCGTCACCCACAATCCACAGGCGCGGTTGAAGCTCATCTGGCAGGGCGGCGCAGGCGCGCAGTAAGAAATCGACCCGTTTGCGGGCCTGAAGCCGGCCCACAAAAAGGATGATCGGCCGTCCGGCAAAGCGGGACATGCGCTCGGGCAGAGAATGGGCGGGTTTAAAGGTGACTGCGTTGGGGGCCACAAAAATGCGCGCCGGGTCGATGCCCGCCGCAGCATATTCTTCTGCCCCGCGGCGCGAATAGGTGAGGATGGCATCAAAGTGCTTTAAGAAACGGCGGCGCGATGCAGTTCTTAGAGCAGCCAGCGGGCCAGAAATTGGCGGGGCGCCAAGGCCCCAGCCGATAACCGGTTTGTGCTGGCGGTGCATCCAGCGCGCAGCGTCACGGGTGGAGAGATAACGGGGGTTCGCCTCCAGGATTAATACATCCGGGGCAAATCGTTTCAGCCAGGTCATCAACCCCGACTGCCAGACCAGCAGCCACTTCCCTGAAAAAAGATGGATATTTTGACCGCGGTTGAGCTGGGCAATGTGGGGAATTTCGCGCTCATCGATCATTTCACCACTGCGCGGGCGGCCGGCGAAAAGCCCCATCCCACGCGAACACTGCGCGGCCAGGGCGTCAAACAACGCTACACGATAGGCGGGCAGCACGCGCTGAACCAGCCCCAGGCGGGCATAAATCGGGCTCATACCAACACCCGCACTGAAGAACCTTCGGGGCCTTTATCCACCTCAATGCGGGCCGGGAAGGCATCTTTGAGTTCTTCGAGGTGGGTAATGACCAGCACCCGCGCAAAATCGCCGCGCACGTTGTTGATCGCTTCGATCAAGCGCTGGCGGCCGTCGGCATCCTGGCTGCCAAAACCTTCGTCGATCACCAGGGTTTGCAAACGCGCCCCGGCGCGGCGGGCCAACACCCGCGAAAGCGCCAGCCGAATGGCAAAGTTAACCCGAAACGCCTCACCGCCCGAGAATAACTCATATTCCCGGGGGCCGACTGAATCGCTGATCAAAATATCCAGCGTTTCTTTCTTGTCGTCGCGATTCTTGTCTTTGTAGTCTTTCTGGGTGACAAAACGCACCGACATCGCGCCCGAAGAAAGCCGGTCCAGAATTTCGTTGGTCTGGGTTTCAATTTCGGGCAGGGCCTGCTCAATCAGCAAAGCGGGCACGCCGTCTTTGCTGCAAGCGCGCTCAAGAATTTTAAAGCGTGCAATTTGGCGGGCAATCTCTTCTCTCTGCCGATTAAGTTCCTGCCGCCGGGCGCGCTGCACATCCAGCACGGCCACATTTTGCTGCGCCGCGCCCATCTGCACCCGCAAACGGTTCTCCTGTTCGCGGGCAGCAAACAGATCATTTTCCACCTGTTTTCGATCCGGGGTGCTGGCGAAATCCTGCTCCAGACGGGTTTTCGCCTGTAGATAAGCCTGCTCAAGCTGCTGCAGCGCGGCGCCTTCCTGTTCCAACTCCACGCTCAGGTTTTGAATCTCGCGTTCCAGCGGCCCCAGGGCGGCCTGGGCATGTTCCAACACCCGCAGGGCGTCTTCGCTGGTGCGGCCTTCCTGTTCGATGCGGCGCGCGTTTTCGTGCGCTTCAGCGATGTAACCCAGCGCGATCAGCTCGCGGTCAATTTCTGCCAATTGTGCGCGGGCATTGGGGGCATAGGTTTCTTCGCCCAGAAGGTGATTAACCTCTTCCAACCGATCGGAACCGCTTTCTTCCCAGTCTTGCAGCGCCTGCTCATCCCGATGAAAGCGGTCCAGCGCCTGATCGAGATTGCGGTGCAGATCGCGTTGGCGGAGTTCCATTTTTTTAAGATAAACCAGATCCTGCTCAATTTCTGCAATGCGGGTTTCGCCCTCTTTCACCCGGCCCGAGTTGCCGCGAAACCGGTCCCCAAGGGCCGTGCCTTCTTCTTGAAGCGATTTTTTCAACGTATCCCGCTCCAGTGCATCCAACGGTTGGCCGCACAGCGGACATTCTGCACTGGTTACCTGATCGAGGCGTTCGATTCGTTCCCGAATCTCTTCCATGCGGCGGCGCAGGTTAATGTTTTCGGCTTTCAGATCGGTGAGCTGGTTGCGAAGCTGGCTCTGCTCACGGTCCAGGGCCTCACGTTCGGCTAACTGAACGGTCAGGTGTTCGACCTGATCTTGCAGCGTCTGCAATTCTTCTCGACGGTGGGTTAACCCGGCTGCGAGGGTATCCATCTCGCTCTTTTTGGCGGTTAACGACTGGCATTCCAGGGTCAGGCGCGAACGTTGATTTTCCAGCTCCAACAGGGGCGATGTGCGCCGGTGCTTTAACTCGTGATACACAACGGCAGTCGATTCAAAGGTTTCGAGGGCGCTGCGCGCTTCCAGCCAGGTTTGATACGCTTTTTTTACCTGATCGGCCCGCTGCAAGGATTCTTGATACCGGCGCTGTTCCTGACAGCGTGTATCGAACAATGCGCGCCGCTCATCCAGCCGCCTGTGGCTGATGCGCACCTGTTCGGCCAACAGATCCAGGCTGGTGCGCCGTTCTTCCATTTGCGCGGCGTGCTGGCGGGCCTGATCAAGCTGGGTCTCGCGCACCTTGCGCAGCTCGCAGGCGTGGTCAAGCTCCTGGGCCAATTGAACCAGCCGTTCCTTGCGAACGGTTTCTTGCGAAAGCTCTTCCTCAATTTCTTTTAACAGGCTGTCTATTCCGGTTTGCCGGTTTTCGAGCCGTTTTCGCGCCGCGGCCGATCGGTCGCGATACGCCTCCCAGGCGTCCAGGCCCAGGATGGCGCTGAGGATCCGTTTGCGGTCGCCCGGTTTTTGTTGGGCGAACTGATCGGCTTTGCCCTGCAAGAAGAATGAGGCATTTGTAAACGTGTCATAATCGAGACGCAAGATTTGGCGAATGCGGTCTTCGGTATCACGCACGGTGTGTTCTGTAAGCGGCTTCCAGCCCTGGTGAGAATCCTGGATAAAAAATTCAAGGATGGTGGCCTTGCCGTTGGGTTTGATGCGCTGCACGCGGTAGCGATCATTTTCGTATGAAAACTCAAACACCACTTCGGCAGTGCTGGCATGGCTGTTGATGATGGCATCATCTCGACGGCGCGCCTGACCAAAAAGTACCCAGGTGATGGCGTCTAAAATTGAAGACTTTCCGGCGCCGTTGGCGCCAGAAATGCAGGCCAGCTCGAATTGTGAAAAATCAATTTCGACTGGTTGGTTGTATGATAAAAAACCACTCAGACGCAGCGAATACGGAATCAAGGCTTGCCTCGCATCAGGCCGGAAGCGGACCTGCATTTGAACTGGTGTCATTGTTGACCGGGGAGACCAGTACTTTATCCACCCGGCGCCCATCCATATCGACGACTTCAAACCGATAGCGTTCCCATTCAAACCATTGACCGGTGCTGGGGATCGAACCCGTGCGGCTCATCATCAGACCGCCAAGCGTCTGATAACCGATGCGGTCTTCATCTGGCAGTTCTTTAATATCCAGCAGTTCCTTTAATTCATCCACCAGCAGCAGACCGTCCAACAGGTAGGACCCGTCCGGGCGCAATACGATCTGCGCTTCGCTGCCATCGGCGGGGAGACCGATTTCACCGACAATCGATTTCATGATGTCCACCAGCGTCACCATGCCCAGCACGCCGCCATATTCATCCATGACCACGGCTACGGTCAGCCCGGAATCTTTAAATGCTGCCAGGGCTTTTAGTGCGGGCATTGTTTCGGGGACAAAAACCGGCTGGCGGGCCAGCTTCTCCAGGTCGAGATGCTGCCCCGAAAGCAGGGCGGTGAGCATATCATTGACCGAGACGATGCCCTGAATATTATCCAGGCTGCCGCGGGCGACCGGGTAATGACTGTGGGTTTCGGCCAGAATTTCCTGTACATTAATCTGCAAAGGCTCGTCCAGGTCCAGCCAGGTTACTTCGGTGCGCGGGGTCATCAGGGCATCGACGGTGCGGTCGCTCATGCGGAACACGCTTTCGACGATATCCTGTTCGCTTTCTTCAAACACCCCCGATATGGTGCCCTGCTCGATCATCACTTTGACTTCTTCTTCGGTCACGGGGGCGTCATCATTGGTCTGAATGCCCAGAAGCTTGAAACCGAGATCGGTCGATTTGCTGAGAAACCAGACCAGCGGTTTGGTGAGCTGTGAGAGAAGACGCATGGGCCGGGCCACTGTTACGGCAATTTTCTCGGGGGCGTTTAACCCGATGCGCTTGGGGATCAATTCTCCGATGACCAGCGTGAAATAGGTAATGACCAGCGAGACGAGGATCAGGCTTAACGATTCAGCCACGGCGCTCAGGGCGGGGATGCGGCTTAACACCTCCGCCAGGCTTTTGCTGAGCGTCACCCCTCCCAGGGCGCCGGTGAATACCCCGACCAGTGAGATGCCAATTTGAATGGTGGAAAGAAAGCGGTTGGGTGAATCTTTGAGATGCAGCGCGGCACGTGCGCCGGCGTCGCCTTCTTCGGCGCGCTGTTCAAGGCGGATTCTGCGGGCTGAGACCATGGCGATTTCAGCCATAGAGAAAACGCCGTTGAGGAGGATTAACAACAGGATGATTAAGATCTGGGAGGCCTGCTCAGACATGCTCCTCCTCATCTTCAGAGGCATCGCTAAAAATGCGCGCCGCCAGCGATTGAAGTTCAGTGATTTCAGCGGGTTTTAAACTGGTGGTTTGCCAGTACATTTCCAGTAATTCAAGCGCCGACAGGCTGCTGATGGTTTGATTTTCGGGCAGGCGTAGACGGCTTTCCATTTGCGGCCGGCGCACCAGATGAAACTCAAAAGTGTCGCCGGCATAGCGGCGCAGGGCAGCCTCGTCCAGCAGACTTTCCCACTCGCGTGGATATTCAAGGATGACCCGGACGATGGCGTCGGTCAGCGCATCTGCCGGGGGCAGTTGTTTCCAAATGGCATCCATAAAGTGTTCGGCGGCGGTAATCTGGATAAAGCGGTCGATAAATTTTCTGCCGTTCAATTTGCGCCACTCCACCTGCGTGTTTTGACCGGTTTCAATTTTAGCCACGACAAAATATTTCTCATCGGCGGCTTCGCCAAAATCGACTCGTTCGATGGAACCGGGATAAATGATGGGCGGTTGAACACCCTCGGGGTTGAGATTCTGGGGTTTGTGAATGTGCCCGAGGGCGACATAAGATAAACGCGGGTTGCGCACGATGCTGCCCGACAGCACCAGATCGCCGCCCAGCATGACAGCCCGTTCGGCCCCATACAGCGCACCCTGCACCGAAGCATGGGCGGTCATAACCACCGGCAGCGCCGGGTCCACCTGGGTCCACCAATCGGTGACCAGGGTTTCGAGGTTGGTGTGAATGGCGTCAAAGGCCTCAAGCGGGTTAATGCCGTTTTGTTGTTGGGCCGCCAGCAAGCGCGAGCGGGTTACCCAGGGAATGGCCATCACTTGCAGCGGCAGCCCGTTGAGTTCGGCCGGGCCCAGCAGGGTGGGCCGGTCAATAACCCGCACCAGCGGCACCTGCAGGGTGTTGAATTCTTGCAGGGCGGTGGCCCGGCCCTGGGCAGGTGAAAGATCATGGTTTCCGACCAGCAGCAGGGTGGGAATGCCGGCAGCCGAAAGGCGCATGATGCGCCGGCCCCATTCGCGCTGATAGGTGGGGGCGGGGGTGCGGTCTTTGTAGGCATCGCCGGCAAAGATCACCAGATCCACTTTTTCTTGAACGGCCGTGTCTACGATGGTATCCAGGGCTTTCAGAAAGTCTAGCACGCGCAACGGCAGGCCATTATCACCGTCGCGGCGGCCATGTGAGATCATATCAATGTGTGCGTCAGCGAAATGCAGAATGCGAAGACTCATCAGTTGCTTATCCCAAGCTGTTGCAAAAAGGTTGCGCTGGGTTCAAAATTTGGATGATATTCCAGACTGGTGCGCAGATCGGCAATGGCCCCCTCGCGATTGCCCAGGGCCTCATAGGCTCGAGCGCGCCAGTAATAGCTCTCTTCAATATACGGTTCTGAAGCAGCATCGATGGTGGTGGTTGCCAGGTCGGCCAGGTCTTGATAGCGGCCGGTATAAAAATAGGCAAAGTAGGGGCCGGTCTGGTACCACATGATGCGCCAGGGGCGCAGGTCTTTTTCCAATTCGGGATACAACTGAAAAGCCTGGTCATAAGCCCCGGCTGCGCCGGTGTAATCTTGAAGCTGCATCAGGCTGGTGCCGCGGTTGAACCAGCTAAAGAACAGATCCACGCTTTGCAGGCTGCTCAGATCGGCCGCGGCCAGTTCGAGCGCCTTCTGGTAGCTGGTGTTGGCGTCGCTGTAAGGGCCGAGGATGGAATCCAGGGCGGCCTGTTTATCGGGGGTGTAAATGACCAGAAAAGCATAATTGAAAGCGCGCCATTCTTTGAGCAGATCTTCATACCGGATGGGGTAATCGGCAGAGTAATAAGAATCCTGGGTGATCCATTGGCCGGCCGCGTCATCATAGCCGGTGAGAACCGAGTAGTGGCCCATCCAACTAATTTTTCCGGTGGTGGTTTCGCGGATGTAGGTGCCTTTTTCAATAATGACCGGGAACCCGCCTGCGATTAACGCCTTGAGAAGCTCGGGCGTCCCGCCAGAACGCAGCACTGCGCTCAGCCCAGCCTGTTCAGCCGCAAAAGATTCCATTTCGTAGAGCATGACATTTTTGTCTTTTTCGAAAGGCTTTAACCACTGTCCGGCCTCTTCACGCGTGCCGTTCCAACCCCAAAAAGACAGCCCCATTGTCAGCGTGGCCGGGGCGCAGTAATTCCACAGGCCGTGCTGGTCTGTGTAACGCACACCGGTCAGTGCGACCTGGTTGGGGA
>CAZQLE010000077.1:0-15595 GCA_964593905.1 uncultured Anaerolineaceae bacterium | reverse complement strand
GGGCAAAACCCCGATCAACCAGCGGACGAAGAGACGCGCCTTCCTCAACCCAGCGGAACCTGGAACCCGCTTACCCCGGTTTTTCGGGTGACTTCTTTTGGTTCTCCAACCGCAACCTGGTTTCTGGTCTATTACACCCCCCGCCCGGCG
Organism: uncultured Anaerolineaceae bacterium; assembly: GCA_964593905.1. Lineage (GTDB taxonomy): Bacteria > Chloroflexota > Anaerolineae > Anaerolineales > Anaerolineaceae > CAZQLE01. The sequence goes on along the minus strand of CAZQLE010000077.1, from coordinate 15,445 downwards.
ACGGTGATTGCCCGTGCCACCACCCGCGCGGCAACTTCAACCCTGCTGTCGCAGTATCGCACAGCCACGGCCACCCGCATGACGGCCACGGCTGCCTGGCGGCAAACAGCTACCCGCGCCGCAAACCTGACTGCGACTGCCACCCGCTATACCCCCACCGTTACGCTAACCGCCACCCAGACTGCCACGCCCACCCCGCCTTATAACCAGTTGGCTTTTTCGGCAGATAATAACCCGGCCGCAGACCCCGGCGCCTTTATCTATTCAATCACCTGGACCGGGCGAAGTGCGCTATTGACCTCGCCCAATGCCCAGGACTGGCTGCTGGATGACTGGCGTTCGGATGGTCAGACACTGGTGGAAGGCCCCTGCACAGATGGCAACCGTCTTTGCCGGTATAACGTCTCCAACGGGGAATTTGGCACGATTAATAATTTGCCAGCCGGGACGAATCGTTTTGCCGTTCGTTCGCCCGATTCGGAGGGCAACTGGATTGCGCTGGAAAATGAAAACGCCGGCCAGTCGGATCTCTACCTGGTGAAGTTGGATGGCAGTGATACGCGCCGCCTAACCAATAGCCCTGAAGCAGACAGTATGCCGGCCTGGGCCCCGACCGGTTTGCGGCTGGTCTGGACGGCGGGAAACAACCTGGTGGAGGCTGATCTTTCGACCTGGCTGGCGGGTGCGCCGGGCGACCCGGCCCCCGCCCCGGCGAACATCTATATTCCCCCGGCCGGAGCGGCAAAATGGCCGGACTTTAACTCGGCTGCCAACCGGCTGGTGTTTGCGTTGGAAGAGGGCGGCGACCATACCCTTTATACGGCCGATACCGCGGGCGTTGGCTCGTCTCTGACCAATGTGACCGCGCTGCCCGTTAGCGGCCCCGGAGATGACCGGCTGCCTTCCTGGTCGCCCAATGACGCTTATTTGCTGCTGGTCTCCGATCGTTCAACAGAAGCCAATCAGTCGCTGTATACGTTCCGCTTCAGCAATAACGCGCTGGTCGAAATCCCTTCCACCGGGTTTGCACAAATTTCCCGCGCCCGCTGGGTGCGCTAAATCTTCATATCTTTAATGGTGAGAGCACAACGATGACCGAACTCTGGTTGGTACGACACGGACAGACAGATTGGAACCAGGAATACAGACTTCAGGGGCAAAAAGATATCCCGCTCAATGAAAACGGTCTAAGTCAGGCGCACAGCCTGGCGGTTGAACTGGCCGGGCAACTGTTCGATGCCGCCTTTACCAGCGATTTGTTGCGCGCGCGCAACACAGCCGAAATTTTGATTAAAAACCGCGCCATTCCCCTGCGGGTGGATGCGCGATTGCGCGAGCGTGACTTTGGCCTCTGGGAAGGCATTCACTATGACGCCATTGCGGCTGCCTACCCGGCCGAATATGCTGCGCGTCAGCAGGACCCCATCGGATATCGCATTCCTGCCGGTGAGTCGTTGAATGATGTTGCCAGCCGGGTGTGCGGGGCGGTGGTGGATATTTATCGTCTTCATCCGCAGGGCCGGGTGCTGGTTGTTTCTCACGGGCAGGCGTTGGCGGTGTTGAAGTGTCTGGCGCTGGGTGACCCGTTGGAGCTTTATCGAAATCACCGGTTTGAGAATGCCGAACCGGTGGTGGTGCAATGGAATTCACCCGGCTGCTGAACGGCTTTATTTTGTCTCAAAATATTGTGTGGCAGTTAAAAGCGAGGCAGGTTTATGTCGAAAACTGAAAATGCGTGCGGCCCCTACTGCCCGTTAAATGCGCTGTATGGACCTGAACAGGCAAGGAAGATTTTCCAATGGCTGCAAGAGCGAATTCAAGCGCTGCCGCAAGACAAACCCGCCCCGGCGGCTGTGTTATCTCCGGCCTGGGCGGTGCTTTCATTAAACGCTGCTCCGGCCCTTTCGCTTTCGCCCCTCCAGTTTGAAGACCTGGCCCGCTCGTTTTCGGTGCTGCATATCCGGGGTGATTTTTCCACCATTTCTCCACAGTGGGTGGAAAGTCTTCCCCCCGGTCTCAACGTGATGTTTGACCTGCCGCTCAATGATGTGCCGGTGCGCCACCCCTGGTTTCAGGCTTATTTGCAGGATGATTTGAAATACAGCTCTTATTTCATCCCTTTTGAGTCGGATGCTGATGTATCCCGCGTGCGGCGGCCCACCGCTGATTCGATTGCGACCCGTTTTGAAACTGCGAGCGGCCCCCGGCGGGTGTGGACGACATTTGGCCCGCAGCGGGTGGATCTCAACTATCAGACCCCGGCGGTAATGGAAGCGATGATCGAGCGCCTGTTGCAGGCGGCGCTGCGCGGGGCGGCGGTGCTGCGTTTGCCCGATGCGCCTTATTTGTGGAAAGAATCGGGCACCCCCTGTTTGCACCTGGCGCAAAGTCATGGCATTGTGCACATGTTTCGCGATATCCTGGCGGATGCCGGTTTTCAAACCCGCCTGGCTTGCGAAGTGCGGGGGTCTTTTGGCGAGGTTTATTCCTATTTTGGCGATGGTGTTGAAGCGGGGCTGGTTTATAACGCCGGCCTGCCGGCGCTGTTGTTAGAGGCTCTATCCAGCGGCCAGGTGGAGGCCCTGCGGCATTGGACGCGCAGTATGCTGCTGCCTTCTTTTGAGGTGACCTATCTGAACCTGACCGACTTTTCAGACGGCATTCCGCTGGAGCCGACGGCGGGGCTGGCCGACCCGCTGGTAATGGGACAGTTGGTTGACAGAATGCGCTCGCGCGGGTTAACCCTGTTGCAGCGCCCGACGCGGGATGCCTATCAGGAGGTTTATCACGTGCAGGCCGATTTGTGGCAGGCATTGGATGGCAGTGAAGCCAAACGCCTGGCCTGTTGGACGGCGGCGCAAAATGTGGTCTTTTCGCTGGTGGGGGCGCCGGTCATCAATGCTGAAAGTCTGTGGGAATACGGCCAGCCGCAGCCCGGCGTCGAATCCGCCCGCTGGGCGGTCGTCCGGCGGCTTCTGGCTGCGCGGGTGCAGAAAAACGCTTTTCATCCTACCGCGGCGCAGATGGTGTTGGATACCGGCCCGGCAATATTTGGTCTGCTGCGTTTTTCGCCAGACGGCCGGGATGTTGCCCTGTGTTTGCAGAATTTATCGTCGCAGCCCCAGCCGGTTGAATTGCAAACCGCCAGTCTGGGTTTTCGGGCCGAACGCTGGTGCGATCTATTAAGCGGCAGTCAGGTTGAGGTGGATAATCTGTGGCTCGAACCGCTGCAGGGGGTCTGGCTGTCTCTGCTGTAAAAACAAACCGGGGCTACAAACGGTTATCACAGAATTTTTCAGACGCAGCGGGCGGCCAGTATATGTTCAACGGCCGGCCCCAGCATCCCGCGCGGTGCGGCGTTGATGATCTGATCGGCAACGGCGCGCGCTTTTTCAGACCCGCTGGCCGGGGCAAAACCCAGGGCGGCATGTTGCAGCATATCCAGATCATTACCCTCATCTCCGGCCGCAAAAAAGCATGTTCCATCTTGTCCCCGGGCAGCCAGCAGGCTGCGTATGCCGGTCAGTTTGGTAATGCCGGTTGGCGACATTTCAAACAGGGTTTCCATGCTGGAAGAGCCATCGACCGGTAACCCGGAGGCCAGCAGCGCCTGCTGCACAGACTGCAAATCGGCCGGGTGGGGTGAATAAACCAGCATCTTCATATACCGCAGTTCTGGCTCGGCCTGATAGGGCCGCAAATCGGCAATTAAGCGCGAAAGATAATCATTCCACTGCGGCTGCTCAATCATCAGATGACTGGCGTGTGGTGTTTGCACCAGCACTGTCAGATGACGAAACTGCATTAACAGGGCGATTAACTGGCGCTGGACCTCGAGGGGAAAGGGTGTTTGCCCCAAAAGCTGTTCGCCCGGCCCATAATATACGGCGCCATTCATGGTCACCGCGGCCAGGGGCAGCGGCTGATTGACAAACAGGTTGTTATACCCCAGCACTTTTTTGATTGAGCTCAGCGGCCGGCCGGTGGCGATGACGATCTCCACTTCGGGGTGTCCGTTTTGAAACAGTTCGATATCGGCCGGGTGCATTTGAAAATCGTGACTTAAAACCGTCCCATCCAGATCGGTAAACAGCAGCTTGCGGCCTGGGGTCTGGTTGATTGAATTGGCAGGCATACCCATCGTGTGATTCCTTGCGGCTTGCAGATAATTTTTGGTAACAACCCCGCGATCTTACAAATTTGAGCCGCTGCAAATTTCAACCCGGTAGTGTCTAAAAGTGATTATACCGGTCTTTATTCCCCGTCAAGGGCCGGCCGCCGGCAGATGGTCAAAAATCCATATTTTTGTGGAGAATGTGCATTGCATTCAAAAAACCAGACTGCCATATGCAGCAGTCTGGTTTAATTTTTCCGGTTTATCCGAAACGCTCTTCTTTCCAGATATCCGCCTCGTTGTGATAGCCGGCCTGCTCCCAAAAACCGGGGCGGTCATAGGGCAGAAAGGCCAGCCCGCGCAGCCACTTGGCCCCTTTCCAGAAATAAGGGGTGATCAGGTCTTTGCGTTCGGGAATGGCTCCGATGATCCCGCGCAGCGGGTAGCCGTGGTCGGGTGAAATCGGTTCACCGTTATAGTGGGTGGCCAGTAAGAAGTTGTCTTGCAATACCACTTCGAGCGGCAGGTTGACCGTGAAGCCGTATTCTGCGTGTTGCAGTACATATTTGGCTGCGGGTTTAAGGCGAAATAGGCCTTTATCCAGCAGCTCACGCACCGATACCCCTTCCCACTCGGTGTCAAACTTGCTCCAGCGAGTCACGCAGTGAATATCCATCTTGATTTTGGCTCGCGGGAGCTGGTTGAATTCTTCCCAGGTGAGTTTAAGCGGTTCTTCAACCTCACCCCAGATCTTAAAATCCCAGGTCGTGGGGTCAAAATCGGGCACCGGACCGTAGTGCAATACGGGAAATTTCTGGGTATAGGATTGGCCGGGTGGAAGACGCCCCTCCTCGCGGAATTTTCGTTCGTCATCTTTGCGGCGGAACACACTGTCAAACATAAGTTTACCTCCACCCAAAATTATACCGAAAGCGGGCAGTGATTGCGAAAAAAATATATAAGGTTCTCTGACCCCTGGGCCGGTGTTTTAACGCAGGGCGGCAGATCGGTTGTTAATAAAAGCCTCAAGGGCAGAAGCCCTTGAGGCTGCAAAAAACAAAGCCCGGGGGCTAATTCTCTTTGCCAATGACTTTCTTTTCCAGCGTTTTAATCGTCTCGCGCTGCTGGTAAATTACATCTCGCACTACATCGCCGATGGAGATCAACCCCAGAACGCGGTCGCCTTCTACAACCGGCAAATGGCGGATGTGTTTGTTGGTCATCAGCTCCATACATTCGTGGGTGGTCTGGTCAGGGTGCACCACAATTACACGGCTGCTCATAATCTCGCTCACCAGGGTATCTTTGGAGGTTTTTCCAACCAGAATCACCTTGCGGGCGTAGTCGCGTTCAGAGATGATGCCGACCAGTTTGTCTTTCTGAATTACCACCAGGGCGCCGACATCTTTATCGGCCATCTGACGCAGCGCCTCATAAACGGTCTTATCCGGCTCGATCGACCAAAGCGTGCTGCCTTTTAGCTGGAGAATATGACGAACAGTTTTCATGCTGCGCCTCCGTGTAAGGTGTCTCGGGTATCCCGAAAATGGGAACACCCTTCTTTTCTTGCATTGTAAATCAAATTACGTGCTAATACAATTTCAATGCCGGCCCGATCGCTCTCAGAAGCTATCCATCTGAGATGGGGCGATATTTCCGGGTGAATGCTTATTCTTCGCTGATGGTTACTTTTTTAAGCTGCACTGCTGCGGCATGAATGTTGCGCGGGTCGCGCTCTGGAATGGAGAGCAGCACATCCAGACCTTTGACAACTTCGCCAAAGATGCTGTGTTTGTTATCCAGCCAGGGGGTGGGAACGTGGGTGAGGAAGAACTGTGAGCCGTTGGTGCCGGCGCCGGCATTGGCCATCGATAAAAGGCCGGGTTTGTTGTGCTTCAGTGAGGGATGGAATTCATCTTTGAACTTATAGCCGGGGCCGCCCATGCCGGTGCCGGTCGGGTCGCCGCCCTGGGCCATGAAATCTTTGATGACGCGGTGGAAAATGGTGTCATCATAAAAGCCTTCGCGGGCCAGAAAGACAAAGTTATTGACGGTGATGGGGGTCTTATCGGCGAACAGATCTACGACAATATCGCCTTTATCGGTCTCGAAGGTGGCCTGATATTTTTTCTTGGGGTCAATTATCATTGCCGGCTGGGTCTTCCACTGCGGTTTTTCTGCCATTGTTGGGCTCCTTTAAATAGTGTTTGAATATAAACTGAATGGTAACAACCCGATTTTTGGGCATGTTGCCCGAAATTGAGGTCTATTCGAGTGGTTCGCACTTGAACACGCCTCAACTTCGGCAGCTTTCCCAGAATGGGCAGCCATTATGTTGATTGTAGCATACTGCTTCGGGGTCTTACGAATTCGAATAGACGGATTCTTATCCGATCTAATTGTGAAACTTTTCTCAAATAAATCCGTAGGTATACTATCGGCGAATTCAATCGCCGGGGAAACAAGATGCCCCGTTTTCTTAAAAATGGAAGGCTCAAATTAATTAAAATGGATTGAGAAAAATAACATGAACCCAGTAAAAACACATCTATCCTTAGACCGTTTGGAGCGCCTGAGCGACGGAATGCAGCGTGCGATTGATGGCAGCAAGATTGCCGGGGTGGTGACCCTGGTTGCACAGCGCGGCGAAGTGGTTTTTCACCGCGCCCAGGGCATGGCCGAAATTGAGAGTCGGCTGCCCATGCAAGCCGATACGCTGTTTCGCATTAAATCGATGACCAAACCGGTGACCTGCGCAGCGCTGCTGCTGTTGATGGAAGAGGGCCGGCTGCGGCTGAGCGACCCGGTTTCGCGTTATCTGCCGGCCTTTAAACAGGTGCAGGTCATCTCCAACCCGGCTGATCCAACCTCTGCGCTGGTGAGCCCGCAGCGCGAGATCTCTTTGCTGGATGTGCTGACCCATACGGCCGGTTTGAGTTACGGTCTGGTGCCGGGTTTGTATCTGGATGATCTGTACCGCCAGAAAATTCTCTCACGCCAGTATGTCGACCCGCAGTTTAACTTGCAGGTGATGATGGAAGAGCTGGCCCAACTGCCGCTGGCCTATCAACCGGGCGCAACCTTTGCTTACAGCATGGCTACCGATGTGGTTGCGGCCGTGGTTGAGGTGGTTTCGGGGCAGTCTCTGGATGCCTTTATGACCGAGCGTATCTTGAACCCGCTGGGAATGAAAGACACCGGTTTTATGGTCCCCACTGAAAAACTTGATCGTTTTTGCGCGGTCTATGGGCCAGACGGCAAAGGCGGCTTAAAGGTGCTCGATCCGCTTTCCAGCCCGCGTTATACCCGGCCGCCGCTGCTGCTTTCGGGCGGGGGCGGGCTGGTTTCGACGGCAAATGATTATTTTCGCTTTGCACAAATGTTGTTGAACGGCGGCGAATTTGAGGGCGTGCGGGTGTTGGGGTGCAAGACGGTGGAACGAATGCGGCTGAACCATCTTCAGGCCGGGGTTCATCCCTTTAACGACCCGGCCTTTGGCTATGGTCTGGGCCTGGGGGTGATGATCGACCCGGTTCGCACGGCTTTTCCCGGTTCGGTGGGGGTGTTTGGCTGGCCGGGTGTGGCCGGGAGCGATTTCTGGGTTGACCCGCAGGAAGAGCTGGTTGGCATTTTGATGATGCAGTTTATGCCCAGCCAGGCGGTGACGGTTGCGCAAGATTTTCGCAATCTGGTTTATCAGGCGCTGGTCGATTAGAAGATCGATTTTTCGCAGGTAGGTTAGGGGGCAAGTTCCCTTTGGTCGGTAATGGGGCAGGGGCGCAGCAGAGCGAGAATAAGAATGCCAGACGGGTGTTCATTTTCTTGCTCTGTGCGTCTCATGCCCCCGGCGAGCAACTGTTTTTTGGCGCAGGGGTGTGACAGGCGCCGGTGTTTTTATCCTTTTATCTCACAGAATCTATGCTTAAGACCAGTGCCGGCCTCTTGACAGCCCGGCAGGTATACAATACAATCAATTATACAATGATACAATTATACAAACGCACAATATGAGAGGTCTTATTGAAGGATATCGAGCTTGATCTTCGATCGGGGGTCCCGATTTATGTGCAAATTGTGGAGCAAATTCAGCGCCAGGTGATGACGGGTTTGCTCCAACCGGGCGACCAGCTCCCAACCGTGCGGCAGCTTGCCACGCAGTTGCGGGTCAACTTTAACACGGTGGCGCGCGCCTATCGCCTGCTGGATGACACGGGTCTGATCTCCACCCAGCAGGGTCGCGGCACCTACATCTGGGCGCGGCCGACCGATGAAGCGGCGCTGGTGCAGCGCAATTTGACCCTGGAGGGGCTGGCGGTGCATTTCATCAGCGAAGCCGGGCAGTTTGGCTTCACGGCCGAGGAGATGAAACGCGTTTTTGAACAGGAATTAAATCTCTGGCAGAGCGGACATTTGCCGGTAGAACAAACTGAGGAAGAATGAAGGTAAAAAAGGCAAAAATGAACAATAAAATTGAAACCCTGGAAAAGACCCAGCTCCGCAATGTAAAAGCCAACGTGGATGCGCATATGAACGGCGTGGCCTGGGGGGTCTGGGTGGTATTTTTTCTGGCGGCCATACTGGGTGCAGCTTTAATGGACGGGAAAGTGCCCAATTTGTGGATTGGCATTTATTTTACGGCTCTGCTGCTGCTGGGCACCTATTTTTTGATGGCGATTAAGATTGCCCGCCAGTGGGAAAAAGCGGTAGTGCTGCGCCTGGGGAGGTTCCACAACCTGCGCGGTCCGGGTTTGTTCTGGGTCGTTCCGGTGTTGGATGTCATTTCGAACTGGATCGATCAGCGGGTGATGGTCTCGCCCTTTAATGCCGAGAAGACCCTCACCAAAGACACTGTGCCGGTGGATGTGGACGCGGTGCTCTTCTGGCTGGTGTGGGATGCTGAAAAGGCCGCGCTGGAAGTGGAAGATTACCGCGCTGCGATCAGTTGGGCGGCCCAGACCGCGCTGCGCGAGGTGATCGGGCAGATGACGCTGGCTGATATTCTGGTCGGGCGGGCCAAGATGGACCGGGAACTGCAAAAGATCATTGACGAACGCACCACCCCGTGGGGCATTACCGTGCAGTCGGTTGAGATCCGCGATGTGATCATTCCTCAAGACCTGGAAGATGCCATGAGCCGCCAGGCGCAGGCCGAGCGCGAACGCCAGGCGCGGGTAATTCTGGGCGAGTCTGAAATGCAAATTGCGGGCAGTTTTGCCGAGGCCTCGAAGGCGTATGCCGATAACCCCACCGCGCTGCATCTGCGCGCCATGAACATGTTGTTTGAAGGCCTAAAAGAGAAGGGCGCGCTGGTCATTGTGCCGAGCAGCGCAGTGGATACGATGAACCTGGGCGGGATGAGCGGGCTGGTTTCGCTGGCGCGCACCACCCCGGTTGAAAAAAGCGACGATCAGTCAAAGTGAAATTAACCCCGTGAGGGGTGTTTTGGAGAGCACAACGATGAAAACAAAAACGTTAACCTTTATTTTAATCATCTTACTGGCCGGGCTGATCCTGTTCAGCGCCCTGGTCTATTCACGTCTGCCCGAATCGGTGCCGACGCACTGGGATGAACAGGGTGAAATTAACGGCTACAGCAGCCGGAATACAGCGGTATGGATGATGCCCTTGATCACCATCGGGGTGGTCTTGCTGCTGATCTTCCTGCCGCGCATCGACCCGCGCCGGCGGAATATCCTGCTGTTTCTGGAAAGCTACAACCTGTTTATTCTGGTCATGGCCCTGTTCATGCTTTTTATGCATGTGCTCACCCTGTTGGCCGGGCTGGGGGTGCGTTTCAATATTCTGACCCTGATGCTGCCCGCTTTTGCGATGCTGGAGGTCTTTATGGCGCTGCTGTTCAAACGGGCACGGCCGAACTTTATGATCGGCATTCGTACCGCCTGGACCCTGAGCAGTGACGTGGTGTGGGAGAAAACCCACCGCCTGGCGGCGCGGCTGATGTGGATTGCCATCCCCTTTACCCTTCTGGGCATGTTCATGGGCAAAGGCAGCCTGCCCTTCCTCCAGCAGGCCGAAGATGTAAAGTTTTTCTTTCTTATCGTGCCGCTCATGGCGGCCTGCTTGATCCCGGTGGCGGCTTCATACATTTATTACCGCCAGGAAAGCAAGCACATTGAAGCGTAATGTTTCACGTGAAACATGCCACAAGCTGCGGCCGTGAATTGTTTCACGTGAAACAATTTTGGATGTGATGTGAGATATGATGAATGCAGTCATTGAAGTTGAAAGTTTGATCCACGATTATGGAACCCGCCGGGCGGTGAATGACTTAACCTTTTCGGTGGCGGCGGGCGAAGTGGTGGGCCTGTTGGGCCCCAATGGGGCCGGCAAAACCACCACGGTGCGCCTGATTAACGGCTTGTTTACCCCGACTTCGGGGTCGATCCGGGTGTTGGGGCTGAACCCGATGGTGGAGGGCGTCGAAGTGCGCCGCCAGACGGGGGTGCTGACCGAGACCCCGGCGTTATATGAGCGCCTGACGGCGCTGCAAAATTTGCGTTTTTTTGGCACGCTGGCCGGGATGTCAAAATCAGCCTGTGATGAACGCAGCCGGGAGTTGCTGGCTTTCTTCGATTTGGCAGCGCGCGCCAATGAACCGGTGCTGAAATACAGCAAAGGCATGAAACAACGTCTGGCGCTGGCCCGCGCTTTGCTGGCGCGCCCCACTTTGATTTTTTTGGATGAACCCACCACCGGGCTGGACCCTGAGGCGGCGCGGCAGGTGCATGATTTGATCCTGGATATTCGCAGCCGTAACAATCAGAGTGTGCTGCTGGCAACCCATAACCTGACCGAAGCAGCCCGTCTGTGCGACCGCCTGGCAATCATCAACGAGGGGTGGCTGCTGGCGCTGGGTTCGCTGGCCGAACTGCGCCGCAAGGTGGCGCCGGGGTTGTTTACCCGCATCGAACTGCTGAACCCATTGGCCGCCGGGTTGGATGGCGCCTGGAGCGAAATTGCAGGTCTAGAGGAGGTGCAGCAGGTTTCTCCGCTGGAGATGACCGTGCGCACAGCCGATAAAGCCGTGCTGCCCGCCATCGTGCAGGCCCTGGTTGGCCGGGGTGCGCAAATCACCGCTGTTGAGCCGCGCGAGGTTTCATTGGAAGAGATCTATTTTAAACTTCAGGATGGTGTGTCATGAACATGCGCAGCGTAGCGGCCATTGCCCAAAAAGATTATCTCGAAGTGCGCCATAACAAATCGGTCTGGCTGCCGATGTTGATTCTGCCGCTGGTGTTTGTGGTGCTCCTGCCGCTGGCAATGATTTTTATCCCGCCCAGCCTGGACGGGCAGATGGCATCGCTGAGTTCTGACCCCGACCTGGCGCTGTTTTTTGATCGCATGCCCGCCGGGTTGAAGCAGTCGTTGGAGGGGCTGGATGCCAACCAGAGCATGGTGGTGCTCATGCTGGGGTATATGTTTGCGCCGTTCTTTCTCATTTTGCCGTTGATGTTTTCCACTGTGATCGCGGCTGAATCATTTGCCGGAGAGCGGGAACGCAAGACGTTGGAGGCACTGTTGTATACCCCAACCAGCGATGCCGAGTTGTTTCTGGGCAAGGTGTTAACCGCGCTGACGCCCGCCATCGGCATTTCATGGTTCAGCTTTGTGATTTATGCCCTGGTGTTAAACATAGCTGGTTGGGACCTGTTTGGCCGAATCTGGTTCCCGCTGCCATCCTGGTATGCGTTGATCTTCTGGATTACACCCGCGCTGGCAGTGATCGGTGTGGCTGCGACGGTGTTGATCTCTTCTCGCGAGCAGACCTTTATGGGCGCATATCAGACCAGTGCTGCGCTGGTGCTGCTGCCCATCGGGTTGATGGTCGGGCAGATGACCGGGGTATTATATTTGACCGTGGGCATGGGGTTGGCGGTTGGCGCGGTGTTCTGGGTGATTGCCGGTGTGTTAACCCGTCTGGCAATCCGTTCTTTTCAGCGCACCCGGCTGCTGACTGCTGATAATAAAAATAGAAAATAAGTTCTACAAAGTGGCTTTGTGAGCGGAATATTGTATAATTTAATCAAACCCGGTCAACATTTTTGAACCGGAGGAGAAAAATGAATTTTCTGGTTGATCCGAATGTCGCTTACTTCTTGCTGGTGTGTGGTCTGGGGCTGGCAATTCTGGCCCTGTTCTCACCGGGAACCGGTCTGTTGGAAATTGGCGCTTTCTTTTTGCTGGTGCTGGCCGGATACGGTGCCGCCAATTTACCGATCAACTGGTGGGCAGTGGCCATTCTGGTGGCCGGGGTTTTTCCTTTTCTGTTCGCGGTGCGAAAATCACGCCAGAATGGTTATCTGATCGTTTCTTTAATTGCCCTGACGGTTGGATCGGTGTTTTTGTTTCAGCCGGCAGAAGGGTTGATTGCCATTAACCCCTGGCTGGCGCTGATCACTTCTTCGCTTACGCTGGGCTTTTTGTGGCTTGCGGTGCACAAAGCCGTGCAGGCCATTCGCCAACCGCCTTCCATGGACCTGGGTCGTCTGGTCGGGCGGGAGGGGGTTGTCCATTCTGAAATCATCCGCAAGGGCGTGGTGTATATCGACGGTGAAGAGTGGACCGCACGCAGTGCGAGCCAGATCGCCGTCGGCCGGTCGGTGCGGGTCATTGCCCGTGACGGCCTGGTGTTGGTCGTAGAGCCGCTGCCCGCACACGAACCGCAGCGGAATTAATAAATTGTTGCCAGAAGAGGAGTTTTGAAATGATAGACTTTTCTCCCGTATTTTGCCTGATCGGTGTGATTTTTCTGATCGTGATTGTCTTTCTGGTGTCGGCGATCAAAATCGTCCCCGAATATCAACGCCTGGTGGTGTTCCGGCTGGGGCGCTCCATTGGTACGCGCGGTCCGGGCCTGGTGCTGCTGATCCCATTTGTAGATCGCGCGGTGCGGGTTGACCTGCGCGAGCAGGTACGCGAGATTCCGGTGCAAACCTCGATCACCCTGGATAACGCGCCCATCTCGATTGATTTTCTGTGGTACTACAAGGTCTTCGACCCCGTACAGTCGGTGCTGGCGGTGGGCAGTTTTGAGAAGGCCGCCCAGGGCATTGCCACCACCACGCTGCGCTCGGTCATTGGCGGTATTTTGCTGGATGACGTGCTCTCGCAGCGTGAACGGATCAACCAGTCGCTGCGCGCCCGGTTGGATGAAGTGACCGAACGCTGGGGCGTAAAGGTGACCAATGTTGAAATTCGTGAAATCGTCCCGCCGCGCGATGTGCAGGATGCGATGAACCGCCAGCTTTCGGCCGAGCGTACCCGCCGCGCGCTGGTGACCGAATCGACCGGTACCCGCGAAGCCGCCATCAATGTGGCCGAAGGCGAAAAACAGGCCGCAATTTTACGCGCCGAAGGCGAAAAACAGTCCAATATTTTACGCGCCGAAGGCGAAAAAGAATCTCAGCGGCTGCGCGCCGATGGCTACGCCGTGGCGCTGGAGAAGATTTTCTCGGCGGCCAATATTGTTGACCAGAAGACGATGACCCTGCAATACTTTGAAACCCTGAAGAGTATGTCGAACAGTGCTTCGACCAAGTTCATCTTCCCGATGGAATTCACCTCGCTGCTGGAGAAATTTGTCCAGGGCCAGAATAAAGAAAGCTAACCCATCTCAGATTCTGTCTGGCTTTGGCGGGTAAGTGCTTTTACCCGCCAAAGCCCTTTTTATTGCGATGAAACCTATACTGGATTACACGATTGAAACGGCCTCCTGGCGTGATTTGAAAGATTTGCGCATGTTGGAGGAAGAGTGTTTTGGGGTGGATGCCTGGTCACTGTGGGATCTGATCGGGGTGTTATCGCTGCCGGGGATATTTCGCTATAAGGCGGTTCTGGACGAGCGGATGGCCGGTTTTGTGGCCGGAGATGCTCACCCCCAGGAAAACATCGGTTGGATCACAACCATTGGCGTGCACAAAGCCTTTCAACGGCAGGGGATTGCCCGCCGGTTATTGAAGACCTGTGAAGCGGCGATGAATCTGCGCTACGTGCGCCTGTCGGTGGCGCGCAACAATACCGCCGCGCTACTGCTGTATCGCAGCGAAGGTTATTATCATGTTGATACCTGGCTGCGTTATTACAACAGCGGCGAAGATGCCCTGGTATTGGAAAAAGATCGTGAAACGGTTGATAGAGTCTGACAACAGGGTCACGATTCTGGGTTTTAGGTTCCGATTCAGTGAGATTCAGCGCCACTTCGGCGCTGCGCTCTGGTAAAACACCGCATCTGTCTGTAAAATAGAGTTGATGAGTCAAAAGCAGTTTCGCTTAAGACGGGCTTTCGCCAGGATCTTTCTTACAGCGGCAAGCCTGTTCATTTTATTACCCCCTGTTCAACCCGTGCTTGCCCAGGAACAGCCGGGTTGTGTGAGCTTAAACCGGGTGGATGCCGCTCGCTTCCCCGAGGTGCGTCTCTATTTCAATGCGTGCAATTCTGGCGGTGGTTTTCTGGAAGGTTTGACTCCGGCAGATGTTTCGGTGTTGGAAGACGATCGGCCGGTGCAATTGCAAGATCTGGCGGTGTTACAGCCGGGGTTGGAATCTGTGCTGGCGCTTAACTTCTCGCCCGAGTTTACCCGTGTCAGCAGCGACGGAGCGGTGCCGTATGAGACGCTGGTGCAGTCGCTGGCCGGCTGGTATGAACAACAACCAGATGGCAGCGGCGATTCGTTCAGCCTGGCTGCGAACACCGGTTTGCAGGTGATTCGCTCCACCTCTGGGGCCGAGGTTGCCGCGGCGCTGCGCGGTTTGCAGCCCGATTTTGAGCGCAGCGAGGCTTCGATGATCAGCCTGACGCAGTCATTGGATCTGGCGGCTGACCCCGAAAACGACCCGCTTAAAAAGAAGCTGATCCTCTACATTACCGCCTTGCCCGCTGAGCAAAACCGTCAGGCGCTGGCGAACCTTACCGAACGCGCTGTGCAAGCCGGGGTGCGGGTGCAGGTCTGGCTGGTTGGCCCCGCTCGTTCGGCTGATACGCCCATTGGGCAACAACTGGCCGAACTGGCTTTTCAGACAGGCGGCAGTCTGTTTACTTTTTCGGGCAGTGAAACCCTGCCCGCCGTTGACGAATATTTTCAGCCACTGCGCTTTATCTACGCCGCCCGCTATCTTTCACAGGTGAATACCGATGGCGCGCATCAGGTTGGTTTAACCGTCAACCGGCCCGATGGCGCGGTTGCTTCAGCGCCAGCCGCTTATTCAATCCAGCTTCAGGCGCCAAACCCCATCTTCCTTGCCCCCCCGGCCAATGTGGATCGCACCTGGGTGGTGGGGGCCGATAAACTGCCCGCGCTCAGCCCGGCCGTC
>CAZQLE010000076.1:0-15899 GCA_964593905.1 uncultured Anaerolineaceae bacterium | reverse complement strand
CCCCAACCCACCCGGCAGCGGGCCGGCAGAGATAACAGGCCGCGGCCTGTTGCAGAATTTAAAAGGAGTAAAATGGCAACCAAAATTTTTGTCAATCTGCCCGTCAAAGATCTTAACCGATCTGTAGCGTTTTTTACCAGGCTTGGTTTCACGTTCAACCCGCAGTTCACCGATGAAAACGCCACCAGTATGGTGATCGGTGAAGATATTTTTGTGATGCTGCTGCTGGAGAAATTCTTCAAAACATTTACCCCCAAAGAAATCTGTGACACACAAAAAAGCACCGAAGTGATCATCGCGCTCTCGGCAGACAGCCGCGCAAAAGTGGACGAAATGGCGGATACCGCTTTACAGGCCGGCGGGAAACCCTCCAGCCCGACCCAGGATCTGGGATGGATGTACAGCCGCGCGTTTCAAGATCCCGATGGTCACCTGTGGGAAATCGCCTATATGGATCTCAGCGCGTTTGACCCGAGCTGAACCTGCATTCACCCCGGAGAAAAGCCGTGACCACATTTATCACTACCGTTTTGAAGGATAAAGAAAAGAGCGCCACCGGGCTGCGCGTTCCAGATGAAGTGATCGCCGCCCTGGGCGCGGGCAAGAGACCCGGCGTGAGGGTGACCCTGGGCAGCTACAGCTACCGGACCACGGTCGGCGTCATGGGTGATGCCTTCATGCTGCCTTTGAGCGCCGAGCATCGGGAGGCGGCCGGGGTGAAAGCCGGTGACAGGGTGGAGGTCATTCTCGAACTGGATACCGAGCCGCGCACCGTTGCCATCCCGGCCGACCTGGCCGCCGCGCTGGAGCAGCAGGACGCAGCAGCCGCGTTTGCGGCCCTGGCTTATTCGGCCCGCAAAGAGCATGTGCGCCAGGTGGAATCGGCCGTGGCCCCTGAAACCCGCGCACGACGGATTGCGGGAATTGTCGCCAAACTCACCACCGGCCATTAACCGGTTCGACCCGGCCTGTCCGGGTTGAACCGCCGGCAGTTCAAACCACCCTTCAACCGTTCTCTTGCACCCATAGAGAACGGTTTTATCGTGTTGTATAATTTTTCTATACGACGGTTTCTCTCACCGACAGACCAGACAATGACGCAGCAATTTTCGGCATGAGAAAGGGCTTGAAACGTGAAATGGTATGTCGTTCGCCACGCAGATAAAGAACAGGGAGATTTTCACAACCCGCTTTTACGACATCAGGATGAGCCAATCAGCGCCAGGGGGCGCAGCAAGGCGCAGAAGTTATACACTTTCTTCCTTAACCGACCGGTGACAAAAATTTATGTCAGCGAATATATGCGCACCGGGCAAACCATCGAGTATACGGCGCAAAAGATGGGTCTGACCCCCATAACCGACCGCCGGCTGAACGAAATTGACAATGGAGCCATCGAAGGATTGAGTGAACAGGAACTCAGGCTAAAATTTCCTGAGCTCTGGAATGCGTTTATGGAAAGAAACCGCGACTTTCAATTTCCACAAGGCGAAAGCGGCAGCGATGTTCAACAGCGCATTCGCTCATTTATGGAAGAAATGCAGACCCGGCAGGAAGATATTCTCATCGTCAGCCACGACGGATGGATGCGCACCCTGATGTGCTCCCTGTTGGATATCCCCGTATACCGGCGCTGGGATTTTCAGATTGATTTTTGCGGGATCATCGAAATTGAATACCAGCCCGCTTATACAAAGTGGAAACTGATCCGTTTTAACCACCTTTGCACATAACCCGGCAGTCGGTGCGGGTTGAATGGCAAACAGCTTCTCTGCCAACGGCCCGGCGGCGGTTTTCTGAACCTGCAAGCCGAAAGGGCCAGCGAACCACAATATCTTGTTTGCATCTGAAGCACACACAGAGAATCGAGAAAATGCAATGAGTCAGACTCAAAAATTTCGGGCGCCCATTGAAGATGCCGGCAACGGGGGCGCCTTTGTGAGCATCCCGTTTGATGTGGAACAGGTCTACGGCAAGAAACGGGTCAAGATTAAGGCGCTGATTGAAGGCGTTGCTTATCAAGGCTCGCTGGTGCGCATGGGTGGCTGCACGCATATCCTCGGCATACGCAAAGAAATTCGTGAACAGATCGGCAAGACCCTGGGAGATGAGATCGAGATTGTGCTGGAAGAAGATACCGAACCGCGCGTGATCCACCTGCCGGAAGATATGCAGCAGGCGCTGGAAAAAGACCCCGCCGCCAGGGCCTTTTTTGAACAGCTTTCTTACACCCATCAGAAAGAGTATGTGCAGTGGGTTGAAGAAGCCAAACGCGAGCAAACCCGCCACGCGCGAATTGAACAGGCTGTCTTGCTGCTGAAACAGGGTAAAAAAGAGCGCTAAAACGCCCCCTGCAAAAATCAAACCCGGCTCAGCAAACTGTTCTCATGGCAAAAAACAAGATCGACATTTCGTATGTCGATCCATTAAACTTGCAGCATAATTTGGTTCAATGGTGGGTGTCTTATGCTATGCTATTAACAGATTAAATTTGAGCATATCGCGTATACGGAACTTTGCCGATGGAATTTAACCCGATTGCTGGATTTGTCTTGTTTTGTGGAACAATTGTCAGTGCAATTGCACTATACGCCTGGAAACAGGGACCGAACAGTGGAGCACGGCTGTTCTCACTGTTTATGTTTTCGATGGCAATCTACATCCTGGGCTACTTTCTGGAGCTGGTCAGCCCGAATCTTAGCGTCATGGTGTTCTGGAACAAGGTTCAGTACCTTGGCATTCTCACCTTCCCGACGCTCTATCTGATTTTTGTCATTCAATACACCGGCAATGAAGACTGGCTCACCGCGAAAAAAGCCGCCCTGCTGTTTTTGATCCCGGCCGGTCTGTTGATCATCAAAATTTTTGACGATTCCCTGCACCTCATCTACACTACAGTCCAAATGGATGCCAGTGGCGGCATTCCTCTGCTGGCATTTTCGCGCGGGCCGTTGTATCCGGTGGTTGCAGCTTACAGCCTGCTCATGGTCACCATCGGCAACTTTCTGCTGCTCCAAAAAAGGCGGTTTGCGTCTTCGTTGTATCGCAAACAAACCCTCATCATTCTCACTGTGGCGCCTGTGATTTATGCAATTTACATCATTTATCTCAGCCGGATGCAGCTTTCGCCCCTCTTGCAGCACCTGGACCTGAATCCTTTTGCCTATACGCTATGGGGCGGCGCAATTGGTTTTGCCATCTTCCGCCACCGCCTGTTTGACCTGGCGCCCGTCGCGCGCGACGCCATGATCGAGATGTTGAGCGATGGTGTAATTGTGCTGGATATGCATTCGCGGTTGGTGGATGCCAACCCCGAGGCCCTGCACATCATTGGCTGGCAACGGCCCCCCACCGGCGAACCGGCCAGTTCCGTTCTGCGTTCCTGGATCGAACCAGATTCGCTGAATACGCTGGAAGGATCAATTAAATGGGAAACGACCCGCATAAAAGGGACGCTGACGATTTATTACGAAGTCACCCTCTCGGGGCTGAAAGACAAGCGCGGGCAGAGAATTGGTTACCTGATCGTCATTCATGATATTTCAGAACGCAAAGAAATTGAAAAAAAGCTGCAAGAGCTGTCGCTGGCCGACGAGCTGACCGGGCTAACCAACCGCCGCGGGTTTAAGATGCTGGCAAATCAGATGCTTCACATGACCGGGCGGATGGAGTTGAACGCAGCCCTGATTTATATCGACCTGGACCGCTTGAAATGGATCAACGACACCCTGGGGCACGCTGCCGGCGACCAGGCCATCATCGATACCGGCACGATCCTCAAAAACACCTTCCGCTCGGCTGATATCATCGCCCGTTTTGGCGGCGATGAATTCGTCGTGCTGGCGTTTGAAAGCGCCGACCATTCGGGCGAAACGATGCTGCGGCGTTTATACGAACAGCTCGAAGCGCATAACGCGCTCGCGAAGCGGGGGTTTTATCTATCGTTTAGCGCCGGGCTGGCGCGTTATGATTGGGAACACCCCAGCAGCATGGAAACCCTGCTCGAACAGGCCGACCGGGCAATGTACGAACAGAAGCACACCAAAATATTCCCCACCCGGCAGCAGCCATAACCCCCAAAAATCTTCACCTTCAGGCAAAAAAGCAACAGCATATCAGCACCTGCCATCGCCCAATGGGGCGGCCTGTTCGCATTCCGATGGCTGAAAAAGTGCGGTCGTTTTTCTCTGGCATGTTAAGCGATTGTAAGCTTTTTTGAGAATATGAATCGTCGATTCTGTATAGAATAAACAAAGTAAACCGATTAATCGGGTGAGATCGTCCTGCAAGGGGGATACAGGACGATTTCAAACAGGTGCGGGGCTTCCAGATCCAAAACAGATATTGAGAAAACACCCGCAAAACACAATTTGTTGCGGTAGATGCAACACCTCCATCGTAAAGTGGTTATAGACCACTGTCTGCGAGGAAGTACTGCCAATCCTCTTTGTCATGCAAATCTATGAGGGAAACCATGAGCCGTGCTCAGAACAAAGCCACTCGAATAAATCAGATCGAGCTTTTGCTGCTGGCGAACCCCGAAGGCCTGACCCAGGCCGAGATCGCCCGCCGTCTGCATGTGGACCGTTCGACCATTCACCGTTACAGCGCCGACCTGCCGGGGCATATCTATGAAGAAACCGACGGGCGCTGGAAATTGGATCGTACGGCGGACCTGATTAACATCCGGCTCAACCTCAACGAAGCGCTGGCGGTGCATCTGGCATCGCGCCTGCTGGCGACACGCATGGACAGGCAGAACCCTCATGCCGCTTCGGCATTGCGGAAATTGGGGGCCGCGATGGAGCGTTGGGCGGCGCGGATCAGCCGGCACGTTTTGCAATCGGCAGACGTGATGGATGAAGCCGCCCAACGCCACGACCCGGTGTATCTTCAGGCGCTCGAGAACCTGACCCAGGCCTGGGCAGAACAGCATCAGGTGAAGCTCTGGTACCGCAAGAACCCGGCGGACGTGCTGCAAGTGCACATTTTTTGCCCGTACTTCATCGAACCCTATGCGGTGGGCCAGGCTACACATGTGATCGGGTTCAGCGAGACACGCCAGCATATGCGCACCTTCAAGGTGGAGCGCATCGAACGCAGCGAGATCCAACGCGAGGGCTATATGATCCCCGAGACGTTTGACCCGCGCGACCTGTTGGCCGACGCCTGGGGCATCTGGTACACCGGCTGTGAACCAGTGGAGGTGGTGTTGAAGTTTCATCCGCGGGTGGCGCAGCGAGTGAAAGAGACGCGCTGGCACCGCTCCTCGTCGGAGGAGGACCTGCCCGACGGTTCGCTGTTGTGGCGGGCGCGGGTGGCCGAGGTGCAAGAGATGCTGCCCTGGGTGAGGGGATGGGGCTGCATGGTAGAAGTGTTGGCGCCGGCAACGCTGCGCGAGACAATGCAGGAAGAGGCGCGTGAGTTGATGAAGTTATATACTGCATTTGAGGGAAATGAGACATGAAACCAGAGAGTTATATCTTTGTTGGAAAATGGGGCAAACAGGAACAGGGTCATCCGCTGATTTTCCATCTATTAGACAGCGCTGCAACTGCTGAGGGTCTGTGGCAGCAGGGATTGACGGATGGCTCGCGGCAGCAGTTTTGCCGCTGGCTGCAATTGGATCAAAATGAATGCGGCCGGCTGCTGGCTTATTGGACCAGCTTGCATGATCTGGGTAAGGCCACGCCCGCTTTTCAAAGAAAGCACGCCCCCACGCGCGCAAAATTGGAAGAAAGCGGGTTCTTGTTTCGACCGCTGGCGGATCTGGATGTGCGGCATCACAGCTTGCTCAGCCAGTGGATTCTAAAAGAGCTTCAAGGTGAACTGGGCATTCAACCCCCAAGAATCGCCAACCAGTTCCGTTTTGCCATTGGCGGGCATCACGGTCAATTTCATCTGCAGCAGGATGGGGAACAAAGCCTGGCCCGAAACGATAACCTGGGAAATCAGTATTGGGCCGAAGCCCAGCGGGACCTGTTGATCAATTTGCGCACCTTTTTCAACCCACCGGCACTGCCGAAGTTAAGCCTGAGCCAGGCCGAGCAAAATGCTTTCTTTAATTTATTAACCGGTTTCTTTGTAACCGCTGACTGGCTGGCCTCGCAGGATGATCCGTTTGTATATGAACAGACCCATTATGCGCTGGCCGATTACTGGCCGTTGGCCCAGGAACGCACCCAGATCGCGCTTGACCGGGCCGGTTGGATATCCTGGCAGCCAGATGACTCCACTTCCAATTTTGTGGATCTGTTCGGCTTTGCACCGCGCGCCTTGCAGCAAAAAGCAATGGATGCGTTGGCAGAAATCAACGGGCCGTTTTTGGCGATCATCGAAGCGCCTACCGGCTGCGGTAAAACAGAGGCAGCGCTGATGGCTGTCGACCGGGCCATTCAAAACGGTAAACTGCGCGGTTGTTACATTGCCATGCCCACCCAGGCCACCAGCAACCAGATGCATGAGCGCACCCGCAAATTTCTTGCAGCGCGCTATACCGGCCAGCGGGTGATGCCCAGACTGGCACATGGTGCAGCCCTGCTGAATGAAGAATATCAAAAGCTGCGTCTGGCGGCCATTGAAGATGAAGATTCCCAAGTGGAGGGCGGGGTAAATGCGCAGGATTGGTTCGCCCCGCGCAAACGTACTCTGCTGGCCCCCTTTGGGGTGGGCACGGTGGATCAGACTTTCTTGGGCGTGCTGCGGGCCAAACACAGCTTTTTGCGTTTGTTTGGGCTACACCGCAAAGTGGTGGTGTTTGATGAAGTCCACGCCTATGACGTGTATATGTTGGAATTGTTTGAGCGGCTACTGGGCTGGTTGCAGGCCATGGGCTGCCCGGTGATCCTGCTCTCAGCCACACTGCCCGAAATTACCCGTCACAAACTGCTGACAGCCTATCATCCCGAGGCAGTGATCGCTGACCTCTCAGCCCCCTATCCACGGATCAGCATCAACGATGGAGCATCGCAACGGGCGCTTTCACTGGGAGAATTTCCAGATCGCGAAGTGCGCCTGGAACGGATCACGCGCGACAGGCAACCGGCCGCAACTGGATCGATTGATGAACACCCGACCGATGAGACCCAATTGGTGGCCCTGCTAAAGGAAAAGTTGGCAGATGGCGGCTGCGTGGCGGTGGTGTGCAACACGGTGGATAGGGCGCAGCAGATGTTTGCCGCGCTGCAAAAGGCAGAGATCGTATCTGATGAAGATCTACATCTGCTGCACGCGCGCATGCCTTACTGCTGGCGAGAGAAAAAAGAGCGGGTCATTCTGGCAAATTTCGGAAAGCTGGAAGAACATGCGAAATCCCCCCGGCGGGGAATTGTGGTGGCCACGCAGATCATTGAGCAAAGCCTGGATCTGGATTTTGATCTATTGATCACCGATCTCGCGCCGGTGGACTATCTCATTCAACGAATTGGCCGTTTACAGCGACACGACACAGCCGGGTTTCCTCCGCTGCGCCCGGCCCGTTTGACCCCGCCGACCTGTGTGGTTTTCGAACCTGCCAATGAAGCCGGTGAAGTGCCAGCATTTGGTGTGGATGGGTTTGTATATCACCCGGCGATCTTGCTGCGCACCTATTTCACGCTGCATGGAAAAGATCATTTGTGCCTGCCCTGCGATTCAGATGAGCTGGTAAACCAGGTCTACAGCACCGGGGCGGTTCCGGGCTGCAGCGCCGACCAAATGGCACAAATCGAAAATCAGATGGCAAAAATGGATTTTCGCCAGGGGGGTGAACAGGTCGCGGCGCACAATCGCTTAATCGGCGACGTGAACGAATCCAATGCGGTGGGAGGACAGGCCGCCTACTTACGCGAGGAAGACAGCGCCCAGGAACAGGCGGCCCTGACCCGCAACGCTTCTTTGCCTACCGTGCAGCTATTGTGTCTGGTAGAGAAAGATGGTCATCCAACCCTGTTGGATAGCGGTGCGGTGTTTGATTTGTCTCAGCAACCGCACGGCGAAACCTTAAAACAGGCGCTGCGATCGTTGGTCTCGGTGAGCAAGCAGGAGGTGGTGAAGTACTTCTGGCACCAATCACCGGTGGCAGCCTGGAAAAAAACGCCGCAACTGCGGCGGGTGCAGCCGGCGAAATTTGTGGAAGGAAGATGTTCCCTGGAAAATGGACTCACGCTTTATCTGGATGAAAAGCTTGGGCTGGTGATTGAAAAATAATAAACGCTGCTTTCGGTTTCTTTGTTGTTCACTGAAGTATCGTTTGTGTTTTCAGAAAGGAGGGATAGGGTAATTGACATGAAACATTCTTTTGATTTACTCGAACAAAATTGGATCCCCATCATCAATGGGGACGGCACGGCGCGCGAACTGTCACTGCGCGAGGCGCTGGTCAATGCTCACCATTACCAACGGGTGAGCGCCACCCTGCCGCATACCACCGCGGCGTTGATCCGGTTGATGCTGGCGCTGCTGCACCGGGTTTTTGGGCCAAAAGATGCGGCCGCCTGGGCAGAAATTTGGGAAGCCGGACAGTTTGACAGCGCTGCGCTGGAACGCTATTTTGGCCCGCAGCGCCATAAATTCGATCTGTTTGACGAGAAGTTCCCGTTCTTTCAACAACGGCACCCACTGGTGGAAGAAAAACCAGTGCAGTCGCTTTTGCAAAGTGTGGGCGGCGGCGACACATTCACCCTGTTTGACCATACCCTGGATGATACCCCGCTGACATTAACGCCGGCAGAGGCCGCACGGATGCTGGTGACAACCCAGGCTTTTGGTCTGGCCGGGTTATGTCATCCCCAGCATAAGTTGGTCTATAACGACGCCCCGTGCAGCCGGGCCATTGTTTTTCTGCTTGAGGGCAAGAATCTGTTTGAGACCCTGCTGCTCAATCTGGTGCGCTATAACCGCAGCGAACCCATGCCCTGGCGTGAACCGGGTGACCGGCCGGTGTGGGAGGTGGATGACCCCTATCAAGACCGGCGCAACACCCCCCTGGGCTATCTCGATTATCTCACCTGGCCCAACCGGCGAATCTTGCTGATTCCTGAAGAGCGCGACGGGCAAACCCGCGTGGTGCGCGTGACCACCGCGCCGGGGCTAACCCTGGTGGCCGAGCAGCGCAACCCGATGCATCATTATCGCAAAGACACCGGTAAAAAAGGGGAAATCACCTTCAAAGTGGTGCGCTTTAGCGAAGGCAAGGCGCTGTGGCGTGACAGCAGTGCACTGCTGGATGTAAACAACCCGGGCGCCGAACCGGTGAAAGCCCTGACCTGGGTGAAAGAATTGACCGATCTGGAGGGTTGTCCCCTCGAGCGCCGGCTGCAACTGGGGGCTTATGGCATGTGCACCGAACCGGGCAAAGCCAAAGTGTACTTTTATCGCGGCGATGGGTTCACCTTCGATGATACGCTGTTGAAAAAACCCAATCACATTGCCTATCTGAACACAGCCATTGCCAATGCCGATGACCTGCGCCGTCAGTTATGGGGCGCGCTGCACGAACTGGGCGAACTGGCGCTGACCTTCAACGCCGATGATGATGAAAATGGGCGCAAGCCAGACCCCAAAGATATTCAAAACTTGATCGACCACTGGAATGCCGAAGGCCTGTACTGGAACCGCCTGGAAGCGCCCTTCTTTCAATTCCTAAACCGGCTGCCGCAGGACCCTGAAGGCGCGCTGCAAGCCTGGCGCGATACGTTGAAATCTTCTGCGCGGGCAGCCTTAACCCAGACCGCCGAAGGCCTGGGCACGGGTAAAAATGCGCTCAAAGCCGCAACACGCGCCGGTGGAATGCTATCTTACGGCATAGCCAAAGTGCTGCCCCCTGAAAAAAGAGAGGAAACAAATGCAGAATCACCTCACGCCTGATCAATATGCTTTTATCCGCTACCTGACCGCGTTGGACGGGGAGCGCAACCGGGATGTGCTGGCTGTGTTGCGCCGCGGATTAACCGGCGACCCGGCACGTGATCTTAATCTGTATCGTTTTGTCGCCCGTTATGTACCCGATGAAGACCGCGGCACAGAGCGGGAAGCGGTCTATTACCTGGTGGCCGCCCTGTATGCCTTTCATCCGGTCAACACCGATAAGGGCAATTTTGGCGACCACATGGCCCAGGCGGCCCGCCTGCGGCAGGATAATGAGGCAGCCGAACGCCGTTTTACGGCGCTGTTGAACGCCCGCTTCAGCGACTTGGCCGGGCCCTTGCGTCAGGCAGTCGCCATGCTAAAACAACAGGAAGAAATTTCAGTCAACTGGACGGCATTGTTCAGCGGTCTGCTGCACTGGAATAACCCGGAAAAGACCGTTCAGCGCATCTGGGCCAATGGTTTCTGGGGGTTTGAACGCCCTGAAAATACCGATGCCAAAGCACCAGCTGTTGAAACAACCAATTCATAAACAAAACCATTTTCATCTTGAGGAGAAAATATCATGTTCGTTGAACTGCATCTGATCCAGAACTTTGCCCCGTCCAATTTAAACCGTGACGACACCAACAACCCCAAAGACTGTGATTTTGGCGGCGTGCGCCGGGCGCGCATCTCAAGCCAGTGTTTCAAACGTGCCCTGCGGCTCGACCCAATTTTTGCACGCACCACCGGGGTGCCCACCAGCGACCGCACACGCATGGTGAGTAGCAAACTGACCGATGGATTGAAAGCCGCCGGGTTGGATGGCGAAAGCGCCAAAAATCGCGCCGAAGAATTTGCAAAAAATTATTCCAGCAAAAAAGCCAAGATGGATGAAGGTCAAACCAATGTATTGTTGTTCTTAAGCCAGATTGAACTGGACGCGATCGCAGCAGTATTAAAGGATACGGCGGACCCGGCTGAGATTAAGAAGTTTGCCGAAGATTTTGCCAAAACCACCAAAAACCGCCCCGGCGCGCCGGATATTGCCCTGTTTGGCCGCATGTTGGCCGATCGCCCGGAGACCAATATGGATGCGGCCTGCCAGGTGGCGCACGCCATTTCAACCCATGCGGTCAATATGGATATGGATTTCTTCACCGCGGTAGATGATGTGAAGCCCAAAGAAGTAGCCGGGGCGGCCATGATGGGCATGGGCGGGTTTAACTCGGCCTGCTTCTATCGTTACGCCTGCATTGATTTCGACTTGCTGACGAAGAATCTGGGTGGCGATGTGGCCATGGCGCGCAAGACCGTGGAGGCTTTTCTGCGCGCCAGCGCCCATGCCGTGCCCACCGGAAAGCAAAACAGCCATGCTGCTCAAAACCCGCCCTCCTTCTATATGACGGTGGTCCGGGCAGATGGCAGCGCCTGGTCACTGGCCAATGCCTTTGAAAAACCGGTCTACCCCGGTGAGCGCGGGTTGGTGACCGCTTCGGTGGCAGCGCTGGATGCCTACTGGAAAAAACTGGCCGACTTCTTTGGCGATGCCCCCAAACCGGTCGTGGCCGCACTGGACGGCGAAAACGCACTGGATGCATTAAAACCCGCGCGGGTAAATTCTTTGGACGCCTGGATCGAGGAGACGCTGGCGCAGTTGGCGCAGGGGTGAGCGCATGAACACTTTGCTGCTTCGTTTGAATGCCCCACTGCAATCGTGGGGGGTGCAAAGCAACTACACCGTGCGTGACAGCGGGCTGGAGCCTTCAAAAAGCGGGGTGATCGGGTTGATTTGCGCGGCGCTGGGCCGCCCGCGAGAAGCCAGCCTGGAAGACCTGATCGCGCTGCAAATGGCAGTGCGTGTGGACCGTGAAGGAATTTTGCGCAACGATTTTCATATTGCGCAGGATGTGCTCGATACCAATGGCAAGGCAACCCGCGACAGCATCATAACCAATCGCTACTACCTGGCCGGCGCAGCCTTTCTGGTGGGGCTGGCCGGAGACGACCTGGCATTGCTGCAGACGATTCAGGCAGCCCTGCAAAACCCAAAATGGGCACTGTTTTTCGGGCGCAAAGCCTTTACGCCGGCGGCGCCCGTGCTTCTGCGAGATGGGCTGCACCCCGAACGACCTCTGGAGGCCGTGTTGAAAGATTATGGCTGGACGGTGCGCTGGCGTGAGGGTTCGGCGCCGGCAACCGTGCGAGTTGTGCTTGAAAGCCAGCGGGGTGAGCAGGTGCGCGGGGATGTGCCGCTTTCTTTTGCTGAACGACGTTTTGCCACCCGGCGGGTCACCACAGAATTCTGGCCAGCTCCTGCGTTCCTTTCCAGGGAGGTGCTGTGATGTATCTTTCGCAGCTTGTTTTCGATCCCCGTTCACGCGATGGATTAAGAGATCTCAGCGACGCTTACCAGCTTCACCGTACCATCATGAGTGGGTTCCACGAGAAGCTATCTGCCGAAGAGCGGGTGTTATATCGTGTTGAACTGGGTCTGGGCAATCTGGCAGCCGCGATACTGGTGCAATCGTTTCAGCGGCCAGACTGGGCCAGGCTGGAAGCGCGCAGTTGTTTATTGCGTCCGCCGGCCGTAAAGCCCTTTGAGATCGAACCGGTTGTGGGCGAACTTTTTCGCTTTCGATTAACGGCCAACCCGACCAAACGACTTAAGGGCAACTTTGCCGGAGAAGGTAAAGCAGATGGCAAACGGGTGGGCCTGGTGCGCGAAGAAGATCAACTGGCCTGGTTAAACCGTAAGGCAGCCCAAAATGGCTTTGGGGTGCTGTCGGCGCAAACCACCAAAACAACCCAACCCGAAGGCTGGAAGTCGGATGGAGCCGGTCAAGTCTACCGCATCCACTGTCAGGGTGTCCAATTTGACGGGCTGCTCGAAGTGCAAGATGCTGTGCTATTCCACAAAGCGTTGAGTGGTGGAATTGGCAGCGGCAAAGGTTTTGGCTTCGGATTGCTCTCACTGGCACACATCTGAGCACAGCACCGAGAGATCATTCACCTCACCCCGATCAGAAAGTTTTCCATGGATCGGGGTGAGGATCTGGCAGAACCTTAATAATTGAATATTAAGCATAAGCCAAAAATTTAGAGAACACGGGGGAAATATGCAAAAAAATTATCATATGCTGCCCAAATTACGCGACAGCTTAAGCTATTTGTATATCGAACATGCCGTATTGGAGCGCAAAGACAGCGCAGTACTGGTTTTACAGGAAACCGGGCGGACCTCTGTGCCGGTGGCAAATTTATGCGTAATTCTACTGGGTCCCGGAACTTCCATAACCCATGCAGCTGTTTCATTATTGACCGAAAACGGGGTCAGCCTGGTGTGGTGTGGCGAAGACGGCTGTCATTATTATGCCCAGGGAATGGGCGAAACACACCGCGCGCGACATATGCTGCACCAGGCTGAGCTTGTATCGGACCCTCGTTTGCGTCAAGAAGTGGTGTTGCGCATGTATGCCATGCGATTTGGCGCCGATCTTGACCCTGACCTGACAATTGACCAGATTCGTGGAATGGAAGGGGTGCGGGTGCGTACTGCCTATGCCGAGGCAAGCAAGAAGTACGGGGTCGAGTGGCAGGGGCGCAGTTATAACCGCTCCAATTGGAATGAAGCCGACCCGGTTAATCGCGCGCTGTCGGCCGCAAATGCAATCTTGCATGGCCTCTGTCATGCTGCAATTGTCTCAGGTGGATATTCACCGGCGCTGGGGTTTTTGCATACCGGTTGGCACCTGGCGTTTGTCTACGACATTGCCGATCTGTATAAAACCCGCCTGACTGTACCGGTGGCGTTTCAAATAGCGGCAGAGACCGAATTTGAGGTGGAAAAACGAGCGCGCCAGACCTGTCGCGAGCGAATTCGCGAAGAAAAGCTGCTGGAAAAGATTTTGCCAGATATTGACCGGCTGCTGCAACTTAAGGAACCCGATCCCGAAGCAGATGGGGGTGAAATTCCCATCCAACCCTGGTGGACGCCAGTAATGGCGGAGGTTGAATATGATGATCATGCTGTTTGAAAAAGTGCCGCCGGCATTGCAGGGAGAAATTACACAGTGGCTAATTGAAGTCAAAACCGGTGTATATATTGGTGATGTCTCGGCGCGGGTCCGCGATCAGCTATGGAGCCATTGT
The DNA here is from genome assembly GCA_964593905.1 of uncultured Anaerolineaceae bacterium. GTDB lineage: Bacteria > Chloroflexota > Anaerolineae > Anaerolineales > Anaerolineaceae > CAZQLE01. Next base: position 1,919 of record CAZQLE010000076.1, on the reverse strand, counting down.
CTGCAACGGCGAAATACAGGCGGGGTGTTTCAGGCCTGGACCGCAAACAATGAACAGGGATTTCATATGCGCTTGGAAGGAATCAACAATCGACGTGTGATAGAATGGGAAGGAGTGGAATTAATCGAAGAAATGACCGATGAAATGAACGAAGTACAAAAACGGCGGACAAAGCGCCGTTAAAAATTTTGTTAACGAAGAGTATTCCCCACGCACGTGGGGATGAACCCCTGCAAGGATTGATTGAGCCGTGCGAGGTGGAGTATTCCCCACGCACGTGGGGATGAACCGTCGCCTTTTATATGCGGCGGCCACTCGTTATAGTATTCCCCACGCACGTGGGGATGAACCTTACCGGTTATCGGAACGCGGCGCGGGCAATTCGTATTCCCCACGCACGTGGGGATGAACCGGATTAGGCGAGATGCCAGAACAGACAACTAACGTATTCCCCACGCACGTGGGGATGAACCTGATTTGGCAATGGCCGCTGTCGCTGGCAAGATGTATTCCCCACGCACGTGGGGATGAACCGCTGTGGCCGATTTTGGCGTTCCGCGTGCTTTCGTATTCCCCACGCACGTGGGGATGAACCTTTCGCCGACGTATTTCAAGTAGATCCGGCCGCGTATTCCCCACGCACGTGGGGATGAACCCAAACCCGAGATGGATTTCTTGACCGCGCCAGCGTATTCCCCACGCACGTGGGGATGAACCTATATTTGGACGCGTAAGAGAGCGCACCCCGCCGTATTCCCCACGCACGTGGGGATGAACCTTGGGCCAATCCTGGGCGGTTCTGGGGTGTCCTCGTATTCCCCACGCACGTGGGGATGAACCCTGCCTGCCCGTTCTGCATCATAAAAGTGCCCTGTATTCCCCACGCACGTGGGGATGAACCCCTTGTAACCACACACAAAACATTTGCAGCCTTGTATTCCCCACGCACGTGGGGATGAACCGTGTACTGGTCAAGACCGTCACCTTCTTCGAACGTATTCCCCACGCACGTGGGGATGAACCGTGGATTACGGTGACGGCAACAAAAAGATGGAAGTATTCCCCACGCACGTGGGGATGAACCGGACAGCAGCACGGTTTTGGGCTTTGTCTATGGGTATTCCCCACGCACGTGGGGATGAACCGGTTATTCTGGCTGAACTCACAAAAGAATTTGGCGTATTCCCCACGCACGTGGGGATGAACCTAATGGAATCCATCCAGCGGGGGGCAGTAACCAGTATTCCCCACGCACGTGGGGATGAACCTATGCTTTTGACGTTCACTAATTTGGGAAAGAAGTATTCCCCACGCACGTGGGGATGAACCAAAAGAGCGCCAGGAAGCTGATCTCCTGGCGCAGTATTCCCCACGCACGTGGGGATGAACCTAATCCGACCTAATAAGCGAGGTGAGGTATGGCGTATTCCCCACGCACGTGGGGATGAACCCCGAAACAGCGCCAGCCGGAACATACAAAAACCGTATTCCCCACGCACGTGGGGATGAACCTACGGTATGGAGCGCCAGCGCGTGTGTGATTTCGTATTCCCCACGCACGTGGGGATGAACCCGCCCGACCGGTAAGACTGCCCGGAAAGATAGAGTATTCCCCACGCACGTGGGGATGAACCTATGGGTACCTCCCAGCAGCGGATGCCCGTACTGTATTCCCCACGCACGTGGGGATGAACCGCATTGATGCGCCCGGCGAAGTACTGGCAGGAGGTATTCCCCACGCACGTGGGGATGAACCCAGCACAAGCACACCAGCGAAACCGGACGCTAAGTATTCCCCACGCACGTGGGGATGAACCTCCGGTCCATCTCCAAACCCGGGAAGATGAATTGTATTCCCCACGCACGTGGGGATGAACCCACCCTTTATGCCATGTTCGGCATCCTCAAAGAGTATTCCC
>CAZQLE010000075.1:0-16312 GCA_964593905.1 uncultured Anaerolineaceae bacterium | reverse complement strand
AAGCAGACCACCCGCGCGGGTGGTCTGCTTGCTCCTCGACCTGGACTCGAATACCTACCCCCCTGCGGGGCCAGAAACCTAAAAAAAAGACCACCCTTGCGGGTGGTCAGCTTGCTCCTCGACCTGGACTCGAACCAGGAACCTAACGGTTAACAGCCGCTCGCTCTGCCGATTGAGCTATCGAGGAATGCGTTTGTTATTATACCGAAGAACGCTGACCTGTCAAGAGAATTGGCCTCTTTTAAATTCGCCGCGCCTGTTGTCCAATCACCTTACAATTGCTTAAGAATGACCAACCGGGTTATTGACCCTCTCCACCTTCAAGGCTATCCTGAAAGTAGGCGCTGTCAGCGCCGCTACTGCTGTGCAAGGAGATCTTTTATGAAAAAAGCCATCATCGCTGCCGTCCTCGTGTCATTATTCTTATCATTGACAGCGCCGGTGTCTGCCCAATCTGCCAACCCGCGTTGGGCAACGATGATTGCCTATTTTAATCCCGGCCAACAAACCGCCACCCTGGGCATCTCCTATCTGCGCGAACAACTCAGCACTTCAGGCTCCTCCCAGACCACCATGATCCGTGGTGAAGGCGTTGAGGTTGGGCGGAATGCATCGGGCGTGATCAATATCGATCAGGCCACCCGCGAAAACAATTTCCGCGGGTCGGCCATTGTCAGCACCAGCGGGCCCATTGCCTCGCTCTACATCCAGCAGCCAACCGGCGGCCAGGCTGCCAGCCCGGTCATCTACAACGCAGTCAATATCTCCCAGTTTGGTTCAGGAGATGTTTTTATCCCTTATGTGCGATTAAATTCCGGCTTTGAGATCCAGATCGGGGTGCAAAATCTGGAAGAAAAAGCCATTAAACTACAGGTTGAATTCTTTGGCGAATACACGGCCGTTTTTGAACTGGCCGAAGATATCGAGATTGCCCCCAAGCGATCACTGGTCAAAACCCTCACCCCGGCCGATTTTCGCAGTGACCTCACCTCGGCGACCTTCATCGAAGGTTCACTGCGCATTATAGCGTATTACGCAGACGGCACGCTGGACCTGCCGCGCATTGTCGCCTCGGTAAAAGAAATTCAAGGCGGCGGCGTGCAGGCCCGCGCATTTGAAACCGTGGGCAACGGCTTTGCCGAACTGGTCATTCCCACAGCAGTTTGCGCAACCGGAACAGGCGCAAACACCAGTCTGTTCGCCATTCAAAACGTCACCCGCGGCAGCACCCCCACGTTTATTCAAGTCCAATACTATCAGGCCGATGGCACACCCGTTTTAACCCAGCCATTGATCTACCCAACCGCGGCCGCGCTGGAACCGGGACAAGCAACCCGCTTTGACCCGTGCGACCCGCAAATCACCGCCGATAAACTGGTTAACCCCGCCTGGGGTTCATTAAAAGGCAAAAGCCTGACCGCAATTGTCCGCGGGGTCGATCAAGCCGGCCAACCCAACCAGATCCCGCTGGGCGGGGTGGTGCGCGTGCAGGGCAACAACGGCCTTTCGACCGCCTATACCGCCCAGGGGCTGCCCGAAGACTACAGCGCGGCAGAATCCGGGCTGATCAGCCCCGGACATAACAAATATTACCTGGCCCTGCCGTTTGTCGAATTTTCCAAGCGCAGCGGCGGCAACCGCACTTACTTTACCATCGTCAACCCCACCGGGGCGGCAGCCAAAGCCATCACCGCCCATTTCTACGGTCGGGCGGGCGGCGACCCGGTCATCTCGCGCAGTCTGGCGGTCGAAAACCCGGCTGCCAGCCAGCTCGCGCCCTATGCGCGGCGCAATCTCGACCCGCTCTCGGCGGGCGCCATTGCCGAAGAGGCCACGGGCTTCACCGGCGCTGTCGTGCTGGAAAGTGACATCCCCCTCATCGTGACGGTGCGCGTCCAACGCGAAGTGAATATCTCGGGTTACAACCTTCTGGGTGACGATTACAACGGCGTGCCGTTTATCATGCCCTATATCTCCAACCCCTAAACGGCCATGAATTCACCCCGGCGCTCCCCTCAAAAATCACCCCCGGCCTTTTGGATTGCTCTTTTCATTCTGGCTTTTCTCATCGGCGCCTGCAACCCCGCTCCGGCGGCGACAGTCAACCCGGCCAACATACCAGACGAACCAAACAGCATCCACGGGCAGATTCTGGGGACCGAAAACCTGTGGCCCGAAGCAGAAGTATGGGTCTTTGCCGCACCTTACCACGACGGGGTGTACATGCTGGACCCCGAACGCCACCCCCACACCCGATTGGAAAAAGACGGCGCCTTTATTTTAAAAACCGTTCCGCCCGGAACGTATGTGCTGCTGGTGGGTCCCGAAGCAACCGAAGCCGTGCTGGTAAAAGATGACCAGGGCGCACCCCGGGTTGTCCGGCTCGAACAGGATCAGCAGACCAGGATCGGTAAAATCAACCTGCCCTAAACAGGGTGGGGTGTTTTAAAGCAAATTTGAGTTGCCAGCCGCCCGGATATTCTTTTTTGTCAACAGAGTTTTTGTCCATCATCCGCTTACAACCCGGCCGGCAGCCATCCATGGAGGTTTTTATGAATACGACTCGCAAGCTATGCAACCTGGGAATTGTCATCCTCTTGATGGCAGCGCTTTTTCCGGCTGCACAACCGGCGGCAGCGCAGAGCCCCGCGCCACAGGGCGCGAACGATCAATTAGCGTATGTACCCGGTGAATTAATCGTTGGCTTCAGCGATAATATTCCGGCCAACCAGTTTGGCGCGCGTGCCAATGCCCTGGCCGGCCGGGTGGGAGCGATGGTATCCCGCCAGTTCAGCAATCTGGCCGTGTTCAGCTTCCCTGAGGGCACCGACCTGAACGCCGCCGCGCAGCAAATTTCGGCCAGCGGTCAGACCGCAGTGGTGCAGCCGAACTATCTATATTACCCGCCCGAAACAGATGGCGGGCTGCTGGGCGACGTGGTGACCGTCGCGGGGTTCAGCATTCCCACCGCACAGGGCAGCACCTATTTTACCAATGAAGAGCTGGCTGCCATGCGCACCGAGGTAAAGGGCCAGGCCACCCCCACCTTCCCGCTGGAATATACCAGCGGCGCAAATTGGGGCTGGCAGAAAATTTCGGCCGACCTGGTGTGGAGCAACCCCACCGCCAACCCGGCCGTCTGTCTGCTGGATAGCGGTGTGGATGCCGCCCATCCCGATTTGAGCGGTATGATCACCGCCGGCTATGATTTTGTGAATGGCGACACCAAACCCGATGATGACAATGGTCACGGCACCCACCTGGCCGGGATCATCTCGGCCAAATTGAACAACACCGGCAAAGACCCTGCCACCGGCGCAGCCGTGCCCTCGGCAGCCGGCGTCAGCAAAGCCAAGGTGATCAACGTTAAGGTATTAAACGAGCGCGCCATCGGCACCACCTTCAGCGTGGCCTCAGGCATCATCTATTGCGCCAATAACACCACGGTCAAGGTCATCAACATGAGCTTTGGCACCTCGGCCAATGACCCTCTAATGTATCGCGCATTGCGGTATGCAACGAGTGCACGGGGTGATCTTTACTCCAAACTGATTGTTGCAGCTTCGGGTAACAGCAGTCAATCCACTCCTTTTTATCCAGCAGCATGGTCAAACCGTTTTGCAAGCCTTCCAGTTGGATTTACTGACTCGGCAATTTATGGAAGAATTATTTCAGTCGGCGCCACCGGCGCCCCGCTGCCCGTGGATGAAACCACGGGACTGCCGCTGCGACTGTGGGTCGACCGCAACGGCAACGATTCTCCTGACGGCCCCGATGAGTATTACGACGGCGACCAGTGCGCCTGGGGCTTGTTTGACCCAACCAGCGGCGTGGCCGGTTCCAACTATGGCCAATGGGTCGATATCGTCGCCCCCGGCGCCAACATCTATTCCACCACCCCGGTCAACTATCCCTTCTTCCTCAACCAGTTTAATGATGTGCCGGCCGGGTACGCCGAAATGAGCGGCACCTCGGCCGCCGCTGCCTTTGTTTCCGGGGCGGCTGCTCGGGTCTGGAACACTATTAAATTTGCTTCAATAGATAATCCGCCCAATATCGTCAAGGGAAAATTAATTTCCACCGGCGACGAGCTGGAATTTGCAGTCGACACCACCACAGCCGGCAGTTATCAAGACACAGAACCGTTTAACGCGGCTGCCGGATGGAACAACCCCGCCTCACAGGCCGATTACCAGTACGGCGTCGTCACCGATACCGGCGGCCTCATCCCGGCCCCCTTCTGCTGGCCCGGTTGGGAGGGCAGCACCCCGCTGCTGTGGACCGAAAGCCAGAACATGCAGGCTTCCGGTGCAAAGGCACTCAACCTGGCCAAAGCCATGAACCTGGGCGCGCTGATGGTGGAAGTGAAAGACGCCGCCACCGGGCTGCCCCTCACGGGGGCATCGGTGCAAGCCTACCAGACCGTTGCGGGTAAGCTGACCCTGCGCGACACCGCCCTGACCAGCGGCAAAAATACCCGCGCCCTGCTGATCAACCTCCCGGCCGGAATCGACAACTACTCGCTCAAGATCAATAAGGCGGGCTACACCACCGGCGCACAGACCTTTAACACCGGCCTCAGCGTTGCTGCCGGGCAGGCCCCGCAGGATGTGTACAGCTCAATTAGCCTGGCCCCGGCCACGAATCTTGAATTTGTGCTGGATTGGATCAACCCCTACACCGACGGCGTGAACAGCCCCAACCTGGATATGTACCTCTGGCTGCCAAAGAACGTGGCAGGGAAAGATGCCTCTGAAACCGATGATATGCTGGGCGGCATTATCGGGCCGGAAGGCGACAATAAATTGCTGGATTATTATACGGGAACCACCCGCACAGATCTTGAAACCATCTATCGCGGGGCGGGCACATTGCAGCCGGCCAGCAAGTTCATCAGCCAGCCTACTGCCGGGGTGAAATACTTTGAGCCTTATGCCCTGCATACCCACGACGGCGGGATGGAGATTGGCATCGACGAGTTTAATCAGATGATGAACCCCGCTGAACGGATGACCATCGCCCTGGGCGCTTCGGGCGGCACCTTCACCACCGCGCTGGGCGCATTGAACCCCGGCGCACTCTACCGGCCCAAATACACCTATGCGGCCACAGGCAACCGCGAAGAGATCGATTATGCCCTGTGGGTGACCGATTACAGCCAGGATCACGGCGGGGTCTATAACGATCAGGCCAATTACCTTAACCCGGCCGATGACCTGTTTACTTACCCGGTCGTGCGGGTCTGGTCCAAAGGCATTCTGGTGCGCCAGGTGCGCCTGATCGACGGCGCCTGTGGTTCGGGCGGTGAATGGTGGAACGTGCTCACCGTGCGCGGCGACACCCCGCTGTGGGCCAGAGATCCGGGCATGAGTGTCAATACCTGCCACAATAACCCGAACTTCCCCTACGCCTCTGAATAACTGACCTTCCAGATTTCATGAAACAACACCCCTGAAGATGGCTGTCTTCAGGGGTGTTTTCAATACAATCAGTACTGCAAAAAAGAAGGTTCGCTTAAGATTGCAAAGGAGCACGCAAAACTCACGGCTCCAAATTTGCGCCGGTCACGGGCAGTTCTTCGGGTTGGCGCGGGGCAAACACACCATACACCGAAAAATGCGGCGCATCCGCATAAATGCGCCCCGCCACCAGATCAGCGCGGGTCGCCAGCCGTTCCCAACTGCGCGTATCTTCATCATACACGGCAAAAAACAGATTCTGGGCGCGCCCGCCGGCCGCCAGCACGTCTGCGGCAGTGTAGGCATAACACACCTGCGGGGCCGGAATCAGCGGCGGGCGCGGGTTGGGGTTGAGGGTGATCTCGGCAAACCGGTTAATCGAGAGATAAGTGTTCCAGGCCGCCGCCGGGCCAAACCGGCGCATGGGGGTGATCGTCACCCGGGTGGGGTTGGCCGGCAGCAGACCGTTCAGGTCCAGGCAAAACGGATCGGCCCAGACCACCGCCTGTGGATCGGTCACACTTTCGCTGTGGGTGCAGCCGGGGGTATTGGCCGCCGGGCTGCCCGCCTCACGCGGGAAGAAATGGATCGCGGTTTCGGCCTGCACCGCGCCGCGCTGGTTGTAAGCAATCTGGATGCCGTCATAACCCTGGTTGTATTCCAACCCGATCGTGGCCGACGAGCCGTCGCCGCGTGCACCTGAAAGCTCGCGATACTGGTAGATGATCTGGTTGGTACCCTGCTCCAAAATCAACTGAAAAGTCACCTGGCCCACAGTGGTTTTGCGTTCTGCGCCGCCAACCCACACAAAATCCACCACCGCCATGCGGTACCATTCCACCACATAGCGCGCCGGGGTCGTCTCCTGTGCCGGAACCAACGCCGCATAGATTTTTTGGCCCACACCGGTGTTGACCGAATCGAGATTATCCCAGAAAGGAGCCAGCACTTCATCCAAGCCGATATCAGGCGCATTGTGAAAAGGCATTAAGAAGTTGACCGGCTGGTTATAGCGCACCGAAACAGGGTCAAAAGCCAGATAGCCATTCTCGCTGATCACTGCCTGTTCATAGGCCACCCCGCCAAAATTAAACGCAAACGGAAGGCTGACCGACTGGTAATAATCGGGGGCAGGAAACACGGCCAGATGGGCATTATCATGTGGGATATCGACCCACTGATATTGAAGTTCGGGGTTGTCACAGTGGCGCGATTGCAACACGTCATATTCCACCGTGGGGGCAGGCGCCGCGGGGGGCGGGTCCACGCTCGGGTCAAATGCCAGCGCACCATCCAACTGAATCAGCCCATAACCGGTCAACACATCCAGCCCGGCTGTCTCCAGATCCAGCGCCGTATTCTGCAAGGCCTGATAAATTTCTGCCGGGCCGCTAAACTGGCTCTGCGAGGCCAGCAGCGCCGCCGCGCCCGAAGCATAAGCCGTTGCCATCGACGTGCCGCTGAGCAGGCCATAAGAATGGCCCAGTCCATGGGTTTGCTGGTAGGTAAACGAGCCGCTGTGCGGCAGGGTCGAAAGGATCGCATCGCCAGGAGCCATCAGGTCAAGCTGCGCGCCGGTCACCGAAAAATCGGCCCGCTGGTTGGCGGCATTGGTCGCCCCCACCGCCATCACCCACGGAAACGCCGCCGGGTAGGGGATGAAAGCCAGACCAGAAGAACCGCGGTTGCCCGCAGCGGCAAAGAGCGCCGCGCCGCGTGAATAAGCATAATAGACTGCCTGCCCCAGCAGGCGGCTGTTGGTGCCGGCCGGGTTATCGGGCATGCCCAGGCTCAGGTTAATCACCCGTGCGCCGCGGTTGGCCGCATACACCAGCCCATCGGCCAGCGCATCCACCGAACCGCTGCACTGCCCGTCCAACACCCGCACAGGCATGATCTTTGCCGCCCAGTCCACCCCGGCAACGCCCTGCCCGTTGGAGGCATTGGCGGCGATAATCCCGCTGACATGCGTGCCGTGGCCGCAGCCATCCTGCGGGGTACTGTCGCGCTGAACAAAGTCATACCCGCCGCTGATCCGTCCGGCAAATTCGGGATGGCTGGCGTCAATGCCTGAATCTAGCACGGCCACCACCACCGCTGAAGACCCTGTGGCAATATCCCAGGCCTGCGGGGCGCGAATGGCAGGCAAAGCATATTGTTCGCCATAGCGCGGGTCGGTCGGTTCAGCCGCTGCCCGCACCCGGTAATTAAATTCGGCGAACAACACCCCCTCTTGCGCGGCAAAAGCCTTGATGAACGCGCTTTCCTGCCCGGCGGGCACGCTAACCCGCACCGCGTGCAGGGCGCGCATGCCCTCGCTGGTGCGGCCCCACGAAGCACCGCGCGGCAGGGTCAGATCGGCCGGCTCCACACCATCGGCCAGCCCCAGAATGATCGCGCCGGGCAGATAATCTGCTGCGGCCGAGACCAGAGCAGGCGGCAATAGACCACCCGCCAACCCAATTAACGCCAGCGCAGCCGGCAGCAGTGTTTTAAGAAAATTCCAGAGAAACCTGGTAAAACGGGAAGACATTCTGCCGTTCACAGGTTTATTGTAGCACGAGCGTCCTCCAACGGCCTTTACAAATCAATTGCTGAATCAAACCGAAACGCCCCTTACCATTTTTGTCACGAATTTGAAAGGCGGCAGCGCCGGGGTTGGATATATAATTTTATATAACTACCCCGCTGGGGTAATTTTCCCGAAACGGCTCAGCCGTTACAATTTTATGATCGAAGTTACTTCCCGCAAGGAGAAACTTATATGAAATCACGTTCAGGGCGGGGTATCAGCACGCTGGTCAATCACCAGAGTGAACATATCGGTGAACAACATGCCCACGTCACGCCCATTTATCAGACCTCCACGTTTCACTTTGACAACGTAGCGCAAAGCGCCGACCTGTTTGCTGACCGCACGTCCGGTTTTTTTTACACCCGCTGCAACAATCCCAACCAGCAGCAGTTGGCCGAAAAAATCGCCGCTCTCGAAGCCTACGATTTTTGCCAGGCCGAACCCGACCGCCCGCTGGAAGACTTTGCCGCCGGGCTGGTCTTCAGCTCGGGCATGGCAGCCGTGCTGACCACCCTGCTGGCAACAGCCTCGGCCGGGCAGACCATTCTGGCCCAGGAGTCGCTTTACAGCGCCACCTACGGTTTTATGACCCAAATCGCCCAGCGCTACCAGATCCAAACCCGGCTCGTCCCCGGCACCGACCCGCAGGCCTGGGAAGATGCTTTTGCCGCCCACCCTGGTGCCGTGTTGGCCTACGCTGAAACCCCCGCCAACCCCACCATGCAGCTTTCTGATCTGGCAGCCATTGCCCAAATTGCCCACCGCGCCGGGGCAAAACTGGCGGTGGATAACACCTTTGCCTCTCCCTACTGTCAGCGGCCGCTCAGTCTGGGCGCCGATATCGTCCTTCATTCCACCACCAAATATCTCAACGGCCACGGCACCACCATTGGCGGCGCTGTGGCAGCGCGTGATGCCGCCTGGGTGAAGGGCGATCTGCTGCACATGCAAGAAATGCTGGGCGGCTCGGCCAGCCCATTTGATAGCTGGTTGACCAACCTTGGCCTGCGCACCTTTGAGCTGCGCATGGAACGTCACTGCGCGAATGCCGCTCAGATCGCGGCTTTTCTGGAAAACCATCCGGCCGTGGCCCAGGTCAATTACCCCGGTTTGGAGAGCTTTCGGCAGCACGCACTGGCCCGGCAGCAGATGCTGCATTATGGCGGAATGCTCTCGTTTGAATTGAAGGGCGGGCTTGCCGCGGGCGCACGCATGATGGACCGCATTAAGGTATGCACGCTGGCAGTATCACTGGGCAATGTGGATACCCTCATCGAACATCCGGCCAGCATGACACATAACAGCGTGCCCGCAGAGGCACGCCAAAAAGTTGGCATCACCGATGGGCTGGTCAGGCTCTCGGTCGGCATAGAAAATATTGAAGATCTGCTGGTCGACCTCGACCAGGCAATGGGAGGATAAGGATGTTTGATCTGATTATTCGCAATGGGATCATTCTGGACGGAACCGGCAGCCCCCGCCGCCGCGCGGATATTGGCCTGCGCGGGATGAAAATTATCGCCGTGGATGACCTGTCGGGCGCACAGGCTGCACAGGAGCTGGATGCAACCGGCAAAATGGTCGCACCCGGCTTCATCGATATTCATTCCCACGCCGACTCCATCCTGCCCTTTTTGCCCACCGCCGACAGCAAAGTGCATCAGGGCATCACCCTGGAAGTAACCGGCAACTGTGGCGATAGTTATGCCCCGCTCTCACCCGAGATGCGCGATGAAGCCAACGAAGAAAACCGCCGTCACCCCGAACGCAAGGTCGATTGGTTGAGTTTTGCCGAATATACCGCCCGCCTGCAGGAACAGGGCATTTCGGTCAACACCGCGGTGCTCATCGGCCAGGGCACCCTGCGCCGCAAAATTATGCAAATGACCGATGCCGCCCCGACCGCAGCACAGATGGCCGAGATGCAGCAAGAGCTGCGCACCGCCCTGAAACAGGGCGCAATCGGTCTCTCCACCGGGCTGATCTACACCCCCAGCGTCTACGCCAAAACAGATGAGCTGATCGCGCTGGCCCGCACCGCGGCCGAACTGGGCGGCATTTACACCAGCCACATCCGCGGCGAAGGCAATACCCTGCTGGAAGCATTGGATGAGGCACTGAGGATCGGGCAGGAAGCCGGAATTCGGGTTGAGATCAGCCACCTGAAAGCCTCGGGGGTTAAGAACTGGGACAAGATGGAGACCGCGTTGGAAAAACTGGAACGCGCCCGGGAAGACGGAATTGACGTGGCCGCCGATATGTACCCTTACAACGCCTCCAACACCGGGCTCAGCTCGCTCATCCCCGACTGGGTGCATGTGGGTGGACTGGAGACCCTGTTGGCGCGCCTGAAAGACCCCGCGGTGCGCGCCAGGCTGCATCATGATCTGGCAGATGTGATCGATGTGAACGGCATTGACTGGGATCAAATTTATGTTTCTGACTGCCCCGATCAGCCCGCGTATCAGGGCCGCCATCTGGCCGATATTGCCGCCGAACGGCGCCAACAGCCCTGGGATGCCGTGATGGATATGCTGATCGAATGCCGCCTGCGGGTGGATATCATTGAATTTTCGATGCACCCCGATAATGTAGCCCGCGGGCTGCAAGATCCCTGGGTGAGCATTTGCACCGATGCCGGCGGGCGCGCGGCTGAAGGGCCGTTCTCCGAAGGCAAGCCCCACCCGCGCAATTACGGCAGTTTTCCGCGCGTGCTGGGCTATTACTGCCGCGAACAGTGTCTGTTCTCGTGGGAAGAGGCAGTGCGCAAGATGACCGGGCTGCCCGCCAGCCGCCTGCGGTTAAGTGATCGCGGCTTATTAAAACCGGGCTTTTGCGCCGATCTGGTGGTGTTTAACCCGCAGCACGTGGCCGACCAGGCCACCTTCACCGACCCGCACCGTTATCCGCTGGGAATCGACTGGGTGCTGGTTAACGGTGAGGTGGTCATCGCCAATGGGCAGCATACCGGGGCGCGCCCCGGCCGGGTAATTTCATGATCCTGTGCATCACCCTGAACCCGGTGTTGGATTGGACATTTCGTATCGATCAATTTCAAACCGATTACCGCACAGATGCGCGCGAGTTGCATCGCTATGTCGGCGGAAAAGGAAATAATGTTGCCCGTGTTCTCGGCGATCTGGGCGTGGCAGCGATTGCCCTAAACCCGCTGGGGGGCGAAAACGGCCAGGCGCTGCTGCGGCTGATGGAACAAGAGAAGCTGAACACTCACCCGGTCTGGGTTTCAACCGAGACCCGTCTGGCCGTCACCCAGGTGGCCCGCAACGGTGAACGGCGCGCCACATTTGCCCCATCGCAGCCCTGGACAGAAGAAGATGCCGCCGCGGTATGGGCCGCCTTCGAGACGCTGCTGCCGCAGGTGGAGATGGTTTGTCTGTGCGGTTCTTCTCCGGCCCCGGCCGCCGACGCTTTATTTTTCGATATGATCCAGGCTGCCAACCGGCGCGGTCTGTTAACCCTGCTGGATAGTTATGGCTCGGGGCTGAAAAACGGCCTGCGCGCTGCGCCCACCATGCTCAAAATGAACCAGCAGGAGGCCGAAGATTTTCTGGGTTTTGAGATATCCGCTGAAAACTCGCTGCACATGGCGCTGCGCGAACTGCAAGCGCAATCGCGATCGGCTCAGGTGATCATCACCTGCGGTCAATCGGGTGCAGTGATGCTGGCGGCAGATCATTTTTATCAGGCAGAAGCATTGAAACTGGAAGTGGTCAACACCATCGGCTGCGGCGATGCCTTCACCGCCGGAAGCATCGTTGGACTGCTGCAGGGGCTGAAAGACCGGGAATGCTTTCAGTTAAGCATGGCCGCCGCAAGCGCCAACACCTTAACCTGGCAGCCCGGAAAAGTTGACCCGGCCGAGGTCTACCGGTTGATCGAAAAAGTAAACATCAATCGAAACAATCACCGCTAAACGTGCGGCGTGATTCATCGTGCAATCTTTTTTCAAGCGCACGGTAGACAATTCCCCCAATTCGCAGCACCCAGTCGCGATATTCCGGGTTTTCTGGCAGCCCGGCCTGTGATTTTAAATCCACATGCGCCCCGCCATCCTGGTCACACACCCGCCGGATTAATTGACGGATGGTGAGCGGGGGTTGCAACGCGTTCAAAGGCTGCTCCAGCCATTGGTCCAGAGGCAGCGGCGGCAGTGTAGAATCGGCCCCGCGCGCGCCCAGCGCCGGCAGGCTCAAATCTTCCCAGACCCTGGGCGCCAGAGAAATATCCACCAGTTCATCGTGTTGGCGGTTGGTATCGCACAACAAAATGCGCAACTGCACCGCCACAGGGCGATAAAAAGCCGGGTATTCTTCCCAGGCCAGATGCAGACAGGTATGCAAAACGTGGATTGTTTCTCGCAAATAGGTCCGGTCACTGCCTTCTTTTTCAATCATCGGCGCCCCGCTTATGAAATTTAAAAGATTTACCGGTTTATTTCAGATAAACCACCGGTTCTGAACGAATAATCTTCCCACGCTTATTGCAACAGCACACAATACTGCTCGGCATCTCAAAAAATTGCCCAGGCTGAGATACAGGGTTTTTTAATCTCCGCAGCCAGAGCAGTTACAGCATATCTAATATTATAGTGATTTTGTCGAAGTTATCGCAGTGAGAATATCAGCCAAATTCTGCGGCTTTCAAAAACTTCATAACCAAAACTCACCCGCGGGGTTTTTCTTATGCAGTAATTGGCCGCATGAATATCGGATAAAATTTGACCGATATACTTTGCGCCCATAAAAGAACTCGTTATAATCTACACACGGTGAAATAAATTTCATTCGTCCAAAAACTGCTTCTTCATCCGCCGGCAGTCGATGGATGAATTTGTGGAGTGCCAAATGGGCTATTTGTTTATTGTGTCTTTAATCTGGGCCTTTTCTTTTGGCCTGGTCAAAAATAATCTGGGAGATATCAACCCTTACTTTGTGGCGGCCGCCAGGCTGGGTATATCATTGATCGTTTTTCTGCCTTTCTTGAAGCTGCGCGGCCTCGATCGAAATATCGCCGGGCGGCTTCTGGTGATCGGGGCGATCCAATACGGCGGCATGTATATCGCTTATACCCTTGCGTTTCAGTACCTTAAAGCCTTTGAAGTGGCCCTGTTTACCATTTTCACCCCCCTCTATGTAACCCTGATCCACGACCTTCTGCAGCGGCGATGGAATCATATCGGGCTGGCTGCGGCCATTCTGGCTGTGCTTGGCACGGCGCTGGTTAAATTCGGAGACGAGCTTTCCAACACATTGTTGACCGGTTTTCTGATCGTGCAGGTCTCCAATCTGTGCTTTGCGTTTGGCCAGGTTTGGTATCGGGAAACGCTGATGGGGAAAGATGAAATTAAAGATCATCAGATTTTTGCCCTGCCCTATCTGGGCGGAGCCGCCGCCGCGGGGCTGGTTTCTGTCCTGCTGACCGATTGGTCGAGCCTGTCGTTAAGTAGCGCGCAGGGCTGGACGCTGCTGTATCTGGGCGCCGTTTCTTCCGGGTTGTGTTTTTTCCTCTGGAACACCGGGGCACGCAAAGTGGATGCCGCTACGCTGGCCGTGTTTAATGACTTAAAAATCCCCCTGGCAGTGGTGGTTTCGCTGGTTTTCTTTGGCGAGCAAGTTAACCTCACCAACCTGTTGATCGGCGGGGTCGTGGTTCTGGCGGCGCTGGCGCTCAGCGAATGGGCCGCCCGCCGCCGGCAGTTTCAAACTTCGCTGCGCACCTGAGCAGCCCGCACCGCCCGCATGGGCAGCCCGCCGTGTGGGCGCAGTGTTACCAGGGCATCCACCTGCACCGGATAATCGGGCAGCAGATCCAGACGGAAGCGCCGGATAATCATTGCAATCATTAACTGCGCTTCAACAGCCGCAAAACCCGAGCCAATGCACAACCGCGGCCCACCCCCAAAGGGAATATAGGCATAACGCGGACGGTCTTGATCGGTCCCGGCCAAAAATCGTTCAGGTCGAAACGCTTCGGGGTCCGGCCAGTACTGCGCCTGGCGCTGGATCACATACGGGCTAAGAATGATCAGCGACCCGGCCGGGATATCAAAACCGCAGACCACATCCGGCTCCAGTGCGCTGCGGGTGATCAACCAGGCCGGCGGGTACAGGCGCAGCGTTTCTTCAAAAACAGCCGCCGTATAAGGCAGGCTGGCTAAATCGGCGCTGGCCGGCTCACGCTCACCCAACACCGTTTGCACCTCATTCACCAGTTTTTCACGCACCAACGGATTTTGCGCCAGCAAATACCAGGTCCAGGTCAGGGCGCTGGCAACCGTCTCATGCCCGGCGATCAGCAGGGTGATGATCTCATCGCGCACCTGGCGGGGGCTCATGGGCTGACCTTCGTCATCGCGCGCGCGCAGCAGCATCCCCAGCAGATCCTCGCCCAGATCGTCTACGCGCTGCCGGTCGTGCATCAGGCTGTATACCTGACGGTCCAGGCGTTTTAACGCCGCCCGAAAGCGCAAATTGCGCGCTGTGGGCACCCAGTTGGGCGGGTAGAAAGGATTGCGCGCGCGGTGAACAATGTGATCCAGCGTGGTCAACACCGCACCGGTCAGTTCATGCGCTGCGCCGCTCAGGTCAATGCTGAAAAGTGATTTCCCGACAATCTCCAGGGTGGTGCGCATCATCTCACCGTCGATATCGAGCGGTTCACCCTGATGGGCCTCAGCCTCCCAACGGTCCAACATCGACCGGGCAGCCGGAATGACCACCCGGTCCAGCGCCATCAGCCGCGGCCGGGCAAAGGCGGGCTGCTCCAACCGGCGCTGGCGAAACCACAGCGATCCGTCGCTGGTCAGCAGACCGCGGCCGGTGATGGTGGCCAGAGCGTTATACTGGATGGTATTTTTGCTGTAATTTTTGGCATTATCCTGCAGGATGTGTTTGATCCCCTCCGGGTGGTTGACAAAAAAGGCACGCGTTCGCCCGGCTTCAAAATAAGTCACCGGTCCAAAATCGCGCGCGCAGTCCAGCAAAAAGCCCAGGGTATCCTGTCGAATACGAGACAGTCTGGGCAGTAAATCGCGGTTACGATAACCGCCCGGCAGATGAAGACCCGTGTTGGTTTGAGTCATGGTCGTCTTTCTCCCCTCGGGATAAGTGATCCAAAGATATTCTAGCAGAAACGCACCTGGGTTGCACGCTGTGCGCAGCGTGGGCAGAATCTCCACCCATGCCGGCAACGGCGAGAGTTTGCAGTAGGGTGCGCCAAAGGCGCAGTATGACACGACCGAAATGACCTCACAGAGAGCAAACCAAAACCATCCTCCTTGGGCCAAAAGGCGGCCATGATATAATCCTGCTATGCCCTCCGCTGCCGTACAAACTGCAAACCGCCAGATCGCCCGCTCGGCGTTGATCGTCGCCGGGGCTTTTGTTGTGTCGCAATTATGCGGGCTGGTGGCAAAAAGCCTGATCGGCGCCACCTTTGGCGCCGGCGCCCAAGTGGACGCTTTTTTTGCGGCCAACCGCTTTACAGATATCATCTTCAACCTGGTGGCCGGCGGAGCGCTGGCTTCGGCCTTTGTGCCCACCTTCACCGGCCTGCTCACCCGTGACGAACAACCCGCAGCCTGGCGGCTGGCCAGTTCGGTAGCCAACCTGATCACCCTCATTTTAACCCTGCTGGCGGCGCTTTCAGCCGTTTTTGCCCCCTGGATCGTGCGTACCTTTCTGGCCCCCGGTTTTGACCCTGCCAAACAGGCCCTGACCGCCGAACTACTGCGCATTCAACTACCCGCCGCGATTATTTTCGGCCTGTCGGGGCTGGTGATGGGCATTCTCAACGCCCACCAGCGCTTTTTGTTGCCCGCCCTCACCCCGGCCATGTACCAGCTTGGACTGATCTTTGGCGCGCTGGTGCTGGGGCCAACACTGGGAATTCGCGGTCTGGGGTGGGGTGTGGTCGCCGGGGCCGGGCTGCATCTGCTCTTGCAGCTTCCCGGGCTGTTTCGGCTGCCCGCCCGCCGTTACCGGGCGGGGTTCGATCTGCACAACCCCTTGCTGCGCGAGGTGGCCCGTCTGATGGGGCCGCGCCTGCTGGGCGTGGCCGTGGTGCAGTTAAACTTCTGGTTAAACACGTACCTGGCCTCGCTGCAACCCGAAGGCAGCCTGGCCGGCATTAACTACGCCTTCCCGCTCATGATCATGCCCCAGGCCGCCATTGCCCAGTCCATCGCAATTGCCGCGCTGCCCACCTTCTCGGCTCAGGCCGCCCGCGGACGCCTGGATGAAATGCGCAGCTCGCTGGC
>CAZQLE010000074.1:0-16332 GCA_964593905.1 uncultured Anaerolineaceae bacterium | reverse complement strand
GCTTGATGCGCTCGGCCAGCATATAACCATCCAGATCGGGCATTTGCAAATCGATGATCGCCGCATCAAAGCTCTTACCCTTGTTGGCAGCCAGAATCAACTGCCGGATGGCATCATTGCCGCTGGTGGCTCGCCCCACCCGCAGCCCGGTATTTTCCAGATACAGCGCCAGAAATTCGACATGTTCCGGGTTATCATCCACCACCAGCACCCGCCGGCCGCTCAAATGCCCAAAATCTTCCACCGGCTTGGTCTCATCGGTCTCCACATCCGGCGCAATCCCCAGCCAGGCGGTAAACCAGAAGGTCGATCCCTGCAATTCTGCGCTTTCAACCCCAATCTCGCCGTCCATCTGTTCGACCAGATGACGGGTGATGCTCAGACCAAGATCGGCCAGCGCAAGTGTTTTTTTGTTTTCATTAAGCGGCGGGTTAACCACCCCTTGAAACAACGCTTTACGCGCCCCCGAAGAAATGCCCACCCCCGTGTCGCGCACTTCGCCCCGAATCATCACCCGGTCGTCGGTGATCTTCTCGGGGCGCACATGAATGGTGATCTTGCCCACTTCGGTAAACCGCACCGCGTTGCTGATCAGATTCATGAAAATCTGCCGCAGACGAATGGGGTCACCCACCAACAGGCGGGGGATTTCGGGTGTGATAAACTCCATCATCACCAGCTCTTTTTCATGCGCCTGTGAGATGAACA
Source organism: uncultured Anaerolineaceae bacterium (assembly GCA_964593905.1). Classification (GTDB taxonomy): domain Bacteria; phylum Chloroflexota; class Anaerolineae; order Anaerolineales; family Anaerolineaceae; genus CAZQLE01. The sequence goes on along the minus strand of CAZQLE010000074.1, from coordinate 15,624 downwards.
TATCCACCGCGCCCTCAACCAGGTTCAACAGGTTGAATACCTCATTGTGCAGGGTGAGATGAGATTTCTCATTGGAGGCAAATTCGACCACATCGTTGATGATCGCCAACAACACCTGGCTCGAATCGCGGATGACATCCAGATACTCTTGCTGAGTGGGCGGCAGGCCGGCCGTCAGCAGCATTTCCGACATCCCAATCACTGCATTCAACGGGGTTCGAATTTCATGGCTAATGGTGGCCAGAAATTCGTTCTTCTCACGCACATCCAGCAGTGCGGCTTCGTTTTCTTCTTCCAGATCCTGGCAGCGCGCGGCAGTCTCTTGCGTAAATTGCTGCATCTGCAAAAACTCCAGGTCGCGCTGCATTTCATAACCAATCCACTGCGCGGTCAGGCGGATGATCTCAAGCTTTTTGGGCGTCAGGCTTTCAACCCGCGGCTGCAAACTGCCAAAGCCCAACACCCCCCAGGGTTTTCCACCCACAAAAACAGGAATCCCGGCATATCCCTGCACCCCCAGCATTGAGCGCATCAACCGTGTCGCGCCCGGCGCACGGTTGGTATCGGGGATCTCAATCAACCGGTTTTCGCGCAGCGTATAAACGCAAAACGTCTCTTGCAGGGGCAGTTCTTCGGGCAGCAGCATGGTTGTCGAATACTGAATATCGGGCCGCCAGATACCCTGCTGCACCTGCGCCAACCAGCCAAATTCATAACCCAACTGCCCCAGCAGTGATTTTAACGAAAACTCAACCTTCTCCGAAAACGTCAGCCGCTGCCCAATCGAAATCTGGAATAAATCGCGGTATAAATCTCCCCGCGGCTCAAACCGTTCATCGGCAGCAGCGCCTCTTCGCTTTGAGAAAATCAACTGAAGCTGTGTCTGTTCCTGTGTCGTCATTCTAAGAATTTGAACATCCAGAACCGCCGCGCCCCCGTCGCTTGCATAGCGCAGCATACAGCGGTTTTTGCCGTTCGCAACCGCCTTTTCCAGATCTTCACGCCAGGTCGTCCAAATTTTCCCCAGCACACTTTTCTCACAGAACTGAGAGAAATTTTCTGCAGCAGCAATTTCGCCCGGATACTCTAACACCTGCTCCAACTGCCGTGAAAAACCGGCGATACAATAATCCGGCCCAATCAGAGACAGGCTGGCCACAATCGGCCCGCTTGGCGCGGGGCTTCCGGCCAAACCAGATGGAAGAACCGGGCTGTTTTCACTGGCATTCGTCATCGAATCATCCTTGCCGCCATATGCTTATTACCTCAAACCGGGGTAATTAATTCACGAGTATCCATGCCCGGCATGTTCACAGCACGTGAAACCGGGTATGCAGACATCAAATCAGCCGAAAATGGTTGCAACATCGCCTGTAAAAGCCCCTGCGAATTTGCGCCAAGCCACCTGTCGCCCTGCTCGCGGTCAAACATCACCGGCATCCGTTCGTGCACCGGCGCAACCACCGCATTGGCCCGCGTGGTAATCAGGGTCACGCTGCGCACCTCAGAACCATCCGGGGCAGACCAGATCTCCCACAACCCGGCAATCCAGAAGGCCTGTCGGTCTTTCTGGCAAAAATAATAGGGTTGTGAAGGGGTGCTTTTGGCTGTCCCTTTTTTCCACTCATAAAACCCGTCGGCCGGCACCAGACAGCGCCGCCGTTGAAAAGCAGCCCGAAACGATGGCTTTTCAGACACTGTCTCTGAGCGGGCATTGATCAATTGATTGGCAATGGAAGGGTCTTTTGCCCAGGAAGGAATTAAGCCCCAGCGCAAAAAAACGGGGCTGCGGGATGCAAGGTCAGTTAACGCCATCACCGGTTGGCTGGGAGCGATGTTATACCGCGGTTGATACTCCGCTGGAATACCAACCAGAAGCAGTTGTTCGGCGAGGTTTTCCGGTCCAAGCGTCAAGGTGAAACGTCCACACATCCGTGTCTCTCTCCCTTACGCAGTTAGCCAGCATTTATTTTCTAAAATCGAACCATTAATGAGTATAATTGCAATATCCCGATCCTGAAAGAGGTAAATCATGCCCAATTCTCTGGTCGAATGCATCCCCAATTTCTCTGAAGCCCGCCGGCCCGAAGTGGTCGACGCTATTTATCAGGCGATTGCCGCGGTAGCTGGTGTTAAAGTATTGGATCGTCACTCCGATCTGGATCACAACCGGACGGTCATTACCTTTGTTGGCTCGCCCGCGGCGGTTCAAGAAGCCGCCTTCCAGGGCATCGCCCGCGCCAGCCAGTTGATCGATCTGAACCAGCACAGCGGCGAACACCCGCGCATCGGAGCGACTGATGTCGTACCTTTTGTGCCCATCTCAGATGTCACCATGACCGAATGTGTCGAAATGGCTAAAGCCCTGGGTGGCCGCGTCGCCAAAGAATTGAACATTCCCGTTTATCTTTATGAAGAAGCCGCACTCCGCCCCGACCGGCAGAACCTGGAGAATATCCGCAAGGGCCAGTACGAAGGATTGAAAGAAGAAGTCAAAACCAATCCCAGCCGCGTACCCGATTTTGGCCCGGCTGAACTGGGCCCGGCCGGCGCAACAGTGATCGGCGCACGCCAGCCATTAATTGCCTTCAACGCCTATCTCACCACCAGTGATGTCGCCATCGCCCAAAAAATTGCCAAGACCATCCGCCATTCTTCGGGCGGGCTGCGCTTTGTAAAGGCAATGGGCGTTCTGGTCGAAGGGCGCGCCCAGGTTTCGATGAACCTGACCAATTACCGCCAGACGCCAATTGCCCGCGTGTTAGAGATGATCCGGCGAGAAGCAAGCCATTACGGTGTTGCCATTGAGCGCAGTGAACTGGTTGGCCTGATCCCACAGGAAGCGCTGATCAACGCCTCCAAATGGTATCTGCAACTGGATGACCTCGAAAGCAACCAGATTCTGGAAAACCGCCTGTACGAAGGCGCCGCCAGCACCGCCCCGGCCGAAGGCGCCGCCCAGCCTGAATTTTTGGAAGATCTGGCCGCCGGAACCGCCACACCGGGCGGAGGATCGGCAGCCGCTTTTTCGGGCGCAGCCGCCGCCGCGCTGGTGGCAATGGTGGCCCGCCTGACTGTCGGCAAAAAGAAATATGCCGAAGTGGAGCTGGAAATGGCTGCCCTGCGAGACCAGGCCGAAGCGCTGCGCGCCGGGCTGACCCGCGCCATCGATCAGGACGCAGCCGCGTTCAATGCCCTGATGACCGCCACCAAGCTGCCCAAAGATACCCCCGAACATCTGGCGGTTCGCGCCGCCGCGGTTGAACTCGCCACCCTGCAGGCCGCCCAGGTCCCGTTAACGGTCGCCGAGAAAGCCGTCAGCGTGCTTGAACTGGCGCTGGTCGCTGCCTCCAGGGGGAATCTAAATGCCATTTCAGATGCCGGCAGCGCCGCCGCCCTTGCGCGCGCGTCTTTGACCGGCGCCGGCCTCAATGTGCGCATTAACACCCTAGGGATGGAAACGCACCCGCAGGTCATAACCATGTTGGCGCGCCTGGCTGAAGTGGAGCAAAAAGCGCTTGAGACCGAACGAAAAATGCATTCCATTTTAAAGGAGCGCGGGAACCTGCCCTTACCCGATTGATATTCATGCGTCGTAACATTCTAGCGGTAGTCGTCTTTTTCGCCTGCGCCCTGGTTTCGGCAGGTTGTCAGACACAAACAGCAGTGCAGCCCGAACCCTCGGCCGCACCGGTAAATTTAGTTGCCGAGCCCACATCGCGGCCCGGCCCATTAACGATCTATATCGCCCCGGCGCTGCCCCAAAGCGCCGCAGCGCAGATCAGTCTCCCAGATGAGATCGTGCAGGTGGATGCCCCCGCAGAAGCCACGCTGCAACTCGCAGTTGGAGATACGGCCATCATCAGCCGCTGGGTATATGCCCTTGCTGCGCCGTTTCCAACCGTGACCGATGAGATAACCATTGCGCAGCTCCGCCAATTCTGGCAAAGCGGCCCGAGCCTCGATTTTCCGGCCCAAAATTTACTGGTTGATGAAAACACCCAGGCGGTCTTCACCGCCTGGTGGGGAGACCCGGCCGCAAAATCCGTCCAGATCATTCCTGCCGATAAAATGATTACTGCTGCCTGGCAGGCAAAAAACGTCACCTGGGCACTCATCCCTTTTGAGGCCATCCAACCGCGCTGGAAAATCATTCGCGTCGATGGGCAGTCTCCGCTGCGCAAAGAATTCGATCTTGAGCGTTACCCGCTAAGCGTGCCCATTACACTAAGCGAAAATAACGATCTGCTGCAAAAGGCATCTTCCACGCTCACCCCACAAACCATTCTGCCAACCAGCAACCGCGACCCGCAAAAACTCTCCACCGTGATGCTCACCGGGGTCACCGCCCTGGTGCGCGGAACTGCCGCAATGATGGAAGTGCTCGGCGTCGAATATCCGGCCCGCGATCTGATCCACGAACTGAAAGATGCCGATATCCTGCACATCAATAACGAGGTGCCTTTCACGCCGCGCTGCACCCAACCGCCGGTCGAAAAAGACCTTGTCTTTTGCAGCAAACCCAAATACTTTGGCCTGCTGCAGGCCATCGGCGCCGATGTCATCGATTTATCGGGCGATCATTTTCAAGATTTTGGCGACGAAGCGGTGTTATACACGCTGGATTTATACCGGCAAAATAATCTGCCCTATTATGGCGGGGGTTACGACATAGCCGACGCTCGTAAACCACTTTTGCTTGAACACAACGGGAACCGCTTTGCGTTTCTGGGGTGCAACGCCAAACCACCCGGCTATGCCGCCGCCAGCGCTCTGCGGCCTGGCGCAGTCCATTGCGATTTTGATTATCTTGAAAAAGAGATCAAAAAACTGCGCGGCGAGGGCGTTTTGCCCATTGTAACTTTCCAACATCTTGAATATTATTCCTATAATGCCCACCCCATTCTGGTGGAAGATTTTAAACGGGTGGCTGCCGCAGGGGCGGTTATCGTCAGCGGAAGTCAGGCCCACCAGCCCCAGGCAGCCGAATTTTACCGTGATGCATTTCTTCATTACGGGCTTGGCAATCTTTTCTTTGACCAGTATTATGAAAGCGAAGAAACTCGCCAGGCGTTTATCGACCGTCATGTTTTTTATGATGGAAAATATCTGGGGGTGGAATGGCTGACCATAGAATTTGAAGATATTGCCCGTGCCCGGCCGATGCTGCCCGAAGAGCGCGAGAATTTATTAAACATCATCTTTTCCGCCAGTGGGTGGACCAATCCGCAACAACCTCAAACGCCAAAGGAGATCAAAAATGGGCATTAAACCAGATCATTGGATTAAGAAGATGGCGACGGAACACGGTATGATTGAACCCTTCGTCGACAATCAGGTTCGTCAGGGGGTCATCTCCTACGGCGTTTCTTCCTACGGGTATGATATTCGCGTTGCGCGTGAGTTTAAGATTTTCACCAATGTCTATTCTGCCACAGTGGACCCCAAAAATTTTGATCCGCGCTCGATGATCGATTTTGAAGGGGATGTGTGTATCATCCCGCCCAACTCATTTGCGCTGGCCCGCACGGTGGAGTATTTTCGTATTCCGCGCAAGGTCTTAACCATCTGTCTGGGCAAAAGCACTTACGCCCGCTGTGGCATCATTGTCAACGTCACCCCTTTTGAGCCCGAGTGGGAGGGTTACGTCACCCTGGAAATTTCAAACACAACCCCCCTGCCGGCAAAAATTTATGCCAACGAGGGCATTGCCCAGGTGTTGTTCTTTGAAGCGGATGAAGAATGTAACATCTCGTACGCAGACAAAAAAGGGAAATATCAGAACCAGCAAACCATCATCCTACCCAAACTCTAAAAGCAACCTGCACTGCACCGGCCGGCTGAGGTTTTACGTATAGGGTCATTAAGTGATCCATAGTTGAGGATGAAATGTCAGAAACAAAAAATGCAAATCGGACGGCCATCCGGCGGCAGCACGCAGAAGTCTATCTACTGATAACCTTGTTCAGCTTTGCCACCTCGGTAACGCTGACAAGGTTATTTTTATTTCTCACCGGTTATCCGCAGCTTGGCAATGCAGAATTGCACATTGCCCATGTTTTGTGGGGTGGGCTAATTCTGTTTACTGCGGCAATGATCCCCCTACTCTATGCCAACCGGTGGGCGTTTAATCTTTCAGCGCTTCTGGCCGGGGTGGGCGTCGGGTTGTTTATCGACGAGGTGGGCAAATTCATCACCCGCACCAATGACTACTTTTTTCGCCCCGCTGCGCCGATCATCTATACGGTGTTCCTGCTCACGGTCATGATCTATCTCCTCATCCGCAAGAACCAGCGCGCCGACTCGCGCACCTATTTTTATTACACCCTGCAAGATCTCGAGGAGGTCATAGATCACGATCTGTCCGAAGAAGAACTGGGGCTGATCCTTCAAAGATTGGACCATATCGCCAGTGCAAAAGACGATCCGGTTCTGGCCGAACTCGCCACTTCACTGCGAAAATATATCCATCAAGATCGCTTCATTCTGGTGCCACACCGGAAAACTTTCCTGCAAAAAATTCAAGCCTGGGTGCACCACCAAGAAGAGCGCTGGTTTACCCGAACCCGCTTGCGCGCTGCCCTCATCGGCGCTCTGATCGGGCTGGCCGTCTGGGCTGTGCGGTACCCGGTGACCATTTTTTCGGCTGTCAAAGATTTAAAGGCGCTCGAATTGCTGCTCACCGATCTTTTTCTCAGTGGCGCGGTGACCGGGTCGCCGGGTATTGTGCTCCTTCAGATCCGGGTCGGGTTGGAAGGGCTTATTGGAATATTGTTATTTGCAGCCGCCGGCGCAGTGGTGTGGGGCAAAGAAAAACAGGGAGTCGCGATCGGGTTTTTCACGCTCCTGGTTGCCATCACAGTGGTAGATCTACTGTTATTTTATTTTCTGCAATTTTTTACGATTATTTATGCCCTGACCCAGTTTGGCGTGATGCTGCTTTTAATCCGTTATCAAAAACGATTTTTGAGTGATCCGGGGCATACCCTGCTGTAAGGCTATTCCACCTCAATCAAGCTCACATCCGACAACCAGTACTCCACCGGCAGGGTATCCGTCACAAATCGCAAAACCCCGCGGCGGGTATAGGTATCCAAAATCATGGTGTCGTAGATTTTTTCTTTTTCAATTTTTGTAGAGCCTTCTTTGCCATTAATAATTAACCGCGAAAAATCGTCCACACCCGCAGATTGCAAAATAGTGAAGAGATGAGGTCCCTTAAAATTCTCGCCATTGATTGTACATTCAGAAATTTGCAGATTTTGAATATCATCACGAGTAAAAGAAAAACGACTGCCGTCCGGTCTGGTTAGCACCAGCACCGTTCCCGGGGCAACCACAGCTTCACGAATGGGCACAGGCGCCGGTGGTTGGGTGGGAAGATCTGGGCGGCAGGCAGAAGACAATAAAATAATTAGCACAAAAAACATGACCGGTCGAATTAACCGATAAATACGGTACGACATCGAATGCTCCGCGAAAAAGGAATGGGTACATGCAGTTTAACGCCCAGTCATTTTCATGTCAACCCATCGCATACTTTCCGTAGGACAATCGTCAGATTTGTTTTGACATTCTTATTTCATTGTCGTATTTCCTCTCAACCGCTATACTTAGCATATCCTTCGGAAAAGAGGCCTCCCGTGGAAGAACCCCTCTATATCCAGATTGCCGAGTCAATTCGACAACAGATACTGCGTGGCGAACGAAAACCCGGTGATCGTTTACCGCCAGTGCGCCAGCTCACCGAAACATTCCACTGCACACCCGGAACGGTTCAAAGAGCCTATCACGAATTGGCCAAGCAGGGCCTGGTGATTAGCCGCGCCGGGCAGGGTACGCAGGTTCAAGGACAGACAACCGAAATCAGCAATACCCCTTTGCGCCGCGCCACCCTGGTTAACCGCGCTGAAACGTTTTTGCTCGAAGCGCTCAGCGCAGGTTATTCGCTCGAAGAAATTGCCCAGGCCTTTACAATGGCAACAGACCGCTGGCGTGTTGCAGATAACACCCCGTTTTCTCCCCCCAAAATCGATCTGAATTTTTCTGGCAGCCATGACCCTGTCATTACGCTCATTGCAGATCATATTCAAGAAATCATTCCCGGTACAGAACTGCATGTTAACTTTACTGGCAGCCTGGGAGGTTTGATTGCAATGGTGGAAGGCCGCGCAGATTTCGCGGGCATTCATCTGTGGGATGAAGCCACCCGGGAATATAACGCCCCCTTTGTCCAAAGGCTCTTGCCCGGCCGCAAAATCGCTCTGATCACATTGTGTCACCGGCGGCTTGGCTTATTGCTGCGCCCTGAAAATCGCGCTAAAGTTCACAGCCTGCATGATCTGACCCAGCCCGACATTCAATATATCAACCGTCAATCGGGGTCCGGCACCCGCGTATGGTTTGACGCCCGGCTGAAAGAACTGGGCATTTTACCGTCTGCGATCAACGGCTACGCAAAGGAAGCGCACACACACTCCGAAATTGCCCGCGCCATCGCAGAAGAGCAGGCCACCGTTGGCCTGGGGCTCGAATCGCTTGCGCTTGCCTTTGGGTTGGATTTTATCTTCCTGGCCCGTGAACAGTATGACCTGGTGGTCCCGGCCGAATCGTTTTATCTGCCGCAATTTCAACAGCTAATCGCCTGGTTGCAATCCTCCCCGGCCCGGCAATCCATTCTGGCGCTGGGCGGGTACGATACCACGTTCAGCGGCAGCATCCGCTGGGTTTCATAACAACCCCGCTTATTTTAGTTTTAAATAGGTCAGATAGCGTCTCAGGCGTTTTTCGGGCATTTGCGCGGCCACGCTCTCGGCGCTGGCAAAACGCTCGGCGGCAGCCTGCACATACCCAGGGTTTGCCTCCACCATGATAAACCGGCGGTTTAACATCCGAGCGGCAAAGCCCGTGGTGCCCACCCCCGCCAGCGGGTCCAGCACAACATCCCCCTCATGTGAAGAACACAAAATCACCCGGCGCAACAGCTCCAACGGTTTCTGGGTGGAGTGAATTTTTCGCCGTGACGCATCGCGCAAGCGTTCACGGCCTGTGCAGGTAGGAATCACCCACACATTCGCGCCAATACTGCCCACCCCAAAATCACGCGCCATATTTTTTTCAAACGTGTACCCATGCGCCTGTCGATCACGCACGGCCCAGATCAGCGTCTCGGTCGCATTGGTAAACCGCACCCGCAGCCAGTTTGGCATCGGGTTGGGTTTAATCCACACTACATCATTTAACAACCAGTACCCCAGGTCTTGCATCGTTTTTCCAAGGCGAAAAAGATTATGATACGTTGCAATCGCCCACAGGGTCGCATTCGGCTTCATCACCCGCTGGGCTTCGCTCAACACCTGGTTCAGAAACGCATCATAAGCGCCGTTGGATGGAAAATGATCCCATTCATCATGCACACCTTCAACAATATTACCCACTTTCCAGCGGGTTAATTTTTTGGGTGGAAGTTGAAGAAAATAAGGCGGATCAATAAAAATAAGATCAACCGACTGCGAAGGAAGTTTTTTCATCACCTGAATTGCATCCCCCGCAATCATGCGATTCACCACCTCAGGCAGGGCATAACTTTGCCTGTCCGGTTGATCTGACAGCACAAAAGGCTGTTCCGGGTTGTCATCAAAAACACCAGGGGGTTGAGGACGAACGGACATTGTTCACCTCCTTGATAATCATTGTACCAGAAGGAGGCTAATTTATTTCAATCCTCAGTTTCTGCATCCAAAAAATAGGACAGTGAACGTTTTGGGTTTGCCCCCCGACCCAACACTTCCAGAAGCCTGTCCATTCCACACAGAATCCATGTCTCAAGCTGATCGGCGCAGCGTTCAAAAGCCGCCTCACCCCGATCCACCGGATCTTCCAGGTCTTCAGTCTTCATGCACAATTCACTAAACATCAACACCCGCGCCGTGGCAGCCGGAAATTCAATCTGCAAGGCTTCTTTTTGGCTGGCCTCCATGGTCAAGATTAATGCCGCCTGATAAACCATCTTACGGGTCAGGTGTCTGGAACGGTGGTCTTCCAGTGAAATTCCGCGGTTTAGCATCACTTGTCGGGCGTTCGACGCCGCGGGTGCATCATCAATCCCCCAGGTGCCCGCCGATTCCACCCGCACATCTTTGCCGCGCTCGCCCACCCGGTCAAGCTGCTGGCGCAGCAATGCCGCAGCCATGGGGCTGCGGCAGATATTTGCCGTACAGACAACAAGTACCAGGGGAGAATCTTTAATCGTCGTCATTTCCAGCTTCAAACAATTGGTTCAAAATCTTCAGTGTTGCTTGATCCACACAAAATGATCCGAGTTATCCGCGCGGAGATGTGCGCCGATCCACCATGGCGGTCTTCTTTTCGCCTTTCGGTTGAGTAACCGGCCGGCTTTTCTCTCCGTCGGGGTTCAGGCCATAGGCATAATAGCGGCGTTTATAATAATAATATCCTTCGTGATACCCATACCGGGCGCCCTTTTGATCGGCATCATTAAGCACCACACCAAAAATTTTGGCCCCCACGCGGAACAATTCTTCAACCGCGCGGCGCAGCACGATCACCGGGGTTTTGCCAGGGCGCGCCACCAGCAAAACGCCATCCACTTTCTTTGAAAGGATCATCGCATCGGTCACCACCGTGGTCGGCGGCGAGTCAATGATAATATAATCCACCATACCGGCCAGTTTTTTCAGAATGACATTCATTTTTTCTGAACCCAGCAGTTCGGAAGGGTTGGGGGGTAAGGGGCCGGTGGTTAACAAAGACAGGCCATTCACGGCAGTCGGCTTGAGCACCGCCTGCAGATCTGGCTCGGCCTGAACAAACAGTGTCGAAAGCCCATAATTGTTATTGGCGCCAAAACGCTTGTGCACCGCCGGGCGGTGCAAATCGGCATCGATCAACGCCACCCGCAGACCGCTCTGTGCAATCACCACCGCCAGGTTGGTCGCAACGGTGGTTTTTCCCTCACCGGGAATGGCGCTGCTCACCAGCAGGCTGTTGGTCGGCGCATCGATATTGGAATATTGCAAATTGGTCCGCAAAGACCGAAAAGATTCAGCCGTTGGCGAGCGCGGCTGCTCAACCGTGATCGGGGTTCCGCTGTTAATGTAACGCCCGACAAAACCCAGCGTCGTCAAGCCGATCCGCTGCAAATCGTCAGATGATTTCAGCGAGGTATCCAGCGCATCAATCAGGAAGATCACCCCTGTTGCCAGCAGCGCGCCCAGAACAGCCGCCAGAAGAGTGTTTTTCGTGGTTTGTGGGCGAACAGGCGTCATTTCTGGAATCGCCTGCTCCACCTGTGAAATGGTCGATGTGGACTGGGCTTCGGTAATACGCACTTCTTCAAAGCTTTGCAGCAGACTGGCATACGTCTGGCGATACTGGTTGAGGGCCGTTTGCAGCCGTTCCAGTTCCACCTGCTGATCGGGCCGGTCGCGCAGCCGGGTGAGGGCTTCATCCGTCTGGTTGATTTGCTGCTCGATCTGGCGCAATTGATTTTCCAGACTGTCGCGTGAGGCAGCAAACCGTTCGGCCTGACGATCAAAATTTTGCCGGATGAACACAGTCACCAGGGTATTGGCAATTGTCGCAGCGTTCAACGGGTTTTGATCGGATACACTGACCTGAATTAGCTGTGTATCGCGCAGCAGTTGCACCGAAATGACCTTCTGCAAATCTTCAGGGATCATGTTCATTTCAAGCTGGGCAATGGTCTCTTCGAGCACAGGCCGCTGGGTGAGCATTTCAGTATAAGTGCGGGCCAGGCGTTCACTGGTCAACACCGAGTTGTAATCGGTTCCCTGAGATGCAGCGGCTTCATTAATCAACAACGTGGTGTTGGCTTCGTAAATCGGAATAATAAAATAACGACTGTAAACAAATGCCGCTGCTCCGGCCAGAACCGCAGCCAGGGCAATAATCCACGCCCGCCGCCAGAGAAGATCGATATATCTTTTCAGATCATTTCCCGTAAACAAGTCGCCGGAATTTGCTTCATTCTCTGCTATCGGTACAAAAGAACTCATCTAATCCTCACTCAGACCATTGATTTTCTGCTGCTCATCCGCTGCCCCCTGAGACGGTTGAACAATTGCTTCGACGGGTTTGCGGGTCACACCGCTGCTGCGCTTCACCGGCCGGGTCTGGATCAAACGCAGAATCATCTGCGCCGACCCCACCACCAGCACCACCAGCACCACAATGACCGCCAGAACCTGAAAAGCAGACAGCCACGATAAACGCTCCAAAAGATCAGTATCGGATGATTGCGGAACCACAATGGCATAGGTGGATCGTCGCGTCGGCGTAATCTGTGGTCGGGTTGGTACAGGCGTCGAGATGATTTTTGTGCTGGTTCTCGCAGGCAGCGCCGACGCCAGAATTTGCGTACCGGTTGGCTGCAAGATCGGGGCCACCTCAGTATGCAGCGGTGTTACTGCAATGGTGGCCGGGTGGGTCGGAAACCCGATGACGGTGGGACTCGGGCCACTGCAGGGTGTGGCCGTCAGGGGCGGCGTCACGGCTACGGTAGGGGCGCGTTTCGCTTCTGGTGCGGCAGCACCAACCGGGCCGCAAATCACGCCAAAAATCACGGCGATTAGAACGATTACCCCGGTTAACCAGATCCATAACCTGTGCAACGCTTCTTCTCCAAATTGACACAAAACCATACGGCTATGATAACAATCCTACCAATAGAAAAGACATGCGTCAAGTTGAAGCGAATTTCAAAAATGCTAACTCAGGCATTGCCTTCCCTTTCATGACGAAACCCGCGCCAGCCAGCAAATAATTGATCTGGCGCAAATATCCAATTGACTCAATTAAAATTCGAAATACAATGAGATAGATAATTGGAGATGGTCCTCTGGACAACTCCGAAACGTCTCCCTATTTTTAATGGTGGTTTCCCGCTCTGTTTCAACGGGTCTCAAAACCCGGGAAAGGATCCCATCCATGAATACCAAGAACTTATTAATTGCCTGTCTGGCTGGCGGAGCTGCCAGCACCCTCCTGTCGAACGTACCCTTCCTGAACCTGGTCAACTGTCTGTTGTGCGCCGGTTTTTGGGGTGGAGCGCTTCTGGCTGTGTGGCTCTATAAACGCCTGACCGGAACAGTGACCCTGGGTCAGGGGGTCATCATTGGCACACTGGCCGGGTTGGTGGCCGGAATTTTCGGCTTTGCCCTGAGTTTTGTCGGCCTGGCCGGGTCGGCGGCGCTGCTGGAGAGCTACGAGCGGTTTGTGCCGCCCGAGGCCAGAGGCGATCTCGCCGCGCTGCCCAGCGGACCCATGCAAATTATTTTTAACTTGCTGGGGGTGGTCACCAACATCATCTTCGGGGCCATAGGCGGTCTTGCCGGAGGAGCCCTCTTCAAGACCCGCATACAGCCGCCCGCCCCGCCGAGTGTTCTGGAGGAACAAAAACCCACCGATGAAAACGGATAACCCCCACGCCATTCGGGTCGTTGTGCAGTTCAACGACGCGCTCAATGCCCGCGACCTGGCGGGAATGCTGCGCCAGATAACCCCGGACTGTATCTTCGAAAATACTTCCCCGTCGCCTGACGGCGAGCGTTATGTGGGTCTGGTCAGCATTCGCGCCTTCTGGGAGCAATTTTTTAAAGATTCACGCCACGCCGCAATTGAAATCGAAGAAATCTTTGCCTGCGGCGATCGCTGTATCATGCGCTGGACCTATCGCTGGGTCGATCTGGAAGGCCGCCCCGGCCATATTCGCGGGGTGGATCTTTATCGGCTGGAAGGGGATTTAATTGCCGAAAAATTATCCTATGTAAAGGGCTGAATCCGGCATCGCAACGCCGAAAAAAAATCAAGCCGGCCTGCATTATTTTTCCGGGTGTGTTGCACAGTACACAATGCACCCGGAAAATTAGAGTTCCTCAATTCTCCATGCAAAATGTTATAACATTTAGTATAATGCTCAACGGAAAAATCTTATTGCGTGCAGGTAAGCCATTTATCATGACCGACAATCCATGCGACGAAATTCTGGACCATCTCTTTGACGGCGTTTATTATGTGGACCGCGATGGGGTGATCACCCTCTGGAATAAAGCTGCCGAGCGATTAACCGGATATGCAAAAGCAGAAGTCATTGGCACAAAATGTTCTGAGAACATCCTGCGCCACATCACCGAATATGGGCTGGAAGTATGTACCCATGGCTGCCCGCTCCAAAAGGCAATTTCAGACGGCTGCCTGCACGAGGCTTCGCTTTTCCTTCATCATAAGCAGGGCCACCGCGTGCCGGTTTACATTCGAATTTCACCATTAACAAACCCGGCCGGTGAGGTCATCGGGGCCGTGGAGGTTTTTTCGGATCATTCCAAAACCCGTGAAACCATCCTGGAGCTTGAACAGCTTAAAAAAGAGGTCCTGCTCGACCCGCTGCTAAAAATTGGCAACCGCCGCTTTGCCGAAATGGTGTATGCGACCAATATTTACCAGTTGTGTTCTTTTAAGGTTGGTTTCAGCATGATCTTGCTGGATATTGATCATTTCAAAAAAATCAATGACACCTACGGGCACAAAACCGGCGATGACGTGCTGCTCATGGTCAGCCGCACACTTTCCAACATCCTGCGCCACACCGATACCATCATCCGCTGGGGCGGAGATGAATTTCTGATGATTTTCCCCAATTTGTTGGAAGAAGATTTAATCAACATCATCGACCGCATTAAAAAATTTGTCGAATTAAGTTTCATCATCGTCGAAGACCAGAAGGTCTCGATCACGGTATCGGGCGGGGCCACCCTGGTGACCTGCAATGAAGAATTAATGAGCGTCTTTGACCGCATCGACCATCTGCTCTATCAAAGCAAGGAACAGGGCCGCAACAGAATCACCCTCGGGTAAATGATGGATACTTCAGCGTATCGTGCACACACCCTCACCCAACACCCGCGCGGTGAGGCTGTTGCCCGCATTCTGGCCGCCGCCATTCAGGCGGTGGAACCCGGCGCGGCGGTGCGCAGGTTTGTGCAGCGCAGCGGGCCCTCGCTGCTGATCGACGGACAAAGCCACCCGCTGCCCAACACCGGCCGTGTGCTGCTGCTGGGGCTGGGCAAAGCCGCCCTGGCCATGACCCAACCCCTGGCCGAGCTGCTCTGCGACCACTCACCCCGCGGGCTACTCATCACCAAGCAGATGCCGCACCGGCCGCTTTCCAATTTTGAAATTCAACCCGGCGGCCACCCCGTGCCCGATGAAAACAGCCTGCTGGCCGGAGAAAAAGCCCTGCACCTGGTGCAAAACCTTACCCCCGACGACCTGTTGATTTGCCTTATTTCGGGCGGCGGCTCGGCCCTGATGACCGCCCCCCGGGCTGGCATCTCGCTGGCCGATCTGCGCCGGTTGACCGGCGACCTGCTGGGCAGCGGCGCGCGCATTGATGAAATCAACACCCTGCGCCGCCATCTCGACCGTCTCAAAGGCGGCGGGTTGGCCCGGCTGGCCGCCCCGGCGCGCGTGATCAGCCTGATCCTTTCAGACGTGGTGAACAGCCCGCTGGAAGCCATTGCCTCGGGCCCCACCGCGCCCGACCCCACCACGCGCGCCGATGCGCTGGCAGTGCTCGACAAATAC
>CAZQLE010000073.1:0-16354 GCA_964593905.1 uncultured Anaerolineaceae bacterium | reverse complement strand
CCCCCGATGTTAACGCCACCCCCACTGTGGATACCCCCACCATGCGCGCCTTCCCGCTTGGCCCGGTGGATGTTTGTCTGGTCAAACAATTTGCCGCCGTAGA
Source organism: uncultured Anaerolineaceae bacterium (assembly GCA_964593905.1). Taxonomy (GTDB): domain Bacteria; phylum Chloroflexota; class Anaerolineae; order Anaerolineales; family Anaerolineaceae; genus CAZQLE01. Next base: position 16,251 of record CAZQLE010000073.1, on the reverse strand, counting down.
GACCGATCAACCCCAGGGAGACCTGTTGGCCTGGGCGCCCGATGATCACCGCCTGGCTTTTCTATCTCCGCCCAATGCCTACTGGTCCAGTTATCTGGGCGTGTTACGGGTTGCCGATCTGGATCAACCCGAAGAAGAGCCTTTTGGCGGCGACAGCGTATCGGTGTTTGGCGACCTGGCCTGGTCACCCGATGGCACCCTGCTGGCTTTTGTCGTGCTGCGTCCATCCGAGAAGGTATATTCGGTGATGATCTACCAACCGGCAAGCGGTGATGTGTTTGATGCGCTGCCTTCAGATATGGCCCATACCGATGATTTCGCCAGCATGAAAAGCATTGTGGGCTGGAAAGGCGCCCGATTACTGGAGCTGACCTCCAGCAGTGGTGATGACCAGCTTCAAATTTTGCAGGTCGACCTGAACACCAACACCCTCACCCCCGTGGAAGAAACCCGCAAAGTGACCGATACCAGTCTGCAAGTCAGCCACGGCCCATCGATGCAGACGCTGGAAGCGCTGCCCGACCGGCAGCTTTACTGGTCGCCCAACAATCAAATGGCAATTTATGCAGATGATGCCGATCTACCCTGGCTGGTGGAGGTTGATCGAGAGGTGCAGTTCCCCATCCCGTCTGAGGTGGCTCAGAGTGTCAGCGAGATCAAATGGTCTTTTGATGGGCGTATGTTCGCACTACGCTATGAAGATCAAATTGAGGTCTATCAGACCCGGTGCAAGCCCTGATCACCACACCCGCCCGGCAAGTTACCAAAAGAATCACGCCAATTGAGTATAATGGGCAGCGATGGCCCGACTTCAACGACCTTACCGCCCCGAAGGCACCCCCACGCGGGGCAAAACCGCCCGCAACCGGCTGCGCCGGGTGGATATTTTCGCCCTGCTATATGCCCCCGAACTGATTCGCCGCACCGATGGGCCAGGCGAGACCGGCCTGTATGTCGATCTGGGCTATGGGGCCGAGGCCTATACCACCCTCGAAAGCGCCGAACGTTTTCGGGCGCACAACCCGCACTTGCATGTTTTGGGGGTTGAAATTGCCCCCGAACGGGTAACAGCCGCACTGCCTTTTGTGAATGAGCAGACCGATTTCCGGCTGGGCGGGTTTAACCTGCCGCTAAAGCCGGGTGAAACAGTGCGCCTGCTGCGCGCTTTTAATGTGCTGCGCCAGTACGAAGAGGACCAGGTGTTGGATGCCTGGCAGCGGATGGGAACCTATCTGGAAATGGGCGGGTTGTTAATCGAGGGTACCTCCGATCCGCTGGGCCGCATCTGGACGGCCAATGTGCTGCGCCGCGAGCCGCAAGGGCTGCGCTATGAGGCGCTGGTGTTCAGTACCAATTTTCACTGGGGCTTTGAACCATCCATTTTTCAACCGGTATTACCAAAAAATATGATCCACCGCATGGTGGCGGGCGAGACCATTTACGAATTTATGGAAGCCTGGAAAGAAACCGCCCGCGAGACAATTGGGCTGCGCGCATTTGGGCTGCGCCAGTGGTACACGGGCAGCGCCGAGGCGCTCTCGCGGCGCGGATATTCCATATTGCTGCGCAAGAATTTCTTGCAACGCGGTTTTTTGGTATGGCGGCAAAACGATCAACTCCTCAAGACATAGAAGAAAAAACCGCCACGACGGTGCCCTGACAATTTATTCGGGCTGCCATATGGCAGAATAGAATGAGATTAATTTCGGGGCTGTAACCTTTTGCAGGACCCTGCATCTAAGAAAAGGAAAGTGAAAATAACCGCAGAACCAGATTGTGCGGCCATGCTCATTCGTAATTTACGGCACAACTGCCGATGCTTACCACCTTAAGGAGAGAAAGATGTTGAACGAACCCATCCATGTGACCGACCAGGCTTTTGAGAAAGCAGTGTTACAGTCATCGCTGCCGGTAATTGTTGATTTTTGGGCGCCATGGTGCGGTCCCTGCCGCATGGTGGCCCCGGTTTTGGATAAAATCGCCAGAGAGTATGCCGGCAAACTGGTTGTAGCCAAGGTCAACACCGACGAAGATTCTCAATGGGCAATCCATTATGGGGTGCAGGGCATTCCGACCATGTTATTTGTGGCCGACGGCAAGGTAATTCACCGTCAGGTGGGCGCCATGCCCGAGCCAATGCTGCGCGATGTGGTTACCCAGTTTCTCGAGCAGGTTGTTTCACCAGAAAAATAAACCAGCAGATGCAAAAAACAATGACAGGTGTGCTCCAAAAGCACACCTGTTTTGTTTTAATCGCAGAGAACCGGGTTGGTTTATGACAGATCGAGCGGTTTGTTGACGAACGTTTGAGGCACCCATTTTGGCAGATGGATCACCGGCCGGGGAAAATCTTGCCGCAGCAGCAGAACATAAGAAATGATCAGCAATGGAGCGGTCAGTTCCTCCACCCCAACCGGGGTGATAAACAGGCAAAACAGCGTGGCCCCGATCAAACCCAGACGAACAGCCTTCCCCTGGCTGAGGATCAACACCCCCACGCTGGTTTCAAACAGGATCAGTGCAATTACAAATGGCAGCGGCCAACGGGTCAGCACCTCGGTAAAAAACCAGCGGTAAGGCGGCAGTAGCGCATTTGCGCCTGCGGCAGCAAACAGCGTGGGATCGGTCAGGGCTACCGGAACGTTAACCCCCAGCGCCATGATCAGGAAGAAAAAACCGGTCACCACGCGCCCGATCTGTGGGCGAAAGAAGGCCAGAGCAGCCAGCCCGGCGGCAATTGCAATTGAGACAGTAAATGGATTAATGAGATTCATCTGTGTTTTCCTATGCAAACAAGAATTTAGGCCAGTTCAGCCCCAGCCCGGCCAGCACGGCCAGGTTAATGAGCACACCAAGCACCAGCCAGGGATGCCAGTAGAAGACAAGCAGCAGCAGCGATGCCCCCGCGCCGAGCAGGGCCGTTGCGCCCCACACCTGCCCCAGACCGGGCACCCCCAGCAAACCCAGACCCGTCAGGGTGAACCCGGTCAGGGTGAGCAGCCACAACGCACTGCCCAACCCGCGCACCAGGCTGTTGGACAATCCAAGTTTCACGGCCAGCCAGGCCGGGTCGGTATCACTGCGCCACCAGGAAGGCCAGAATGGGGTGTGCAGTTCGCCGGGTTTGGCAATGGGCACATAGGTCAGGCTGAAATGGATCCAGCCATGAGCAATGAGAAAAACAGCAATGATGATACGGGCCAGATTCGGGTTCATTTTTCCTCCACACGCACAGCGCTTAATTTCAGGTTCAGATCGCGGATTCGTTCAAGAAAACCGTGCAAGACAGCCTGGTCGCTGACCTCACCGCTTAGCAAGGTGGCGCCGCCTTCCAGAGCGGTGAGGGTCAGGCCCTCGAACCAGGCGGTCCAGTGTTCATCCAGAGTTTCTTTTAAAGTGATTTCGATCAGTAATCGGGTTGGGTTCATTGTTAACTCGCTTTCTGATGGTAGTTTAACCAGAACCAACCCGGCCGACATCTGCCGACCGGGTTAAGCGGGGGTTTATTTTATGAGCCAGGGGTTTAGGAATGGCGGGTTGAACGAGCAACCCATAGCCTGAAATATGTTCCGCGGGAATGCGCCGTACGACACGGGCAAAAGTCCATGTCATTCTGAGCCGGTACGCCGGTAGAGCACGGCGCACCGTGCGAAGAATCTCTACCCATGCAGGCAGCGGCGAGGGTCTTGCAGATTAGCATAGGGATGCTTCACTTCGTTCAGCATGACACGATCGCACTCATTTGTCATTCTGAGAGAGCGTAGCGACCGAAGAATCCCTACTCATGCAGGCAGCGGCAAAGGTCTTGCAGATCGGCGTAGGGATGCTTCCGCCTTTGGCGCAGCATGACACAACCGAAGCGCAGCGCAGGCGAAGAAACCCTCTCAAGCTATAACAGCCCCAGGTCTTTGGCGCGGGCAATAGCCTCAGCGCGGTTGGCAACATCCAGTTTGCGATAAATGGCAGCCGTATGGGCTTTGACCGTCCCGGCTGCGATATACAACCGCGCCCCGATCTCCGGGTTGGAAAGCCCGGCAGCAACCCAGCGCAAAATTTCAACCTCACGCGCCGTCAACAGATCATCGACAGCAGCAGGGGCCGCCTCGCTGTGCAGAGCGGCCAGCAAATCACTCACCCCTGAAATATCCTGGCAGCTTTCGAGGGCAGGCAACAGGCGGCGGCCTTCATCCAGAAAGACCTGGCGAAACCCCCGCGGCAAACCCAGGCCCAACGCCTCTTTAAGGATGGCCGCAGCGGCCGCAGCGGGGGCAGCACAGGCCTGCAAAACCAGTATCTCGATCAGCGCACCGAATTTACCGCTGCGCCGGGCGGCAGCCTCAGCGGGCGCGAGCAGCTCGCGCGCCTCAGATAACCGCCCTTCTGCCAGGTGAATGCGCACAGCAGCACCGCGCAGCACCTCGTCAATTTCACTCAGCGGCATCCCCGCCGCCAGTGCAGGAATTTTCTGGCGCGCCAGCCAGTCTTTAGCTTTCTCCATTTCACCGGTCCGCAGCCAGAAACGCACCCGCATCAGTTCCACCGCCACCACCAGGGGCATGACAACCGGCCCTTTAACCATCCAGGCATCGGCTTCGGCCAGAGCGGCAGCGGCAACGTCAAGCTGGTTGTTCAACAGGGCAAAGCGCACCTTGACCATCCAGGCGTAGGCGCAGTGATTGGGGTTTTCCCAGCGCTGGTTATGGGCAATGGCCTGTTCAATCAACGCCCCGGCCTCTTGCAGCGCACCGCGCTCAATCAGCAAATAAGCCAGAAACGCTTCCAGGCGGCCAATATAACCGGGCCCGCCAACAGCCTGGTAAGAACGCGCCAACCCGGTGCGATAAATGGTCTCGGCACGCCGGAGATCGCCCCGCTGGCGCAGGATGGCGCCCAGATCAACCGAGGCGGTGTTAATGGTCCACAGGTTATTCAGTTCGTACCCAATACGCAGCACCTCTTCAAAGGCACGCTCCGCCCCCGCCAGATCACCCTTCATGCGCAGGGCATAGCCAACCGCCCAGCGCTGCACGCTGCGGGCAAAACCGGCTTCAGGCGGAACAATGTCTTCAGGGAGTTCAGTCAGCGCCAATGCCGCCGGGATGCTGCCACTGGTGAGCGCCAGCAGGCTGCGGATGGCACAAATTTCAGCCCGCATCCGCGCCTGTTCCAGGGCGTCAAAACTGCCATCAACGAGGCCCGTCTCGGCGCAGATAAGGTGCTGTTCGGCTTCGGGCAGGCGCGCTGCAAAAGCCAGCGTCCAGGCCTGACTGATATTCAGCCATGGGCGCTGCGCCGCCTGTTCTTCGGGCAACAGACGAATCCAGGATAACAATTGGTGCATCCGGCCGTGGGCAAGCAGGTCTACCGTACTCTGTTCAACAATCCGGGCAGCGCGGGCATAGTCATTGGCAAGAAGACTGTGTTGAACAGCCTCTTCGCTAAAGTTGTTTTCAGCCAGCCAGTCGGCCGCGCGGCCGTGCAGATTTTCAATCAGACCGGGCTGGCGCTGGGCGCGCTGCTTGAGGCGCACACGCAGCAGATCGGCAAACAGATGATGATATCGATACCAGGTGCGTTCTTCATCCAGCGGAATCAGAAAACAGTTGGCTTTTTCCAGCGCTTCCAGCAGCTCCTGCCCGTTGCTCTGGCCGGTTAACGCATTGCACAGCGGTGCGCACATCCGGTCGAGCAGCGCAGTCTGGAGCAAAAAATTTTGCGCCGCCTCGCTCTGATTATGCAGCGCCTCTTCGGCTAGATAATCCAGAATATAGCGGTGACTGCCGGATAAATTTTGCAAAAAGCTGCTCAAATTGTCTTTGCCGTGGATCGAGAGCAGCACCATGCGCAAACCGGCCGCCCAACCCTCGGTACGCTCTTCGAGCAGGGTGATTTCCTGCTGGCTCAGGCGGTTTTTCATCGCCTGTTGGAACAACGCGTCGGTCTCGTCATGGTCAAAGCGCAGATCGTTCAGTCGCAGCTCCACCAACTGCCCCCGGGCGCGCAGCCGGTGCAATGGCAGCGGCGGGTCTGAGCGGGCCGCCAACGTCAGATGAATGTGGGGCGGCAGGTGCTCGATTAAAAAGATCAGCGCGGTGTGCAGATCACGCTCATGAATCACCTGATAATCATCCAACACAATCACCAGGGGCTGGGTGCTGGCGGCCAGTGGGTTAACCAGGGCGGCCGCCAGGTCGGATGGAGCGGGCGACTGGGGCGCCGCCAGTAAATCTTCGATTAACGCGGCCACACCGGGCACTGACTTTTCGAGCGCGGCAGCCAGATAAGCAAAAAAGCGCACCGGGTCGTTATCGGCCGGTTCCAACGACAGCCACGAAAACCGCAGATCATCTCTCTGATGGGCAGAGGCCCATTCGCTCAACAGCGTGGTTTTGCCATAACCGGCCGGGGCGCATATCAAAACCAGCGCACAGCCGGGTAACAGCCCATCATCCAGGCGCTGCAGCAGACGCGGCCGGTTCAGCCGGTCTGGCCCGGCAGGCGGGATATAAAATTTGGTAGCCAGCAGGGGAGCGCTCATCGCTGAAATTCCTCAAGGTCGACCACAGCGACCAGGGCGGGATTAAATCTTTTCAAATGGATAAAAACGCAGAATGGCACCATTGTAGCATGAACAGACCGACTGAGAGGAGAAATAGCAATGCCCTCTCAAAAATTTCCTTCAAATTTAAATCCAATCTCAACAAAATCTGAATATCTGCCCATTATCATCACTGCATGACTTCAGCCAATAACAACCGGTTGGAGCAATTTGGAGGAATAAAATGACCTTAAAACGAAATATCGTTGTGGATATTGTGATTTTGCTGGCGTTTCTGGCAAGTTCCGACCCCGATTTAACCGGCGTGGCCGTGCATGAATGGCTCAGCCTGGGTCTCTTTGTGACCCTGATCGTGCATGTGCTGCTGCACTGGAAATGGATTCTGAAAGTGGCGTCCACCTATTTCAAGAATCTTTTGCGGGCCTCGCGGTTGAAGTTCGCCGTGGATGTGCTGCTCTTTGCCGCTTTTACGGCGGTTACGTTTAGCGGTTTATTGATCTCGCGCAGTATTTTGCCCTTTCTGCGAATTGAACTGCCCGAAGATTTTTCCTGGCGCTCGATCCATTCAATATCAGCCAATGCGGTAATTCTTCTGGTCGGCGTGCACCTGGCGCTCAACTGGAAATGGTGGGCAGCGCTGGCAAAAAACTACATCGTCAACCCGCTGCGGGCACGGCTGACGCGTCCGGCGACCCCAATCCCGGCGCCCGTACCCGTGCGCAGCGATGATCGCTTTCGGCAGTAAGCCGGCAGCCAACCCAAAAGTGAGGATGAAATGTTGAAATGGATCGTGCGTGCAATCATCGTGATCGGACTGGCAGGAATGCTGGCTGGAGGATTGTATTTTGTGGTGGAACGCACCGGTTTTAGCGCCGGTCATGCAATGGACCGGCCGGCGCCAGCCGGGAATGACGGGACAGCCGGTGAGGGTTCACTGGCAAACGGCCAGAGCTTTGAAGGGCGTCAGGGCTCGGCGGGCAACTTTCAACCGGGGCGTGACGGTTCACGCGGCATGGACCGGCACGGCAGCGGCGGCGCCCGCCTCTTAGCCAGCCTGGCCAAAATTCTATTGACCGCCCTGCTGGTGGTGCTGGGGCAGCAAGGGTTCGAATGGCTTCTGCGGCGGCGGGCGGCCCGCTCAAAGGCGGTCGCCAGCCCACCGGCCGATCTACCCGCTGCGCAAAAAGAGGCTGAAACCCTGGCCGATAAAGCACTGCCCGATGATGAGCCAGCACAAAACCCGGGCGAACCCGCCAGAACATAAACCTGCCGGAGAATCACGTAAAAAGCGCCGGAGACCATTCAGGTCTCCGGCGCTGCAATTCAGGCAATAATCACTTCAATTCCGCGGGCCCGATAATGCTCGGCGGCGGCGGCACTGATGCCATAATCGGTGATGATCAGGTTCAGCTCATCGAGAGGCGCCACGCCAAATGGCGCGGCCGTGCCCAGTTTTTCAGAAGAAGCCAGCGCCGCGACCTCGGCTGAACAGGCAATCATGGCGCGCTGCACCAACGCTTCTTCATAATCCGGGATGCTGATCCCGGTTTCAGGATGAATGCTGCACACCCCCAGCAGACACAGATCAGCATGCACACTGCGAAAGGCTTCCACGGTTTCAGCGCCCACCGTGACCAGCGAATGCTTAAACACCTTGCCCCCCACCAAAATCACATCCACCATTGGGTGCTCCACCAGCGCTTCGGCCACCGGCGGGCTGTGGGTGACCACCACGGCGCGCAGGTCGGGGGCCAGATGACGCGCAGCCTGAACATTGGTGATGCCCCCGCCAATCACCACCACCATCCCATTTTCAACCAGGCGGGCCGCCTCGCGCGCAACCGCAACCTTCTCAGCGCTCAGGTGACGCTGGCGGTCCACATAGCTATTAATCGCCGGCGAAGCGCGCAGCGCGCCGCCGTGCACGCGCTGCAATAGACCCTCGGCGGCCATATCGCGCAGATCGCGCCGGATGGTATCAATGGATACCCCCAGCTCATCACTGAGTGACTGTGCAATTACCCGCCCTTCCAGCTTGATCTGATTAAGAATATAGTTCCGCCGTTCTGCGGTCAGCATGAGACACCGTTTGCATGTTTATACATGTTTTTGCCTGTTTAACCCTTGACTTTACACGTTTTTACTTATATTATCAAACCGGACCTGAAAATGCAACCCTGGTCTGGAAACTGGAGCGCGATTGAAAAACGCATTTATCCGTACCCGTTACACCTGGCTGGCTTATGCCATGCTTTCGTTTTATGGATATTTCCTGAATATGTTGGGGCCGTTGACCCCCTTTTTGCGCAATGAGCTGAACCTGTCGTATACGGTGAGCAGCTACCATTTTAGCGCTTTCGCAGTCGGTCTCATCCTGGTGGGCCTTTTTGGTGGTGCGCTAATCCGGCGGCTGGGGCGCCAGCGCGCGTTATGGGTGGGCGCAGCAGGCCTGGTGGTTGGGGCGCTGCTGTTGATGGCCGGGCGCAGCCCAATGGTCACCATCGGCGCTTCACTGCTGATGGGGGCGCTGGGATCATTAATTATTGTGGTCGTGTCTTCTTCACTATCCGATCAGTTTGGCCCCCTGCGCGCGGTGGCCTATTCTGAAGCCAACGTGCTGGCCAGCTTAATCAGCGCCTTGGCCGGGCTGGCAGTCGGTTACTTTGCCCGCACCGCGCTAAGCTGGCGCGGTGCGCTGGGGCTGGGTGTGGCGGCCGCCCCCCTGCTGTGGCTGATGTTTGGTCGCGAGGCGGCCCCCAAAGCCGAGCAACCCGCAAACGGCGCAGCGCATGACAAATTGCCGGGGTTATACTGGGTTTACTGGACTGCGATCATGCTGGTGGTGGCCATTGAATTTTGCATGGTCTTCTGGGCAGCCGAATTTTTGGAAAGCGAACTTGGGCTGCCGCGCGCCGATGCAGCGCTGGCTTCCAGCATCTTTCTGGCGGCCATGTTGATCGGACGCTGGTTAAGCAGCCGTGTGGTGGTGCGCTTCACCGCGCCGCGGGTGTTAAACGCTTCGCTGCTGCTGGCCGCGGTGGGCTATCTCATCTACTGGCAGGCGCCAGTTCCGGCGGCCGGGTTCATCGGCCTGTTTATCTGCGGGCTGGGGGTGGCCGGGCTTTACCCGCTCATTCTGGCCCTGGCGCTGGGCACCACAACCGACAGCGACAACGCCAGCGCGCGCGGCACACTGGCCTCGGGCGCAGCAATTTTGCTGCTGCCGCTGCTGCTGGGCCGCCTGGCCGATGCCCTGGGGCTGCGCATGGCCTATGGACTGGTAATTTTCCTGCTGGTGGCAGCATTTATACTGCTCACCGTTGCCCGCCGGCAGACAATCAAGATGGAAACACTTCCATCGCAGCGTTTAAAATAATTTTTACTGGCAAAGGAAAAACTTCTGATGGCACTGCAAGGTATGATCTTTGATATTGACGGCACGCTGGCAAACACGCTGCCCATTTGCATCCGCGGGTTGCAAGACGCCTACCGCATGATGACCGGTAAGGACATTGCCCCCGAAAAAGTAACCGCTCTGTTCGGAATTAATGAAGAGGGCATTATGCAGCACCTGACCCCCGATTGTTGGGAAGCCGCCGTGGATGCATATGTCGCCCGTTATGAGCAGTTGCACGCCGAAATTCCGCATATGTTCCCCGGTTTGCAGCCGGCATTTGCCCGGCTGAAAGCTGCCGGGGTGCCGATGGCAGTCGTAACCGGCAAAGGCCGCCGCTCGGCGCTGGTCAGCATCCGCGCCCTGGGCCTGGAACCTTATATCGAACAGTTGGAAGTGGGCAAAGCAGATGGTCTGGATAAAGCCGCCGGGATGCGCCGCGTGGTGCAAGCCTGGGGGGCTGACCCCACACAGGTGGCCTACCTGGGTGACACCCTCTCAGATATGGCTGCCGCACAGGAAGCCGGGGTGATGCCGCTGGGGGCCGCCTGGGCAAAGACAACCGAGATCGTCCCCGGCGACTGGCAAACGCTGCGCAGCACAGCCGATTTTATCGCCTGGCTCGAAAAAGCGCTCTGCGAAGGGGTAGCAGAACCCTGCTAAGAACAAAAGCATATCGAAGGGTCTGGGGTGGGTCAGGGCCGGTGGCTTTTACCCACCCCAAAAAAGATTTTTTTGCAACGATTTTGAGCGCAAAGCGCTCAAAATCGTTGCATATTTCCAATTCCCCGCCCTGGGGTGAGGTGGATGCGATTGCCCTGTTTCAGTGGGTAAGATTCACTGCATCGAATTCACAATTATTGTATAATCAGTAATGGTGGTGCATTAAATTTCCAAGGAGTATCCAAAACATGCCAAGTTCCAATAAAGTTCGTGTTGCGATCATCGGCGTTGGCAACTGTGCTTCCTCGTTAGTTCAGGGGGTTCATTTTTATCGTGACGCCGCAGATACCGACCGTGTGCCGGGTTTGATGCATGTCAATCTGGGCGGATATCACATCAGTGATATTGAATTTTCTGCCGCAATTGACGTGGTAGACACCAAGGTAGGCAAAGATCTCTCTGAAGCAATCTACGCCTATCCCAACAACACCTTTGTGTTCGACCAGGTGCCCAACATGGGTGTGCCCGTCCAGCGCGGTATGACCCATGATGGTCTGGGAAAGTACCTTTCGCAGATCGTAACCAAAGCGCCCGGATCGACGGCGGATATCGTCAAAATTCTAAAAGATACCGGTACCGATGTAGTGGTCAACTACCTGCCAGTGGGTTCCGAAATGGCAACCAAATGGTATGTGGAACAGGTTCTGGAAGCGGGCTGCGGGTTTGTAAACGCCATTCCCGTCTTTATTGCCAGCTCTGAATACTGGGCCGACCGGTTCCGCCAGCGCGGTCTGCCGATTATCGGTGATGACATCAAAAGCCAGGTGGGCGCGACCATTCTCCACCGCGTGCTGACCAGCCTGTTTGTCGACCGGGGTGTTGAGCTTGACCGCACCTACCAGCTCAACTTCGGCGGCAATACCGACTTCCTCAACATGCTCGAACGCGAACGCCTTGAATCCAAGAAGATTTCAAAAACCGGCGCAGTCACCAGCATGCTCCCCTATGAACTGGCCAAAGAAGATATCCATGTCGGCCCGAGCGACTATGTGCCCTGGCTTAAGGACCGCAAGTTCTGCCATATCCGCATGGAAGGCACAACCTTTGGCAACGTTCCGTTGGAACTGGAAGCGAAGCTGGAAGTATGGGATTCGCCCAACTCGGCCGGTGTGATTATCGACGCAGTGCGCTGTGTTAAACTGGCGCTCGATCGCGGCGTTTCCGGCCCGTTGTATGCGCCGGCTTCCTATTTTATGAAGACCCCGCCCAAGCAATACAAGGATGAGCTGGCTCTGGAGATGACCCAGGCCTTTATCCGCGGCGAGGCTTAGTCCCTTACCTGTTTTTTCTTTTGGTCAAAATTGTCCAGCCCGATCCCTTCCGCCCCTGCGGAATGATCGGGCTGACCATTTAATTCCCGATCGTCTCTTGCAGATAAGAATTCTTATAAAAAACATATTTGATTTTATACAGACTGGTCTATATAATAGATAAAACAGGGTGATATAGGCTGTTTTTGCCTTACAGGTTAAGCGCTATCGGAACACACTGCATCAATACCCTGCTTATTTAGACTTATGGAGGTCTGCATGGAACCAAAACGTGTTATTAAAAATAAAATTGGGCTGGCGGCAATAACCGCAGTTGTGGCGGCGAATGCCGCCAACCTGTTGGTCTGGGCGGTGTTGAAGGCCGTGATCGGTTTTGACGGGCAGTTTCAGCCGTTGCAGCCGGGGCCAATCGCCATTTTTACCACCCTGGGCGTTACGGCAGCCGGGCTGGTCTATGCCCTGACAATGCGTTTTGCCAGGCACCCCGTTCCAACTTATCGGATCATCGCATTAATTGCACTGATCCTGTCCATCATCCCCAATCTGGGTTTGATGTTCAACCCGGCCGCCGCGCCTTTTCCAGGCGGCTCAGCGTTGAATTTTGGCCTGCTGATTATTTTTCATGTGGTCGCCGCTGTGACCGCTGTGCAGACGCTGACCGCAATGACCCGTGAAAAAGTATACCGGTAAGGCTACTCCCAGGCAGGCCGGTAGTCTTCGATATATTGACGCAGAGTATGAGCTGGCCGGCCAGTTAACTGTTCAACCTGCCGGGTGACCTGCGCAGCCATACCACCGCGGGTATTGGCATATAAAAATGCCATCACCAATACAAAAGGCAGTTTGGTTCCATAAGCCAGTTGCCGAAAAATAAAAGACAATATGGACGGGTTGCGAAAGACGATCTGCCTGCCCAGAACCGCACTAAACTGAGCCGCCACAGTGTGATAGTCCAATGCTTCGGGGCCGGTCAGATCATAAGCCCGACCGGCGTGTCCGGCCTGGGTAAGGGCTACAGCAGCCACTGCGCCGATATCGCGCACATCAATAAAGCTGGTGCGCGAGCTGCCAGCCGGGATGAAAATTTCATTTCGTTCGCCGATTTCGGTGCGGTGCGTGGTGTTAAAGTTCTGCATAAAAAAACTTGCGCGCAAAAATGTATGCTCAACAGGTAGCTGCTTTAAATATTGTTCGACCTTATAATGAGGTACGATGGTGTTGTTTTCGATGCCAATCAGCGAAAGGAAGACGAAGTGTTTTACTCCGGCCTTCACGGCAGCATCCATTGCCGGGAACATGTATTTCTTCACATCCGCGATCTGGGGCGGACGCATCAGAAATACCTTTTCGATTCCATCGAAGGCAGCTGGATAGGTGCTTTCATCACCAAAAACAAACCTGACTGCTTCTGTCGCTCCACCCGATTGGGCCTTGATGCGCTGCGGGTCAATATCACCAGCGCGGCAGGGTGTACCCAGCGCTGCAAGCGCCTTGCACACGGCCTGACCAACGTTTCCGGTAGCACCGCTCACCAGTATTGTGGTCATGTGTTTACCTCCAGGATACAGGGTTAATTTGTTCACGTTAATTATATAGACCAGTCATTATAATTTTATCTGGCTTAAAAAGGAAGACCCTATGGCGAAAACTGTGCGAGAACAAATTATTCACACCGTATGTGAGCTGCTGGAATCTCAGGGCTACGCTGCAACTGGTCTGAATCAGATCGTCAAAGAAGCGGGCGCTCCAAAAGGTTCGCTGTATCATTACTTTCCTGAGGGCAAAGAAGCGCTGGCCGCCGAGGCTGTACAGCATGTGACAGCCATTATTGCCAACCGCACAAGAACAAATCTGGAAGAAATTGCTGACCCGGCTCAGTCGTTGCGCCAGTTTATCTACCGGATCGCCGAACAGATCGAAGTCTCCGAATACCAATCTGGCGGTCCGCTGATGACCATTGCACTTGAGACAGCCACAACCAATGAACGGCTTAATCGGGTCTGCCAGGCAGCTTATGAAAGTCTGCGCCTGGCTTTTGAAGAGAAACTATTGATCAGCGGCTATCCGCCCGAAAAGGCAGAGCCACTTTCGACAGCCATTCTGGCGGCGGTGGAGGGTGGAATCTTGCTCAGCCGCACCTATCACAGCGGAGATCCGCTGCGGCGGGTGGGCGATCTGCTGGCGTTGTCGCTGGCAAAGGATTAATCGCAGACAGAGGGCGCCGGTTGCGCCCTCTGTCTGGTTGATCTTGATGGTGTATTAGAGTTGTTTTAACTTTTTGATGCGGTCATTTATTTTGACCATGCTGATCCCGTAGATGACCATTAACCCGATATACAACAGGCTGCCCAGCATGACCCAGAAACTGTCCGAATTGCTCTGGTTGACGGCTACATACAGCATGATAAAGACCGGCAGCATGGCCGTCATTTGCGTAAGCAGCCGCTTGTATTTTTGAATTTTGGATTCATTGTCACTAAAAATTTCGGCAGACCCACCTGGGCGCACCGGCCGGCGAAAATACTGCCAGCCGCTCATTTCGCCCATGTGCTCCCAACCTGCATCCTGGAATAACTGCCAGTAATTTTCGCGTTCGGCCTTTTTTAGCAGGGTGAAATCCAGACGGTAGACAACTTCGCACGGTTCAGCGGTGCGAAAGGTATAGGTGCCAAAAATGTCGGGTTTTTGCAGATGCAGCCCCTGTCGGGCCAGTTCACCCAGCCAGGTTTCTTCCTGTTCATCCTGCCAGGGCCAGAACCAGCGTTTTTTCTTGATCAGTTTCTCAGTCATTTTTTGTTTCTCCATTCCGTAATTGCGTTAATACTCGCTGCCCGTTGCGTGTCATCAGTTCCAGCCGTCTTACCTGTTCGGCCAGAACCAGAACACCTTTTTCGGTCAGGATATAGCTTTTGCGCCGGTTTTCCTCACTGACTTTGACGATCAGTTTGCTTTCTTCCAGCGTTGAAAATGCGCCATACAGCGTTCCGGGCCCCAGTTTCACGGTGCCGGCACTTATTTCTTCCACATTTTGCATCACCGCATAGCCGTGGGTGGGTTCAGCCAGTGCCAGCAGAATATAAAAGGTGGCTTCGCTGAGCGGTAAGTATTTTTCTATATTTTCGGTTTTATTCATGCAGGCTCCCATATATCGGAAGATGTTGTATCGTATTTCAATATATCACTAGTCGATATAATACCACGCGATATATCGGCTGTCAATATATTGGCCGGGTTTTCAGGGAAATTCGTTTTTTGGCTGTCGCATACAGGTAGCAGGAAAATTTGAGCAGTAGGGTGAAGATAAAAAAAACATGTGAACCCCAAAAATACAGGGCCGCTCTTATAAAAGCGGCCCCGCAGAGAAAGGGTTCTGCCGGTTTTTTGCCGGCAAATTATCGGGCAAGAAGGTCAGGAACTGGCAACCTCGTTCAAATATTTAATCAAGGGCTCCACAAACATTAGACCTGCTCCGCGCGCAGCCTGACCGCCGGTCTGCCCGGCTGCCTGGGTTTGCATTTCAGCGGGCATTGCGCCGCCGGCCATCATGCCGGGGTCGCCCATGGGCGGGCCGCCGGCGCCGCCCGGCCCCCCACCCGGCATGCCCATTCCGCCCCCGCTGCTCGAGCGGCTGCCGGTTGCGGCTGCGCCGCCCTGGTTTGCTCCCATACCCATCTCAACCCCCAGTTCGGCGCGCAGGCTGCTCATTTTTTCGGCATCCATTTGCATGGCCCGAATAGCCTCCACCTGAGCGGGGGTCATGGTCTCTTGAATCTGATCATACAGCGCCTGCATCTCTTCGGCAGCCGCATTGTTGGCGCTCGACAGCGTTTTCACCGCTTTCCACAAAAACACCAGCTCCGCCGCTTCATCTTTGGTCACCGCCAGATCCGTATCCTTCAAAAGCAGGGTTCCCACCGCCAGACGGCTCTCAATTGAATCGGCGGTCGTGTTGGGCTGGGTTGAGGCCTGGGTGGTTGTGGCTGTGCCCGCACGACAGGCAGACAACACCGTCAGCGACAGGGCCAGAACCAGAGTAAAGAAAATATTCTTTTTCATACAACAAACCTCCATACTGAAAAAATGGACCTGTGTTTCCGGTTGTATGGGAAGGCCCGGCCGATTTTTTTATTCATGGCGTAAGGCAACAATGGGGTCCATTTGCGCAGCCTTTTGCGCCGGCAGATAACCAAAGAAAATGCCGATCAGCGCAGCCGAGGTGAACGACAGCGCGATGGAGTACGGCGCGATTACCGTGCGCATATCGCTCAACGTGCCAAACAGCCACGCGCCGCCCACCCCCACCA
>CAZQLE010000072.1:0-16483 GCA_964593905.1 uncultured Anaerolineaceae bacterium | reverse complement strand
TCATCACCCAGACCCCTGCAGCAACCCCGCTGGGAGGCGGTTTTGGCGAACTGGCCTTTGTTTCAAATCGCTCCGGGTCTTATCAAATCTGGTCATCACTGCTGGAAGGTTCACGCCCCCGCCAAATTACCAACCTGACGGGCGGCGCCTGTCAACCCGCATTCTCACCCGATGGCCGCAAGCTGGCGGTGATATCACCCTGTTCGGGAAAAGACTTCACGTACAAAGATTCAATGATCTATATTCTGAACTCAGATGGGTCAAATCCTCAGGTGCTGCCTGTTAGCAGCGGCGGAGATTTTGACCCGGCCTGGAGCCCGGATAACCAGCGGCTGGCTTTTACTTCACTGCGCACAGGCACCTCGCATATCTTTGTCTACAATTTTTCCGATCTAACCCTTGAAGAACTATCCGACACGCGCTATGCCGACAGCCAGCCGGTCTGGAGCCCAGACGGCCGCGAGATTGCCTTCGTGCGCATGGAGATTTTCAACCACATCTACATCATGTCCGATCGCGGACAAACGCTCTACCAGTTTAGTTCAAGCGGCGACGTGCATGATTACTGGCCCAACTGGTCAGCCGATGGGTCTTTCATCATCTTTGGCAGAACAAAGATCAACCCCCTAATGCCCTGGATCTTGCGCAAAGAACTGGAAGATATTGGCGCGGCGCGGGAAGATCGCATTCCCCCCACAGGCACAAATCTATCTGAAATTGGGCCCATATGGACGCCCAACCTCTCACCCGATATGAAATGGATTGCCTTTGAAGGCTGGCCAGATGGCAAAAACCACGATATTTTCATCATGGATTTTGCCGGCAACAACCGCCAGCGCCTGACCACAGACCCTGGTTTTGATTTCAACCCGGTCTGGATTCCCTCCACACGTTCGGCGTCCAAATAATCTGCGCCAACACAATTTCCTTTATAAAAAAATAATCCCCATCAGAATGCTCTGATGGGGATTTTATTCTGCTGAAATAATTTTCGCAGGGGGAAATTACACGAGAGGCTGAAAATCTTTTTGGATCTGCACAGCATAAGGTTCGGCAAAAATGGTCGGGCTCCCGCCGGTATGCCAGAACAGCACCGTCTCTTCGCGTTTGAAGAACCCTTTTCGAATCAGATCGATCATTCCCGCGCCAGCCCGGGCGGTATAAACCGGGCATAAGATCTGCCCTTCCAGGCGGCCAAACAGATGAATAGCCTCTGCTTCCGGTTTACCCATAATGCCATACCCGGCGCCCAGATAATCTGAATTGACAAGGACCGTTTGCGGGTCAAAATTAATCCTGGGGCCAAACCGTTCCGAGGCCTCACTCGCCAGGTCGGCAATATGCTCTTGCAGCGCCGCTTGAGGTTCATCAATGCTGATCGAAAGGATCTTGCCCTGAAAGCCTGTCTGCCAGGCTCCCAAAATCATCCCTGCGGCCGTGCCGGCAGACGAAGAGGGCACAATGATCCAATCGGGCTTAACGATGTGGTTCTGCGCGACCAACTCTTGCATGGCATACACATATCCCAATGACCCGGTGGCATTGCTCGCGCCCAGCGGAATCAAATAGGGTCGTTCACCGGCCGACCAGGATTCTTCAAAAGTCTTTTTTAATACTGCATCGCGTTCCGACCGTTTGCACCAGGTCACTTCTGCGCCGCACAGCCAGTCAACCAGCAAATTTCCAGAATACAAATCAGGAGGATCGCCATTGAGCACAAGTTTGCACTTCAAGCCAAATTTGGCCGCCAGCGCTGCTGTCTGCCGGCAGTGATTCGACTGAATGCCGCCAACCGTGATCAAAGTCTTTGCGCCGTTGCCCTGCGCTTCAGCAAAAACAAATTCCAGTTTTCGGGTTTTGTTTCCGCCAAAAGCCGGGCCGGTCAGATCATCTCGCTTCACCCACAGATGCGGGCCACCAAGCGCGGCAGAAAGTCGCGGCATTGGCTCCACAGGGGTTGGCAAGTTTGCAAAATGAAGTCTGGGAATCATGCAATTACCTCCTGTTTGGTTTCTTCACGTCGCCGACGGCGCATACATCCCAGCGCCCTGGGTAAAACACGGGTATAAAGACGATAAAGACCTGGACGGGCAATAAAATCCCACGCGCCAACTGTACGCACTACTTTGCCGCCCAGGCCATCTTTGAAACGAAAAACACCCCACAGCGAATCGCTTTCATCAAAAATCTCTGGCGCGCCCCACAGATCATACACCATACAACCCGCCTGGCGGGCAAATTTCATCGCTTCCCATTGCAGAAGATAGTTGGGCATCTTCTCACGATGCAGTTCGCGCGACATGCCATAGATATACCAGGCGCGC
The DNA here is from genome assembly GCA_964593905.1 of uncultured Anaerolineaceae bacterium. Lineage (GTDB taxonomy): Bacteria > Chloroflexota > Anaerolineae > Anaerolineales > Anaerolineaceae > CAZQLE01. The sequence goes on along the minus strand of CAZQLE010000072.1, from coordinate 14,159 downwards.
TGCCCAAAAGTAAACACCCAGATCCCGGCAACCATCTCTCCACCCACTTCAGCGATCAATGGCGCAGCCAGCCCCGCCTGTTGAAACGTCTGCCACACTTGCCGGTAATAATGTTCCGGCCGAATGACAAAGCCATCCCGAACTGAAGTTTCAGCGTACATCCGGTACAGGGCAGCGTAATCTTCTGCGCCACCCAAGCGCACTGCAACGCCTTTGCGTTCGGCCAGTCGCAGGTTGTAACGCGTTTTGGGCTTCATACGCGTCAACCAGTCTGCTTCTCCGCCCGAAAGATCCAGCCATACAGTGTTGGCAAACTGCACCTGATCATTTGAATAGCACCAGCCGCGCCGGGTTAATGTCTCAACCAGGGCCAGCCCAACCGGCTGCGGTGTATCATCATCACTATTCGGAATGCCAAAACCAACAGGAAGATCTGGATCTATTTTAATCCAGATTGCCCTTTCCTGAACAGCCAGTTTTTCCAAAGCCGCTAAAATATCTTCGCGCTGCTGCGCATCGGCCCAGTCCAACAGCGGCCCGCGGGGAATATATAAAACTGACGCACCGGTTGCCAGTGGGCCAATTTTCAATTCGCGCTTTAAAACCAGGGCAGCCGCGTGGGTCTGCCCTGCTGCATTCGTCCAGGTGAGAGAGATCGGCTTCCAACCGGTCAGCCGCTTAACCTCGGCCCACTGCGCTGTTTGCAGCACATGGGCGCCGGGCAGGTTTTGGATGGTTACATTCCAGGTGTCCAAATTTAATCCGCGCTTTCGGTCATTTTTTGCAGCCAGTCATTAACCGCAGCGTGATGCGCCACCCCGGCCAGGTTGCCCGGCAGTTCATGCGCCCTAAAAAAGCGCGCATCCAGCGCCTCAACACTCGGCTGAATCGCACCAGAAACATATTCGCAGTCGTACAGAATCAACAATCCGTTTCCGCGCGGGTCATCATCATAATAATACACGTTGATCAACTCGCGGGCGCGCACGCGCAGACCCGTTTCTTCCCAGATCTCTCGCTCGGCGGTCTGCGCCGGCGTCTCATCCACTTCGGTATACCCGGCCGGCAGATACCAGCTTTCACGCCACGGCTCAAGCGCGCGCTGAACCAGCAGCAATTGATGATTAAGCGTAACCACCCCACCCGCACCAACCTTCAGGTGCGGGTAATACACCCACCCACAATTCGGGCAAACTTCGCGAGGGATGTTTTCCAGAATCTGAATTTTTAACCGGGTTCCACATTTAAAACAATAATTACCCATCCCGCCGCCTACTCACTTTTAGCTTCTGCAGCCATTCATACCCTTTATACAGCACCGGAGAATATACCCGCTCAAATGCACCTGCCGAGCGCAGCAGTGTACCGCCAAAGCCCCGTTTAAATCGATAGACCCCCCACAAGCCATCCTGTCGCTCCATAAAGGTTTGTTCCAGGGCATCTTCGTCTTCGTCTGGAACCCCGTATAAATCATAACAGATACAGCCCTGAGCTGCCGCCCAGCGCATCGCTTCCCACTGCAATAGATAGGTGGGCATGCGGCTGCGCTCTTCATCATTCGAGGCGCCATACAAATACCAGGCCCGTTGACCGCTGTGAAACACCATCACCCCCGCCAATGGCTTATCTTCAAAATAAGCAATCAGCAGCGCGCAGCGCTGAGAATCTCGAAAAAGACAGTAAGCTTTTTGATAATAATCCCGGCTGTGAACGCCAAAACCATCCCGCACACCGGTTTGTTGCATCAAACGATAAAAAACATCGATATCTTCAACCTCGGCAACCCGAACATCCTTTTTCTGCGCCAGACGGATGTTATAGCGTGTCTTTTGCTTCATTCGAGACAGCCAGTCTTCCTCGCTGCCGGTTAAATCAATCACCACCGTGCGCCGGGGCTGAATCGTATCCTGCTTCACCGAAAATCCTGGAAACTCGGAGGGAAGCCCTTCAGCAGCTTCTTCCCAGAGATCCGGTTCAACGCGCAGAAAAATCGCATTCCGCTCACGACAAACCCGGTCAATTTCAGGCCACAGATCGCGCCAGGAAGGCCCACAGGGGCCTTTGGGGATGTATGCAATGTGAAAGCCAAAAGGCAGTTTCCGAAATAAAATTTGCGCCCCTGCAAGCGAGTTGCAAACCCGCACCGGAAGCCACCCAAAATGCGACTTTAAGTCACCCCATGCAGAGCGCTGCAACAGATGACACTCCGGCGCATTTTCATCAAGCCATTGTTCCCACTGTGTCGCATTGAGTATCATCATGCATCAATAGAAAGCATTTCTGCCGGAGGGGTAATCTGCACTTTGGATTCCGGTATCAGTTCATCCAGCAGGCGGATCACCGCATGAGGGTCGCCTTCACCGGCCAGGTGGATCAATTCATTGACAGCCTTGATTAATTTCTCACCCTGCAATAATTCCTGTCCATCCACCTGGAAGATTTCAGGGTGTAAAGTAGGCTGCAAACCATGATCCGCATCCCAAAGATCCTCACTCAGTTTTTCGCCAGGCCGCACACCGGTAAACACAATTTCAATATCCCGGCCCGGTTCCAGACCCGAAAGGCGAATCAAATCTTCGGCCAGATCCAGAATGCGCACCTGCCGGCCCATATTCAACATAAACGTATCTCCGCCATCACTGATGCTGGCCGCCTGCAAAACCAGGTGAACCGCCTCGGGAATGGTCATAAAATAACGTTCCATATCCGGGTGGGTCACAGTCACCGGGCCGCCCCGCAAAATCTGGCGTTTAAAGAGCGGCACAACGCTCCCCCGGCTGCCGAGCACATTGCCAAAGCGCACCACTGAAAAGGCCCGGCCTGAACGTGCGGCCGCATCCAGCACAATCAATTCGGCAATCCGTTTGGTCGCGCCCATCACATTAATCGGCCGCACCGCTTTATCGGTAGAAATCATTACCAGCCGCTCAACATTTTGCGCCAGCGATTCCTGCACAATTTGATAGGTTCCCAGAATATTGTTGGTCACCGCTTCTTCGACGTTTTGTTCCATCAGGGGCACATGTTTGTGCGCAGCCGCATGAAAGACCACCGAAGGGCGAAAACGCTCAAAAACAGATTTAAGGCGCAGCTGGTCACGGATATCGGCGATCACCGGGTGCATTTGCAGGCTGGGGAAACTCTCCTGCAATTCCATCACGGTTTCAAAAATGCTGTTCTCGCCATGTCCCAACAGAATCAGCTCCGCGGGTCCCCAGCGGCTGATCTGACGGCTCAGCTCACGCCCAATCGATCCTCCGGCCCCGCTGACCAAAACCACCCGGCCGCTGATCACCGAACTAACCCGATCGGTGTCCATTTTCGCCGGTTCGCGTCGCAGCAAGTCGGTAATATCCACTTCGCGCAGACGGCTGATATTGACCTTTCCGCCCAGCAGTTCATAAATACCCGGCATGGTTCTAAAAGGAATTCCCTTCAGACGGCACACATCCGCCACCAGACGGACCACCCGGCCCGGTGCGCTGGGGATGGCAATGATAACCTCATCCACGGCCGATTTATCCAGCACCTTTGCCAGATCGGTCGATGCACCAATCACCGGCACGCCATAGATTTGTTGGCGCTGTTTCGAGGGGTTGTCATCCAAAAAGCCGGCCGGAACCAGATTCAACTGCGGGTTTTTTTGCAGCTCCCGCACCACCAGCGCGCCCGCATCACCTGCGCCCACAATCAACACGCGCCGCGATGGTTTGCTATACCGGCTCTGGCTGGCCGCCGTGCTGCTGGTTTCGGCCAGCAAACGCAGCGTAAAACGCAGCCCGCCCACCAGAATCAAGGTTAAAAGCCAGTCGATCACCAGCGCCGAACGGGGAAAACCGGTGAAAGCGCCCAGCGTAAAAAGCGAAACCATGACGATGGAAAGGATGATTGAGCTGGTTGAGACCGCGGCAACAATTAATCGCAGCTCTTGCACCGAAGCATACAGCCATAAACGCCGATACAACCCGAAAATGGAAAAGAGGATCGGCTTAACCAGCAAAGCCACGCCCACCATCCAGTAGGCAGAGGGAATGTAAAAGAGAAATGCCGGGCCCAGTTCAAGACGCAGTGTATAACTGCCAAAAACTGAGATGATGATAACAATTAAATCACCCAGCAGTAAATAACGATTGGAAATATTCGGTTTTGCTCGCATATCTTACTGTCCCCTGAAACCAATTACGGTTCCAACGGTCCGCAAAAGAATGGTCATATCCAGGCCCAGATTTCTACGCATAATATAATATAAATCATATTCCAGCTTAATGGCGTTTTGCTCGACATTTGAGGCATAGCCATAATTAACCTGCGCCCAACCGGTCAAACCGGGGCGAACCAGAAGACGGCCGCGATAGAAGGGAATATTCTTTTGATATTCCTCCACAATCTCGGGCCGCTCGGCACGAGGACCCACCAGGCTCATATCACCCCGCAGCACATTAATAAACTGCGGCAGTTCGTCCAGATGGCTCTTACGCAAAATCTTGCCCACCCGCGTCACCCGATCATCATCCTTCACCGCTGCGCGGGCAATGCCATCCTTCTCGGCATCCTGACGCATCGTACGAAGCTTAATGATCCGGTAGGGTTTTCCGCGCTGTCCCAGGCGCAGTTGAGAATAAAAAATGGGTGTGCCGCTGTCGATAAAAATAACCAGGGCCAGAATGGGCAGCAGCGGCAGCAAAAACAACGTCCCTACCAGTCCGCCCAGAATATCCAGCAAGCGTTTCGTGGTTTCAAAAACGCCCCCGGTGTGTGCCTGGTCAAAAAATGTGCGCAGAATCCAGTCGGATTGAAGCAAGTATACCGGAACACGGCCCAACAACTCCTCGTAAACCACCGGCATGGTGGTCACTTCAATGCCCTGCTCTTCGGCCAGGGTCAAAACCTCAAAGGTTTGTGCGTCAATCTGGCCCGAAATGGAAATAATAATATCGCTGACATGTTCTTTTTCAACAATTTCAAAGATCTTATTATGATCACCCACTACGCTGAATCCTTCAACCATCATATTGAGTTTTTCAGCGTCATCATCAATAAAACCAACCACATGAAAAGGCGGCGGCCAGGACTGGTTTAAAATCGACGCGAGCACAGAACCGCTGCGACCGGCGCCCACAATTAACGCCCGGCGGGTGAACGCCGGCGCAGTGAAAACCCGGATATAAAACAAACGCCACAGAATGGTTAAAAGGGCCGCAGCCGCAAAAAATACCGCCACCCCCCGCCGTGGAAGCAGTTGCGGCGGGGCAAGGAAGAAGATCAACAGGTAAATGCCCAGGCTCATTCCCGCCGCGATGGCAATGCCGCGAAACGTATCCGCCGTGCGGCTTGCGCGCCGCACATCATAGATATCAATCAACAACACCAGCCAGAGGACGGGCAAAATATAAAACCACCAGGCGGGTCGCTCCTGTAAGAAAGTAAGCGAAAAACCCAGCCATTCATCTCCCTGTGCCCATGAAAACAGGGCCATTCCCAGGGCCAACAACGCTGTGAGAACGTCTCCGACAAAAAGAATCAACTGACGCTCACGAGGGCGCAGCCTGACTTGTAGTGGTTTTTGGATCAACCGGTATGCCATGGATGAATAATCACGCCTTCCTGCCAAGCAATGATTGAATAAAGCTGATGATAAAACCGCTGCCCCACGATAAATGCATGGTCATGATCGCCAATGGCATGCCGGCAATTAACGGGATATCTTGCTTTTGCAGCGCACTTCGGACTGAAGCAGCGGTCAAAATCGCCAGATAAAGTAAAATCTCGGCGGCGAGCAGCCACCAGCTTGCGGGCCACAAGAACCCCAGCAGCGCCAGACCTGCCAGACTTAAAACAAACAACGGCGGCAGCGCCTGTCTCCAGCGAATGGTACCCGGATACCGGTGCAGCATTCGCTGCTTCCAAAAGCCATAACGCCAATACTGCCGGCTCAACGCGCCCAGTGTGGCACGGGCAAAATAAACCGAGCGGATTGCCGGGTCAAGATACACCTTACCACCACTCAGGCGAATGCGAGTGTTAAACTCGTAATCTTCATTGGTCAGCAGCGTCTCATCAAAAAAACCAATTCGCTCCACCAGGTCGCGTTCAAACGCACCAAAGGGCACCGTATCCACCACCCCGGCCTGACTGGTGTAGCGATACAGGGCGTCGCCAACACCCAGCGGGTGCGCGGTCGCCGCAGCAATGCTGCGCGAGATCCAGGCCGGCGAACCAGGGTAGATCTCCCACACCCCGCCCACATTTTGGCCGCGGCCTTCATGCAGCGCTTTGACAGAGCGTTCAATATAATCGGCGGCGGGCATCGAGTGCGCATCCAGACGAACAATAATCTCGCCCTGCGCCGCGCGAATAGCCACATTTAACCCGGCCGGGATGATTCTGGCCGGGTTATCCACCACGCGCACAGCCAGGTTGGGATGTTCAGCACAGAATTGACCAATTTGCAGCCGGGTATGATCCGTTGAATTTCCATCTGCAATCACAACTTCAATCGAATCCTGAGGAAAAGTTTGCTCAGCAATGGCATCCAAAAGCAAGCGTATTGTTGCTTCTTCATTGTAACATGGAATAATTACAGAAACTTTTGGCATACCTTTCCCTGAACTTTAATGGCCCGGCTGCGCGGGAGCAATGGAAACCGCGACAGGAAATTTAACCACAAACTTGCTTCCCTGACCAGCTTTACAGACCAGTGTAATACTGCGGTAATATGCGCGAATGATTTGCCGGCAGACCTCAAAACCATCCGGCTCCGGGAGCAGGATACCCAAACCCATAATCGGGCTGCCGGCTTTTTGCCATTTCCAAAGCAGTTAGCCCGTCTCCAGCCTCGATCGTCTGAAATCCTTCACGTTCGAGATAGATACGGGCTAATTGTCGAAACCTTGGCTCGTCATCAACGAGCAACACTAGATCAGACGCCATTTTGGCGCATCACCAGAAATTTACTCTTTACAGGGAACGACGGCTACGGCCTCAATCTCAACCATCACACCTTTGGGCAAACCGGCTACCGCAACGGCAGATCGCGCGGGCGCGTCATTTGTAAAGGCCTGAGCATAGACACCATTCATCGCCGCAAAATCAGCCATATCACGCAAAAAGACCGTGGTCTTAACCACATACTCAAGCCCCGAACCGGCCGCCGTGAGAACTGCGCTTAAGTTCGCCAGTGCCTGCCGGGTCTCGGCCTCAATACCGCCGGCAACCACTTCATTGGTTACGGGGTCCAACCCAATCTGTCCGGCAGTGTAGACCAGGTGACCGCCAATGGCGCCAACAGAATAGGGTCCGATGGCTTTCGGTGCTTTATCCGTCTTTACAACAGTCTTTTTGCAGCAATCACACATGATGAGCCTCCATGAATTTTTGTTTTAGCGAACTCATTATACCCCTCCGCTCACAAAATGGATCAATACTCCAGATGGCTTTTGGTCTCGGAAAGGCGTTTTCGAAAAACCCAGTAAGTCCACCCCTGATAGATTAGCACGACCGGCACAAAAATTGCGGCAATAATGGTCATGATCTTCAATGTATAGGGTGAAGAAGACGCGTTATAAATTGTCAGGTTAAAGGCCGGGTCGATATTTGAAATCAACACCCGCGGGAAGAGCAGCAAAAACATCGTGACGGTGGAAAGCAAAATGGAGGTGGAGGTCATCGCAAATCCCCAGCCTTCTCTGCCATTCCGAATAAACCAGCCCGAAACAAGCAAAGCCAGCACAGAAAAGATCGGGACAATTCCGGGGTTAACCCCCAGCTTGGTGACAATGTCGGTGGTGAAGTAAGTGGCAAAGGTATAGCCGATGAGCAAAAGCACGGCCGGCAGCCAGGCCCGCTGGGCAATTTTTTGCGCCCGGTCTGCCAGCTCACCTTCGGTCTTTAAGTTCAGGAAGATCGCACCGTGCAAAATAAAACCGGAAAGCACAACCAGCCCCCCCAGCAATGCGTACGGGGTGAGCAGGTTGAAGAAGCCGCCCACATAAATGAATTTCTGATTGATGGGCACCCCGGTCACAAAGTTCGAGAAGGCAACACCCCACAGAATGGGCGGAACCAGGCTGCCGCCAAAAATTGCCCAATCCCAGAATGAGCGCCAGCGGGGGTTCTCATCTTTGCTGCGAAATTCAAACGCTACGCCACGAAAGATCAGCGCCAACAACATCAAAAACAACGGCAGATAGAAGCCGCTAAACAAGGTTGCATACCATTGCGGAAAAGCGGCAAACGTGGCGCCGCCCGCAGTGATCAACCACACCTCATTACCATCCCAGTGTGGGCCAATGGTGTTGATGATCACCCGCCGTTGACGATCGGTTTTCCCCAGAAAAGGCAGCAAAATCCCCACGCCAAAATCAAAACCTTCCAGCACAAAATAACCGGTATACAGCACCGCAATCAAAACAAACCAGAGGATATTCAGATCCATCACCGCCTCCTATTCCCAGTATGCCTGTTCGCTAGTAGGGATATTCTTTACCCGTGAAGATTCAGGTTCAGGACCTGCGTTTGCATATTTCTTCAGCAAATAAATGTCAACGACCATTAACCCGCCATAAACCAGGGTAAAGCCGATTAAGGAGGTTAAGATCATCCCGGCCGAAACATTCGGAGAAACTGCCGTTTCGGTTTTCATCAAACCCACCACCAGCCAGGGTTGGCGGCCTGTCTCGGTTAACAACCAGCCAGCCGTGTTAGCCAGATAGGGCAGTCCAATCGCCAGAGGCAGCAGCCCCATGATCTTCCAGTTGGGCAGCGCCCAGCCGCGCATGAGACGGTAAAGAAGAAACAGCGCGATGCCCATCATTGCAAAGCCGGCGCCAACCATAACCCGAAAAGTCCAGTAGGCGGTAAAAACCGAAGGCATATAATTGCCAGGCCCAAATTTCTGCTCATATTCGGCCTGAAGATTATTAATCCCCCGCACTTCCCCGTCCAACCGGTTATAAGCCAGCAGGCTCAAAATGCGCGGAATACGAATTGCAAAAACATCCTCCCGGTTTCTTTCATCGCCAATAGTGAACAATGAAAAAGACGCCGGGTTTTCACTGTTCCACAACGCTTCGGCAGCCGCCATTTTCATCGGCTGAACCTGGACCATGCGCTGCGCCTGAGAGTGTCCCACCAAAATCACCAGAAAAATGGAAATCGTCCCAAAAATTGTCGCCAGGTTCAGCGAGCGCCGAAAGAATTCAACTTCCTTCTTGCGCAGCAAGTAAATCACACTGATCCCGATCACAAAAAAGGCCCCGGTGCTGAACCCCGATAAAACTGTGTGCGGAAATTGCGACCATAAATAGGGATTGGTCAACAACGCACCAAAATCGGTCATCACGGCGCGCCCATTTTCAAGCGCATACCCCACCGGAGACTGCATCCAGGAATTGGCGACCAGAATCCACAACGCAGAAAGGTTCGCGCCAATGGCTGCCAGCCAGATGGTAGCGGCGTGCATTTTCTTTGAGAGTTTATCCCAGCCAAAAATCCACACCCCCAGAAAGGTCGATTCAAGGAAGAAAGCCAGCAGGGCCTCAATGGCAAGCGGTGCGCCAAAGATATCCCCCACAAAACGGGAATACTCCGACCAGTTCATGCCAAATTGAAACTCCATCACAATGCCCGTGACCACCCCCATGGCAAAATTGATCAGGAAGAGTTTTCCCCAAAATTTTGTCATGCGCTTATAGATTTCATTGCCAGAACGTACATACAGGGTTTCCATGATGGCGACAAGCATTGACAACCCCAGCGTTAAAGGAACAAAGAAGAAATGGTAAACAGTTGTAATGGCAAACTGCCACCTGGCAAGGCTGGTTAAATCCATTGGCTTCTCCTTGGTTTAAGTAAATATGCGCTGCCGTTTGATGCAATTTTTCAGGCGAATAGCTTGCGCAGCAGGCTTGCAACCCAAAAAATCACAATTGATCCCGTCAATCATTAATATAAGCGCTGAATCATGATCAGAAAGAAACAAAACAAACAGAAGTTGGATAGAATTTATCGCTGTTATGTGCATTTTATCACCAACGCCATTTGTCTGCCATCACCCAATCATCACCTGAAACATCCAGAAAAGTGTCGGATGTCATAAAATCAGGTTATTCCTGGTGTTGACAACGCTGTCAATTATTGATATAGTGACAATATATCTGCTTTCCAACTTTAAAAAACCCGTTCTGTCATTTTCACCCGAGCCTTTGGAGAAACCATGTCCGGTATGAATAAACACGCCCACCGCGCCGGTCTGACCGGTAAAGAACTATTGCTCAAAACCTTAAAGCACGAGGTTACCGCAGCCATTCCCTGGGTGCCGTTTGCCGGCGTGCATGTTGGGATCTTAAAGGGTCACACCGCCCGCACCGTGCTGATCGACCCGGACAAACTGCTCGAATCTTTGCTGGAGGCCAACCGCCTGTATACCCCCGACGGACAGCCGGTTGTCTTTGATTTGCAGGTCGAAGCCGAAATTTTGGGCTGCCAGTTGGTATGGGCCGAAGACTCGCCCCCCTCTGTGGCCACCCACCCGCTGCAAGCCAGTGACGAGATTCCTACCCGGCTGCCCGGCAAAGATGAAGGCCGCCTGCCGATGATCTTAAACGTGATGCAGCAGTTGAAAAAGGCGGTTGGTGATCACACAGCGCTTTATGGCCTGATTACCGGTCCCTTCACCCTGGCTTCTCACCTGCGCGGCACCGAAATCTTTATGGATATCGTAGAGCGGCCCGAATATGTGCAGGCGCTGATGGCCTACACCACCAGGGTGGCGCAAAAGATGGCCGAGCTGTATCTTGAAGCGGGCATGGATATCATCGCAGTTGTCGATCCGGTCATCTCGCAGATTTCTCCGCGCCACTTCAAAAAGTTTATGAGCGGGCCTTTCACCGATTTATTCGCCTTTATTCGTGAGCAAGGTGCACTTTCCTCATTTTTTGTGTGTGGTGATGCCACAAAAAATATCGAACCCATGTGCTTGACCGCCCCCGATTGTATCGCCGTGGATGAAAATGTCGATATGCTCGCCGCTCAGCAGATTACCGAACGCTACAACATCACCCTCGAAGGCAATATCCCGCTTACCTCACGCATGTTGCTGGGCACCCAGCAGGATAACATGCAGTATGTCATTGAGATGATGGACCGGCTGAACCATCACAACTTAATCATCTCACCAGGCTGCGACATGCCCTATGCCACCCCGGTGGAAAACGTGATCGGAGCCGCAGAGGCCATTCGCAACCCTGAACAGGCGCGGCAGATTTTGGCAAATTACCAGGCCCCGGATGTTGACCTGGACAGCGTCATCCTCCCCGATTACGCCCAGCTTGAAAAACCCCTGATGGAAGTCTTCACTCTCGATTCTGCGGCTTGCGCAGCGTGCAGCTATATGATGGCCGCCGCTGTGCGTGCGGTTGATGCCATGGATCACCGTGTGGATATGGTGGAATACAAAATCACCCGGCCCGAAAACATTGCCCGCCTGATCAAAATGGGGGTTAAGAACCTGCCCGCCATTTTGATCAACGGTGAACTCAAATTCAGCTCGCTCATCCCCAGTCACCCCGAACTGGTCAGCGCAATCGAGAGTTATCTTAAATAACTGCCCTGTCAGAGCCTGAACACCGGCCGAGATCACGCGTCAAAGCGTCATCACCTCGCCCCGATAAGTTTTTCGGGGCGAGGTGATTTTCAACAGCGCGCCATTTTTTGGCTTTTCATTCATGTACACCGCTGGTATAATCACTTGTTTGAAACAACCAGACACGCATCCGCACTATCATGCTACAGGATAAGATATGCTCGATAAAATCCATGCCATTGAAGACCGCTACGAAGAATTATCCCGGCAGTTGGAACAAAACACAGAAGACTACCAGCGCGCCACTGAATTATTAAAAGAGCGTTCTGATATTGAACCGATTGTCAATAAAGCACGCGAATACCGCGAAACACTGAAACAGATTGATGAAGCCCGTATTTTAAGCGACGGCTCTGATGAAGAAATGAAACAGCTTGCCATCTTGGAGTTGGAAGAACTGAACCCCAGGGCCGAAGCACTGCAAAAAGAAATTCGCAGCATGTTGCTGCCCAAAGACCCACGCGACGAACGCAACGTCATCATGGAAATTCGCGCCGGTGCAGGCGGCGATGAATCCGGGCTGTTTGCCGCCGAGTTGTACCGCATGTACATGCACTATGCAGAACTAAAGCGCTGGACCGTGGAAGTTTTATCGGCCAGCGAAACCGGCATTGGCGGTTATAAAGAGATCGTGGTGATGATCAAGGGCCGCGGAGCATTTTCGCGCTTGAAGTATGAATCGGGTGTCCACCGCGTGCAGCGTGTCCCGGCCACCGAATCGGCCGGCCGCATTCACACCTCCACCGTCACAGTGGCGGTGTTGGCTGAGGCTGATGAAGTGGATATTCAGATTCCTGAAGGCGATATCCGCACAGAAGTTTACCGCTCGGCAGGCGCTGGCGGCCAGAATGTGCAGAAAAACTCTACCGCAGTAAGGCTCATTCACATACCCACCGGGATCGTCGTTGCCTGTCAGGACGAGCGCTCTCAATTGCAAAATCGCTTGCGGGCCATGAGTATTCTGCGCGCACGTCTATACGAAATTGAAGAGGCGCGCCGCATTAGCGAATTGGAAGAAACCCGCCGTTCGCAGGTAGGCACGGGAGACCGCTCTGAAAAAATCCGCACCTACAACTTCCCCCAATCGCGTGTGACCGATCACCGCATCAACGTCTCATCCTTCAACATTACCGGCGTGCTCAACGGCGACATTGACCAGTTTATCGACGAACTCATTTTGCGAAATGAGTCGGACCGCTTATCGATGGCAGGTGAAAACTAAACCCGCTGTGACCTTTGCTGAATTTCTGGAAACTGCCCGCCAGCAGCTCCGCGTCGTCTCTGAGCGTCCGCTCTCAGATGCGCAGGCGCTGCTGGCTTTTTATCTTTCGCGCCAGCGCGCCGCAATCATAGCCCACCCCGAAGAAACGCTGACCGCTGAACAACACCAACACTTGCTGGGCTGGGTAAACCGTCTCGCGGCGGGTGAACCCATGGCCTATATTGTCGGCCAGTGGGAGTTCTACGGGCGGTGCTTTCAAGTTACCCGCGATGTTTTAATCCCCCGCCCCGAAACCGAACTGCTGATCGAACAGGCCCTGGGCTGGCTGCGCGCCAACCCGCGGGCCAAAACCGTGGCCGATGTGGGCACCGGTTCGGGTTGCATTGCCGTAACATTGCAGCTTGAAAAGCCGGCGCTCGCCATCTGCGCAGTTGACCGTTCGTTTGCCGCGCTCCGGGTGGCCGGGCAAAACGCGAACCGTCTGGGGGCCAACACGACAGCTTTCATACAGGCCGATTTATTAAGCGCTTTTCAGGGCCCATTTAACCTGGTATGTGCCAATTTACCCTACATCCCTACAAAAACCGCCGCTGCGCTGCCTGTCAGCCGGTTTGAGCCGCTTCTGGCGCTGGATGGCGGACCGGATGGGTTAAGCCTGGTGCGGTGTTTGCTGGCAGATGCCCCCCGCTGGATGCATCCCGGCGGGTGTATGCTGCTTGAAGTCGAAGCCGGACATGGCGAACTGGCCCCCGCAGCAGCGCGAAGCTTGCTGCCCACGGCTGATGTGCAAATAATATCCGATTATGCCGGTCTGCCGCGCTTGCTCAAAATCCAGTTTCCCGGTTAAAATTTCGGGTATGGCAAACTCACTGCAAATCTTTCCCTCTGAACACCCCCTGGCAATCTCCGCGGCTGTGGCTGTGCTACAAGCGGGAGGGCTGGTGGTCTTTCCAACCGATACCGTTTACGGATTGGCTGCCGATCTTAACCAGCCGGCGGCCATTGACCGCATTTATCAGGCCAAAGAACGCGCCGCCAACAAATCCATTGCGGTTTTGTTGGCCGAGACTGAACAACTGGCCCAGGTCACTGCCGACTTGAACCCTGTTGCAAAAAAGCTGGCCGAGCAATTCTGGCCTGGCGCCCTCACGCTGATCGTGACCCGCCGGCCCGAACTTCCGGCCAATTTATCTGCCAATCAGACCATCGGGGTACGCATCCCCGATCACCCCTTTGCGCGCGCACTGATGCGCATCACGGGCCCGCTGGCAGTGAGCTCGGCCAATATCTCAGGGG
>CAZQLE010000071.1:0-16578 GCA_964593905.1 uncultured Anaerolineaceae bacterium | reverse complement strand
CTCGCGCGCGTGCGGCTGAATTTTCCATCCAGAACGCAGCCCGGCAGTATGAGCGGCTGCTGTTCCCCGGCATTTGCGCTGGTGAGGAAGCATGAACGCGCCGGTTCGCGTTTTGCATGTGATCAGCGGTCTAAATGTCGGTGGGGCCGAGATGATGCTGTATAAGCTCATTTCAACCGCAGATCGGACCCTTTTTGATTTCAGGGTGATCTCTCTGACGGGCATGGGTGAAATGGAACAGCGGATTGAGCAGTTGGGTGTGCCGGTATTGGCGCTTCAGTTAAAATCAATACCCGGATGGCGGGCCCTGCAAAACGAGATAAAACGCTGGCAGCCTGATCTGGTGCAGACCTGGCTGTATCATGCCGACCTGATTGGCGGTCTGGCGGCTGTGATGAACCGCGTTCTGGTGTTGTGGAATATTCGCCACAGCGACGTGAACTCACCCGACACAAAATGGACCACCCGCGCCGTGATGCGCATCAATGCGCTGCTATCGCACCGGCTGCCGGTGCGGGTGGTGGTGTGTTCGCGCTCGGCTGCGCAAAGTCATGTTCAGATCGGTTATGACAGCCGGAAGATGGTTTATATCTCCAACGGGGTGGATACTTCTGCGTTTAAACCGGATGCGCTGGCGCGTGCAACAGTGGCCGCGCAGTTGGGGATTGGGGTTGAAGTGCCTTTGTTGGGCATGGCAGCCCGCTTTCACCCGATTAAGAACCAGCGCGGACTGTTGGAAGCGTTGCAATTGCTGCATCAGCAAATGCCGGATGTGCACCTGGTGTTGTTGGGGCGTGATATGGAAGAGGCAAACCCTGATCTGAACAAATGGGTGCGCGAACTGGGTCTGGAAGGCAGTGTACACCTTCTGGGTGAGCGCGACAACATGCCGCTTTGGATGGCCGCGTTGGACGGGTATGTCTCTTCTTCCAACAGTGAGGCTTTTCCGACCGTTCTGATTGAAGCCATGTCCTGCGCGACACCCTGTGTAACCACGGCGGCGGGTGACTCGGCTGAAATTGTGGCCGATACCGGCTTTGTCGTTCCGGTTGGCGATGGGACGGCGCTGGCGGCGGCCTGTTTAAAGCTGCTGCGTCTTTCACCCGCAGCGCGCCGGGCGTTGGGTGCGGCGGCGCGCGAACGGGTATTGACAGAATTTGATCTTCCGGCGGTGGTGCAGCGTTATCAAGATCTGTACCTGTCGGTGTTGTCTGCGGGTTAAACACGCTCAGCCTTGCTGCAATTCTCAAACAACGATTTCAACCAATTATGGTAAGATAATTCAAAAATTTTGCACTCTGGTGAGCGAGGTGGCGTAATGCGGCGTTTCTGGGTCTCTTTATTTTGTTTGCTGGCTTTAACACTGGTTCCCATGCCGGCCGCGGCGCAGGCGCCGCTTTCAGCCGCCGAACTGGAAGTGGATCTGTGGCCCGAATATGACCGCGCAGATGTGCTGGTCATCTACCGGGTGCGTCTGGCCGCTGATACACCGCTGCCGGCCAGGGTCTCGCTGCGCATTCCGCGCGCGGCCGGAGAGCCCTATAACGTGGCCTGGAAGGAAAGCGGCTCGCTGTTGAACATGGATTATGAAAGCATCATCCAGGGTGATTGGATTAATTTGGAGTTCACCACCCCTTCGCCTGAATTTCAGGTGGAGTATTATGACCCGCGTTTGCAGCGTGAACAGGACCGGCGCAGTTTTGAATATCGCTGGCCGGGAGATTTTGCGGTGGGCAATGTGACCGTGCTGGTGCAGCAACCGGTAAATGCGCTGGACTGGGTAACCAAACCCGATATGGGGGTGGGAAAATCGGGCGCAGATGGGCTGACATATTACACCTATTCGATTGGGGCCGTTAAAGACGGCGAACTGTTTGTGGTCAGCTTTGCATACGAAAAGCCGGATAACATCCTCAGCGTCAGTGCGGGCGGCAGCGTAACCCCCGGTGAGCCGGTGGTGGCGCCGGGACCGCAGACGGCCTTTGCCGAGGTCTTCCCCTGGCTGTTGGGCGTGCTGGGGGTGGTGTTGATTCTGGGCGGGGGGTTCTGGTTTATTCGCTCGGGCAGACACCGCGCCGATGAGCCGCGCCGCCGGCACGGTAAGACAGCTAATGATGCTGCAGAGGTCTACTGTCACAACTGCGGGCGGCGTTCGGTTGGCAGCGACCTGTACTGCCGCGGCTGCGGCACCCGGCTGCGCCAGGAGCAGCAGGGATAAAGGTAACCTTTTTGGCTGTGAGGGGATCACCGACAGATAAAAAGGCAATTTTTCAGCGGTATAATACCTCGGCCCGGTTGTTCCGGGCGGAGGTATTTTTATGAACGGCCTTTCTTTGCAAACCGAAACTTTTTCGCAATGGTTAAAAAACCTGGGCAAACACCCTGATTTTTCCTGGGCCACGGCACGCGACTATGCTTTTGTATTGGCCGGAACGTTGATTCAGGCCTTTGCCATGCGCCTTTTTCTGGTTCCGGCCGATTTGATCTCGGGCGGTATCAGCGGCCTGGCGCAGATCATCAACCATTTCACCTATTGGCCGATCGGTTTGATGGTTTTCATTGGCAATATTCCCCTGTTTGTTCTGGGCTGGCGTTATCTGGGCGGTTCGCGCTTTGCGCTGCGGACTGCGATCTCGATCATCTCTTTTTCTTTCTTCACCGATTTTCTCACCCTGTTTATCCCGGCCGGCGGCATTACGCACGACCCGGTGCTCAATTCGCTGTACGGCGGGATTGTGCTGGGCATTGGCCTGGGCCTGGTCTACCGCGGGCGCGGCACCAGCGGCGGTTCAGATATTGTGGGCCGCATCTTGAATGTGCGCCTGGGGTTGTCGATTACCCAGGCCTATCTGGCGACCGATACCATTTCGGTGCTGCTGGGGGTGTTCACCTTTGGCTGGGAACTGGCGCTGTATGCGATTGTGGTCATCTACATCAGCGGGGTGGCTGCCGAGCTTTCTTCCGAAGGGTCGGGCATCTTCCGCGCCACGATGATCATCACCTGCCAGCCCGATGAAGTGTCAAAGCGGATTTTGTCGGTGTTGGAGCGCGGCGTGACGGTGCTCTCGGGCACCGGCGCCTATACCGGAAACGAACGCCCGGTGCTCTACTGTGTGGTGACACGCTCTGAGGTGAACCAATTGAAAGAACTGGTGGAAGAAGTGGACCCGCACGCGTTTATGGTGATCGGTCAGGTGAATGAGGCTCTGGGTGAAGGGTTTCGGCCCCTGAAAAATCGGCTTTAGCTGTTTTGTCTGCCGGCCTGTGATGCGTCAGAACGCGGGGTGACGGCTGCTTCCAACAACGAGAAGGTATGTGTCTCGCAATTGACCTCGGCCTCAATGCCCAGCGGCAGAACCATGATTGGGTCGGTGTGCCCGAAATCCATCCCGGCCACAACCGGCAGCTCTGCATTTCCCATTTCATCGCAGATCACCTGCAAAACCGCCCGGTCGTAGGCCGGAAACTGCGCAGGGTCCACCGGTCCGCCGGGACGGCCGACCAGCAGGGCCGATAAATGCTCCAGGGCCCCGGCGGCCCGCAGGGCGCGCAACATGCGCACCACGCTTTCGGGCGAAGGCGCTTCTTCAGAGGTCTCAATAAACAGGATCGCACCCTGCCATTCGTGCGGCCCCGGCCAGAGCGGTGAGCCGCGCAGCCAGTCCAACACTTCCACACAGCCGCCGATCAACCTGCCGCGCGCCACACCAGTGCCCTGCAAAAACCGCCAACCGGTGCAGGGTTGCAGGGTCCGCTTGCGTTCCTGCAGGGTTGGGTCGGCCCAGTCCAGGTGTTCCACGGTCCAGCCGTCGCGGTTGGGCTCAACCGGGCCGGGTGTTTCGGCGCTGAACAAAATGCGGCGCACTGCTGCGGTCATATAGGGCAGCAGCCCGCCATTTTCGCCAAAGCCGGCCATGAAGGCCGGGCCATAAAAAGAACCCAGCCCGGCAGCGCGGCAGAGAAAATGGCTGACGGTGGTATCTGAGTAGCCCATAAACACCTTGGGGTTTTCGCGCAGCACGGTCAGATCGACATGCGGCAGCAGGCGGATGGAATCGTCTCCACCGATGGTGGAGATAATGCCGCGGATGTCGGGGTCGGCAAAGGCGGCCATCAGATCATCGGCGCGCGCCTGCGGGTTGCGTGCCAGCCAGGCGGCATCGGCCAGGGTGTGCGGCATCTCAACCACCCGCACCCCAAAAGCCGCCTCAAGCTGGCGTTTGCCGGCCTGATAGCGCCAGGGGAAGGTGCCCGGACCGCCCCACGAAAGGCTGACGGCCGCGATGCGGTCGCCGGGCAGCAACTGCGCGGGTTTTGTAAACGGGGGTGAAGAGGAGGGCGTTTGCATAAGGGCTCCTGATTAAGCGAAGGCGAGCAAAGCACCGAGGGTAATTAAAACCTGCCCGGCGTGGTAGGTGAGCATGATCAATACCGAATCATAGCGCACCCGGCGCACAAACTGGCGGGTGCCCAGCAGGGTATCTGAGAGGATGAAGAGCAGCGCCCCGGCGGTGACTGTGCGGGCGGCCAGCGGGGGCCAGGCGGGGTTGAACAGGGTTAGCAGCGCGGTGATCACCATCAGGCTGATGATGGTCAGATAAAAAACCACGGGAATCATCATCTTGCCGCCCGATTTACGCCGCGCACCCGCGGCGATGGGCCTGCCAAACCATACCGCCAGCAGCCCAACCCCCAGGGTGATGAGCAGCCCCTCCCAGCGCACCACCGGTGCAGTATACCCGGTGAACCCGAGGATGTAAAAGATATGCGCGGTGAGAAATGCGGCCAACCCGCCCAGAAAAAAACGGGGCGGCAGCAGCAGCAACACATCACCGGTCAGTGAAAACACCAATCCCAGGCCAAACCAGAACAGGTTGCCGCGCCAGGCGCCGCTCAGGCTGAACCAGACCAGAATCAGGATCATGGTCAGCGGTTTGGTCACCCGCCGCACCTGCGGCCAGCTCATGCCGACTGCAATCCACTCGGCCAGCGCTGCGGTGAAAATTCCTCCCAGCCAGGCAGGGTGCATTCAGGTTCTCATTTCTCGCGTTCGGCGGCGTAACCCATTGAGCGCAGCAGGGTCGGGTTGTCGCGCCAGTTTTTCACCACTTTAACGCGCAACTCCAGAAAAACCTTTCGGCCGGTCAGTTTTTCAATTTCCTGCCGGGCGGTGGTGCCGATGCGTTTCAGCATTTCGCCGCCGCGGCCAATGACAATGCCTTTGTGTGTTTCGCGCTCGGCCAGGATGGTAGCGCTGATGTGGGCGTTTTCTTCACCCTGATCTTGATATTCATCCAGCCGCACGGCCAGGGCATGGGGTACTTCGTCGCGCAGGTGCAGCAGGGTGGCCTCGCGGATGAGATCGACGGCGATATCGCGTTCGTACAGGTCGGTCACCTGTTCTTCGTCAAAGAAAGGCATGCCCGGCGGAAGGTGGGTGATGATTTTCTCCAACAGGTCGCTGCGGTTTCTGCCGGTTAGCGCCGAAAGCGCCTTGGGCTGGGCGGTCGGGTAGAGCGCCAGATAATCACGCATGCGCACTTCAATTTGTTCTGCAGAGAGCAGATCGGCTTTGTTCAGCGCCAGAATGACAGGTGGCGCTTTGCGCAGCGCGTTCAGATGGTCGGCCACCAGCCGGTCTTCGTCATCCAGGCTGGTCGAGCCATCCACCAGCCAGAGAATGACATCGGCATCGGCCAGTGTATCCAGCGCCACCTGGTTCATAAACTCGCCCAGTTTGTGCACCGGTTTATGAATGCCGGGCGTATCCACAAATACGATCTGCACATCGCTGCGGGTTAGAATGCCAAGCTGGCGGCGGCGGGTGGTTTGTGGGCGGGGTGAGACAGCCGCAATTTTCTGTTCGAGCAGACCGTTAATCAGGGTCGATTTGCCGACATTGGGTTTGCCGATCACGGCGACATATCCGCTGTGAAATGTTTCAGGTTGTGCTTGTTCCATGTTTCCTCCAAAATGCGGCGCTGCGCTGGTTGACCAGCGTAATGCCGCCAATGATCATGCCTGCACCCAGCAGCATTGGCAGGTCAAATTGTTCGCCCAGCAGTGTGATGCCCAGGGCAACCCCCACCAGGGCGACCAGATACGCGACCATCGTTGTGCGGGTGGGTCCGGCGCTGTGGATCAGCGCAAAGTAGAGTGTCACCGCCAGCGAGGTGGCCAGTAGACCGAGATAGAGCAGCGCAGCCCAGGTGAGCGGCTGCTGTGGCAGGCGCAGCGGAGCGTCGAAGAGGACGGCGGCCGGCAGCAAAAGCACGACCGCGCCCAGGGTCTGACCAACCGCCTGCGCTTCGGGCGGCAGGCCGGGGGTGTGCCGCCGGGCAACGACCGCCGCCGCGGCATAAGAAAGGGTGGCGGCCAGCATGGCGGCCACGCCCAGCCGGTAATCACCGCTGTGGCCGTTAAACCGGTTGGAGAGCAAGATCACCACCCCGGCAAAGCCAAGCAGCAAACCCAGTATGCGCAGCGGGGTTATCCGTTCTTCGCGAATAAAGAAGGGGGCAATCATAATGGTCCATAATGGTGTTGTTGCGTTGAGCACTGAGGCCATCCCCGACGGGATATGCTTTTCGGCCCAGGCCACCAGGGTGAAAGGCAGGGCGATATTCAACAACCCCAGCACCAGAAAAACCAGCGCATAACGGCGCACCGGCAGTGGAATTCTTTTAACGGCCAGGTAGCCGCCCAGCGCAGCCGCGGCAATCAATGACCGCAAGGCCACCAGGGTGAGCGGGGGTGTTTCGCGCACCCCAATTTTGATCCAGGCGAAAGCCACCCCCCAGACGAGCCCGAGCAAAATGAAGCGCAGCCAGCCTTTAGAGTCCAAGATGCACGCCTTCCAGGTGCAGCAGCCAGGCTTTGACGGCCAGCCCGCCGGGGGCGGTGTAGCCGTGCAGCGCGCCGCTGCCACCCAGCACGCGGTGACACGGGATGAGGATGGGCAGCGGGTTGTGGGCCATGGCCGAACCCACCGCGCGGGCAGCGCCCGTGGGGCGGCCCAACTGGCGGGCCAGTTCGCCATAGGTGCGGGTGTGACCAAAAGGGATCTGCGCGCAGGCTTCGAGCGCCGCGCGGTGAAAAGACGGCAGTCTGCTCAGGTCAAAGGGCAGATCAAAGTCTTGCCGTTCGCCGTTAAGATAGGCCATCAACTGCCGGGCCGCTTCAGCAAGATGCCAGGGGGCAGGGCCGGCAGCGGGGGTTTGCCAGGCGGCCGGGGTAGAGTCGAGCGCGCCATACCACAACCCGCACAGCCCGGCCGGGGTGGCTGCCAGACAAAGCGCTCCCAGCGGGGTTGTTTTGATCTCATTTAGCCAGAGGGCGGGTTGTGCAGACATCGAGCTTTCATTCCTGTTGGGTGTAAGTAGGTTAATCGTAGGTTAAACGTCAAGTACTATACGCAAGGATGAGATAAGATATTTGCAAGGGCGACTTCTCTTCTTCTCCTCCTTAAGAGAGCGCCGCGGTCGGCGTCCGCGGCGCTCGCTGCATTTAATTCCTAAAGATGTTTAACTTGAACCCCCTGGCTGGCCCGGCAGAGATAAATCTCGGCCTGGCGGCCGGTGCGTTTTGCATAACCGGCTTGCAGCGCCGCCATAAAGGCGGGTGCGTGCTGCGCTTCCACCAGGTTCACGGTGCAGCCGCCAAAACCGGCGCCGGTCAGGCGCGCGCCCCAACAGCCGGGCTGTGCACAGGCCAGTTCGACCAGGGTATCCAACTCGGGCAGGCTGACTTCATAGTCATCGCGCAGCGAGTTGTGCGTTTCTACCATCAGGCGGCCAAACCCGGCCGCGTCGCCCCGATCCAACAGTGCCAGGGCCTGTTCCATACGGGCGCATTCGGTCACAACATGGCGGGCGCGGTGGTAGACCTGTTCTTCGAGGAGAGCGTGGTGGGTCTGCAACTGCTGCGGGGTGACATCGCGCAAAGCGCGGATATTGGGCAAAACGCTCTGCAAGATGCGCACGGCCTGTTCACAGGCGGCACGGCGTTCGTTATAGGCCGAGCCGGTCAGCTTGCGCGGCATACGCGAATCGGCAATGACGATGGCCGTGTTGGGTGGCAGCGGCACGGGTTTAAATTCCAGGCTGCGGGTATCAAACATGACTGCGCAGCCCTCAACCCCATGCGCGCTGGCGAACTGGTCCATTAAGCCGCAGTTGACGCCCACATAGGCGCGTTCGGCCTGTTGTGCAATTTGAGCCAGCTTTAACTTGCTGATCTGCCAACCGCCCAGCGCCTGCCACAGCGCGGCAAACGCCAGCTCGACCGCGGCAGATGAACTGAGCCCCGAGCCCATGGGAATGTTGGAAGAAAAAGCGCCGTTAAACCCGCTCACCGGCAGCCCGTTCTCTTGCAGCGCCCAGGCAACCCCCGCGGGGTAAAGCGCCCAGTCGGGCAGGGGCGCACCGTGAACATCGCGCTTATCGGCCAGGCCATCCAGAGAAAATTCGGTTTGCTGGTCCAGGTCCAGCGCGCGCAGCGTTACCACGCGCCCGGCAGCCGGCGCAGCCGCAAGTTGGATCACCCGATCGATCGCCGCAGGCAAGACAATGCCGTCGTTATAATCTACATGTTCGCCCAGCAGGTTAACCCGGCCGGGGGCTATTGAAAGGTATTGCGCAGCGGGGATCGATGAAATTGGGTCCATTATGATGAGGCCTCCCTGGAATGGATAAGCTTTTGCAACCACTCAGGCTGATCGGGCTTACCCCCAGTAGGCTGAGTGTTAATCAGTTTTTTCTTTTGCGCGTGGTTAAGGTTTTTTATCTGCACCTCGCGGCGCATGGCGGTTGAGCGGTCGGGTAATTCTTCCACATATACAAGTTGCACCGGGCGGTGCAAACGGGTGTAACGTGCGCCATTACCGCGGTTGTGTTGCTTTTCGCGGCGGGCAGGGTCAGTGGTCCAGCCCGTGTAATAGGAGCCGTCGGCGCATTCGACGATATAGCAAAAGAAACCGGCCGTCATACGCGCGCGGTTATTCTTTTTTGCGGCGGCGAAAACCGAAGAAACGCGAGAAGATATCGCCGCTGCTGGGCATCTTGGGCGCTTCGAGGATGGTATCCCAATCGCGGTTGCGCCGCTGGGTCAGCCAGGCCTCGCGGCCAAACTGGGCCTGTTCGAGCAGCTTGCGCAGAGCCTCTTCATCGCCATCCTCAATGACATCGCGCAGATCACGAATGGCGAGCAGGATGTCGTTTAAGACGCGCACCGAGTTTTCTTTGTTAAGCAGCACCGCCGCGCCCGGATTTTTTTGTTCGTCGAAACGGGCAGCGGGCAGGGTGATTTCGGCCAGCAGTTGACCGGCCACCTTGCGGCCTTCAGACCAGCCCGGCTGGGGGGTGAGCGCGTTCATAAACGCGGCCGCTACCAGCCGCGGTGCAAGATAACTGGCGGCGGTCAACCCCTGCACTTCATGCGGATCGCTAAAGAGGGTGTGGGCGCCCACCAGCAGGCCCAGGTCGGCTGCCAGCTTGAGCGCTTCTGAATCGGTGTTGGGCGGGCTGCTGATGACAAACAGGCCGTTCTTGAACAAATCTTCATGGGCGCCATCGATGCCGGTATCGTCATCTTCCAGATAAACCGGGTTCAGGGTGGGCATGGCCGAAATAAAATGGCGGCCGGCGGGCAGCAGTTCCTGCGCCCAGGCTGCCACTGTGCCGGGCAGAATGGAGGCATCGATCACGGCGCTGCCTTCCATCAGATCGGGGGCGATCTGTTCAAGCGTGGTGCGAATTTCATCCAACGGCAGCGCCAGAAAGACAATATCTGCTTTTGCCACCGCGGCGTGAAGGTTGATCTCAATGCGGTCCACTGCGCCGATCTTTTCGGCGGTTTTCTGGGTGGTGATGGAACGGTCGTGGCCGACACGGGTGAGTTGGTGAGTCTGGCTTTTTAGCGCCAGACCCAGCGAAGCGCCAATTTTACCCAGTCCGATGATCGTGATCTGTACGGTCATAGCAGTTTATACTCCCAGGAGAAGTCTGAGCAGGTTGGTGATTGCCGGGCGCATGATCATGCCGATGATATCAACCCCAACCATGGGCAGAACAAACACCAGCACCAGCAAAATTACCGGGGCGTAGGGGCGTATCCGGTCCATGGTGTTGGCCCACGAAGCGGGGAAGATGCTGTAGGCAATTTTTTCGCCATCCAACGGAGCCAGCGGAATGAGATTGAACACCATCAGCGATAGATTGATGACGATGAATTCGAGCAAAAAGATATACAGCGATGGCAGCATCCCCGCCGAATAGGTGAGCGGCACCAGATTAAGCCGGAAAGGAATGGCGGCCAGTACAGCCAGCAGCAGGTTTGACAGCGGACCGGCCAGCGAAACCCACATGACTGCATTGGGTGAGCGGCGCTGGAGCTGATAGGGGTTGATGGGCACCGGCTTGGCCCAGCCAAACCCGGCCACCAGCAGCATCAGGCTGCCCAGCAGATCGAGATGAGCGGCCGGGTTGAGGGTGAGCCGCCCGTTTTGCCGGGGGGTGTCATCACCAAAGGCATTGGCAATAAAGGCATGTGAAAATTCATGCACTGAAAAAGCGATCACCAGGATGATGATGCGGGATAACAGGGTGGGAATATAGTTGGGGTCGAAGAGGTTGCTCATCCAGATCTTTCTTTGCAGTGCGGCCGGCGGGCCCTGGCTCGATGCCCTGTGTGTTCTCGCAGGCTTCGGCATACCGCAAATATGCGGGCAATGGGCTTGCCGCTAAAGTTTTTTCATTATAACATGGGTGGTATAATTTGCTCGTGTTGCCCGATCTTCAGATGAATGACACGCTGCGGTTGCGAAAACCGCACCCGTGCGGCGGATATACATGGAAAGTCGTCCGTCTGGGTGCGGATATTGGGTTGGAATGCCTGACCTGCGGCCGGCGCGTCACGCTGCCACGGCGCGAACTTTTGCGGCGCTTGAAAGAGCGCCTGTTGTCTGATGATCAAAATACTTCTGCGGGTGGAACTGTTTAACCCGGTTGTCTGGGAGTTGTTATCGTGGATCGTAGCTGTGGGGTGTATTTTCGGGCCCCGCCCGAAAATACACCCCACATACAGAAAGCACCCCGGAGAATCTTAAAGAACCTTTCGCTTCGCCTTGTTCGGTTGATTTCTATGACATATAATGAAACCATGCCTATTTTGGATCCGCTGACCCTCGAATTTTTTAGCCGCAGCCCCGAACAGACCCGTCGTCTGGGGATGCGCCTGGGCGCCTTGATGGCCCCGGGCGATTTATTGTGCCTGTCGGGTGACCTGGGCGCGGGCAAGACCACCTTTGTGCAAGGAATTGCCCAGGGCTGGGGGTCTTTGGATGCCGTCTCGAGCCCCACTTTTGTAATTGTCAACACCTACCGCAAGCCGGATGGCGTTAATTTGTACCATCTGGATGCCTACCGGATTGGCAGCATTCTGGAAGCTGAAGAGCTGGATATGGACCTGATGTTGGAGACCGGTGCGTTGATTGTGGAATGGCCGGAGCGAATTGAAGCCGCACTGCCCAAAGAGCGGCTGTGGGTTTCGCTGCGCTATATTGCCGATGAACAACGGGGCATGGTGTTTACCCCGTGTGGAAAGCGTTTTTCAACCTTGCTGGGCGAGTTCCGCCGCCGGAGCTTTGGAGGTTAACCATGCTGCTGGCAGTGGATACATCGACCCTGTGGATTGGAATGGCACTGTATGACGGTTCGTCGGTGGTTGCCGAACAGGTCTGGCATACCCAGAACCATCATACGGTTGAACTGGCCCCGGCGGTGGAGCAGTTATTACGCCGCAGCGGGGTGAAACCGGGCAGCCTGGAATGTCTGGCTGTGGCGTTGGGACCGGGCTCGTTTACCAGCCTGCGGATTGGCATGGCGTTGGTGAAGGGTCTGGCGCTGGCGCTGCATATTCCGGCGGTGGGTGTGCCCACGCTGGATGCAATTGCCGAGGCGCAGCCAGTGCGCGAGACGCCGCTTCTGGCCGTGTTGCAGGCCGGGCGAAAACGCCTGGCGATTGGCCGTTATGAAGCAGAAGACGGCCGCTGGATCGCCAAAGGCGAAATTGAAGTGAAATATCCCGAAGAATTTGCAGAAAGTCTACACCGCCCGGTGCTGGTATGCGGCGAACTGCCCGAAGATTTGCGCGGGCTGCTGCGCCGTAAGCGCAAAAGCGTCATGCTGGCCTCGCCGGCGGCCTCGCTGCGCCGCCCGGCCTATCTGGCCGAAATCGCCTGGCAAAAATGGCAGGCAGGTAATCTTCCTCCAGCGGCGGCGCTTTCACCAATTTATTTACATGTCAATGAAGAAACCCCTATTCCAGATTAGGAGGGGGCGTGGCCGAGATTTCTATCCGTCCGGCGGTTCCGGACGATCTTTCATCGATTTTTCAGATTGATCAGCTCTCTTCCAGTCTGCCGTGGACAGAACGCTCGTATCTTTTTGAGTTGACCCAAAACCAGGCCGCCCGTGTCTGGGTGGCTGTGAACGAAGAACAAAGGCAGATCGGTTTTCTGGTGTTGTGGCTGATTATCGATGAAGCCCATATCGCCAATATCGCGGTGGACCCGGAAAGCCGCCGCCAGGGAGCGGCCCGCCGTTTGATGATTTTGGGCCTGACCCGCGCCTGGGCCGAAGGCGCGCGCGTCTCTTTTCTGGAGGTGCGTTTTGGCAACACCCCGGCCCGCGAACTATATCGCAGCCTGGGGTATCATGAGACCGGCATTCGCCCGCGCTATTATCGCGATACGCATGAAGATGCGGTGTTAATGACCCTGGAAACGACGCAGTATGCTGCGTTGGTGGCGCAAAATGATGGCGTGTGATGTGAAAAAGCTTGGGGAAGGTGAGTCTGGGATGCGTGTTTTTTCCCTAACCCGAACTGATATCAAGGAGGTTGGGCATGGATGCCATAAAAGTGCTTGAAGAAATCTCCCATCGGGTGGCGGTTTGCGAAAGTTGCCAGTTGTATCATTCGCGCAAAAATTCTGTGCCTGGCGAGGGCCCGGTGACGGCCGAAGTGATGTTCATTGGCGAGGGGCCCGGTTTTTATGAAAACGAACAGGGCCGCCCGTTTGTGGGTGCGGCCGGAAAATTTCTGGATGAACTGCTCTCCAAAGCCGGGCTGGTGCGCAGCGAAGTATTTATCACCAATGTGGTAAAATGCCGCCCGCCGGCCAATCGCGATCCATTGCCCGAAGAGCTGAGCGCCTGCGGCGGGTATCTGGACCGGCAAATTGAGGTAATCAATCCGCTGATCATCGTTACCCTGGGCCGGTTTTCGATGGCGCGCTATTTGCCGAACGCAAAAATCAGCGCCGTACATGGTCAGCCGCGCTGGGTGAATAATCGTCTGATCGTTCCCATGTTTCACCCGGCGGCTGCGCTGCACCAGCCTGCTTTAAAAAGCAGTGTCGAACGTGATTTTGCGCAGCTCCCACAATGGATTGTGCAGGCCAAAAAAGCCCGTCATGTTCCGGCGGCTGCTGCGCCCGCGCCGGCGGCCCAGGCGACCCCGCCGGAAAAGCATTCTGAAACCGAGGATGAGGCCAATTCGGCTTCATCTGCCACTCAGTTGAGCCTTTTTTAAAGGATATCCGGCGCAGTGCTACATCTGCCCGAGACCGGGCGCCTATCCAAAAAAATATTCCTGACTGTTGGTCTGGCGCGGCTGTGCTGCGCCAGACCAACAGTCAAAACAATTTTGGATAAGTTCTTATTGAGGAATACTTTTGAAGATTTTGTTTTTTGCAAACACTGATTGGTATCTTTATAATTTTCGACTTTCCCTGGCACAGTCGCTGCGCAGCGCGGGGCATGACGTTGTTTTAATGTCGCCGCCCGGTGAATATGTAACCCGGTTGGAAGAGGCTGGTTTTCGGTGGATTGAATTTAATTTTTCCCGCCAGGGAATTAACCCGCTGGCCGAGCTGAACACAATTGCCGCTCTGCGCCGGATCTATCAACATGAAAAGCCGGACCTGGTGCACCATTTTACGATTAAGAGTGTGCTGTATGGCTCATTTGCCGCGCGGCGGGCCGGGATTAACGCGGTGGTCAACTCGATCACCGGGTTGGGGTATGTCTTTTCAGATAAATTTCCGGCGCGGGTCTTGCGCCAACTGGTTAAGCGTTTGTATCACCGCGCGTTAACCGGCACCCAGGTCATTTTTCAAAACCCGGATGATCAGGAATTGTTCTTGAAATTAAAGCTGGTTGTTCCCCAGCAGACCACGTTAATTCTTGGTTCGGGGGTAAACCCCGACCGTTTTTCGCCGATGACCGAACCCGACAGTATGCCAGTGGCGGTGCTGCCGGCGCGGATGTTGTGGGATAAGGGAGTGGGCGAATTTGTGCGCGCGGCGCAAATTTTGCGTGGCGAAGGGCTGCGCGCCCGTTTTGCCCTGGTGGGCAAAAATGACCCGCACAACCCCAACAGCATCTCTTATGACCAGCTTTGCCAGTGGCAAAAAGAAGGTGATGTAGAGTGGTGGGGCTGGCAGGATAATATTGCCTCGGTGTTTGCCATGGCGCATATCATCTGTTTGCCAACCTCCTATCGTGAAGGGGTGCCGCGGGTATTGATTGAAGCAGCCGCCTGCGGAAAACCCCTGATTGCCGCCGACGTGCCTGGCTGCCGCGAGGTGGTGCGCCATGAAGAAAACGGACTGTTGATTCCGCCGCGCGATGCCGATAAACTGGCCGATGCGCTGCGCCGCCTGATTCGCGACCGTGAACTGCGGCTGCGGATGGGTGCACGCGGGCGGGAACTGGTTTTATCTGACTTTTCAGATGACAGGGTGTTTGCCGCAACCCGCAAGGTTTATCAACGGGTGTTGGGCCGCGATATTTGAAAGCGAGACCATGTCTTTTGTCTTTTCGACCGCCTATCTTTTTGAAGCGCTGCTGGTCGGGCTGCTCGTCTCGGGCGGCATGGCGGTTTTTGCCATTGCAATCGCGAAAAAAATCCATCTAATCGATCAACCGGGCGCTGCGCCGCATAAAATTCACAAAGAACCCATTCCCATCGCCGGCGGGATCGCGCTGGCGATCTCGCTGGTTGTGTTGGCGACCCTGCTGGGGGTGTGGCAAACGCCCAGATTGTCGGGCGTGTTGCTGGCCGCGGGGGTGATCTTTGCTGCTGCGCTGTGGGATGACCTGCACAACCTGAAGCCGCGCTATAAGCTGCTGGTTCAGGTGGCTGCGGCCGGGCTTTTGATGCTTTCGGGCACCTATGTAAAGATTTTTGAGGCCAGTTCCTTCTTTTTTCAGGGTCCGCGGCCGTTGATGATGGCGCTCGATTGGTTCATCACCCTGCTCTGGATGGTGGGGATCACCAATGCGTTTAACCTGGTCGATAGTGCCGATGGCCTGGCCTCGGGGCTTTCGGCCTGGGCGTTTGCCTTTTTTATGCTGGCCACCCATGATGCAGGCCAGACCAGCCTGGCAATTGCCAGCGCCATGCTGCTGGGGATCTCTCTGGCGTTGTGCTTCTTTAATGCCGCTCCGGCGCGTCTGTTTTTGGGAGATTCGGGCGCGCAGACGCTGGGCTTTTTGCTGGCGGCGCTTGCCATTTTGTATAACCCGCCGGAGCGCTTGCAGACCAATTCGTGGTTTATGCCGGTGATGCTGCTGGGGACGCCGATTTTTGATACCACGTTGGTGTTTTTCTCGCGTTTGCGGCACGGTCAGCCATTTTACCGCGCCGGGTTGGATCATACCTATCATCGGCTGGTGCGGCTGGGTCTTTCACCCTCGCGCGCGGTGATGCTAATGCACTTTGCCGCCCTGGCGCTGCAATGCGCGGCGTTTATTGCCGTGTCGCTGCCTCCGCTGTGGGCGAATCTCATTTTTCTGGCGGCGCTGGTTGCCGGCGGGGTCTGTTTCTTCTATCTGGACCGGGTTTCCAATTCGTCTGGACGGGTCGGCCATGAGCCAGTTTAGCCATCGCAACCCTGAAATACGTACGCTGTGGTTAATTCTGG
This sequence comes from uncultured Anaerolineaceae bacterium, assembly GCA_964593905.1. Taxonomy (GTDB): domain Bacteria; phylum Chloroflexota; class Anaerolineae; order Anaerolineales; family Anaerolineaceae; genus CAZQLE01. Next base: position 593 of record CAZQLE010000071.1, on the reverse strand, counting down.
CGGCCGCGTGCGTTTCGGGCCTGCTTTGTGCTGCCGGGTTGTTGAGCATTCCGGCAGACCCGAAAAACAGTCTGTTGTTTGGCCTGTCGCCGGTGCGGCTGGCGGTGTTGGCCGGGGTGTTGGCGCTGACGCTGGTTTTTGGCGCGGCCCTGGTTACCACGCTGCGCCACCCGCAGCGCGCCGCGAACTGGCTGGTCTGGTTGAGCGCAAAACAAAACCGGCCGCGCGGTTTTTTTGTGGCAGCGCTGGCGGTGTTTCTGGCGGCCTGGCTGGTGGGCTACTGGGCGCCAGAGCGGGTGCGTGCCTGGGCGGCCTATCTCGACCGGCTGCGCCCGCCCTTGACCTGGGTGATGTTTCTGATGCTGCTGACGGCGGTGGGGGTGCTGGTGTTTATGGCCCAGCGCTGGCCGGAGCGGTGGAAGATCTATCGAAACTGGTGGCAGCGGCTGCGCGGGACCTTCTGGGCGCTGCTTGCCGCTGCGTTTGTCATCACCGTGGGGGTGATCATTGGCGGTCTGGGGGTGGGGCAGGGCAGCCAGTTCTGGAATAAAACCGGCGTTCCACTGCTGTGGACGCAAATTTTGCTATCGGGC
>CAZQLE010000070.1:0-16858 GCA_964593905.1 uncultured Anaerolineaceae bacterium | reverse complement strand
CACATGAATCACCTGGGCCGGCTGATCCTGATCCTGCATCTGGGCCGCTGCGCCAACCTCGACGCCCGGAAAAACATGCGCGGCCGGAACATTCATTCCAGGAACATATTCCTCGACCACAATGTGAAAATTGGTGCCGCCAAAGCCAAAAGAGCTTAAGCCCGCCCGGCGAATTTCACCCACCGGCCGTTCCCATTCACGCAGTTCAGTATTGATGCGAAACGGCATCTGGTCAAAAGCAATATCCGGGTTGGGCCGGGTTACATTGACCGAGGGCGGAATCACCTTGTGGTGCAGCGCCAGCACGGCCTTTAACAGACCCGCTGCGCCGGCAGCGGCTTTAAGGTGGCCGATGTTGGATTTCACCGAGCCCAGCGCGATCTGCCCGGTTGGGATACCCAGACCGCCAAACACCGATGCGAGGCTGTTCACTTCGACCACATCGCCCACGCGGGTCGAGGTGCCGTGTCCTTCGATCATGCCTGCGCTGGCCGGAGAAAGACCGCAATTCTTCCAAGCCCGTTCAATGGCGCGTTTTTGGCCGATCGGGTTGGGGGCGGTAATTCCTTTTCCTTTACCATCTGAGCTGCTGCCGATGCCGCGGATGACTGCATAAATCTTATCCCCGGCGCGCTCGGCATCGTCAAGGCGTTTTAACAGCAGAATCGCCGCGCCTTCGCCCATTACAAACCCGTTTGCGCCCTCGGAATAGGGACGTGAACCATCGGGGCTGAGCGCGCCAATCTTTGAGAATTTCACAAACCCTTCAACGCCCATGCTGTGGTCCACCCCACCGGTCAGCACGGCATCAAACTGGTAGTTATTCAAACCATCCACCGCAGCCTGAAGCGCAGCCAGCGAAGAAGCGCAGGCAGCATCGGTGATAAAGTTCGGGCCGCCAAAATTAAACAGGTTTGCCACCCGCCCGGCAATGACATTGCCCAGCTCACCGGGCATGGTATCTTCGGTAATGGAAGGAATCGACTGGTAAATCTGGTCTGCCATCCCCCGCAACAACATCTGTTGCACATCGGCCGGCAGGCTCTGAAAGGCCGGCAAATCGGCCAGCGCAGCCTGATATTCGGGCGCCATGATGCGCAGCGTGGTGCGATAGTGATTTTCACCGCCGAGCACATTTCCCAGAATCACCGCCACCCGTTCATTATCCAGCGCTCGTTGAGGAAAACCGGCGTCGGTCAAGGCCTGATAGCTGGCTGCAATGCCCCACTGCTGGGCCAGATCCATCACTGCCAGCACATTCGGCGGAATGGGAACCCCCATCTTTGTCGGTTGAAGCTGAAAACCTTCGACCCATCCGCCAATTTTGCTGTAAGTTTTATCCGGCGCCTTTGGGTCGGGGTGATAATACAGCTCTGACCGCCAGCGATTGGCGGGCGTTTCACGAATGGAATAATGCCCAGTTTGAAGATTTTTCCAAAATTCGGCCGGATCTGCCGCATCGGGCAGGATTGCACCCAGCCCAACCACAGCAACAGGTTTTTGTTCGATCATAGAATAACCTCCACGGATATGGCAGCGGCAGCAAGTGGCAACAAAAAAACCGGCCCGCTGCGTCAATGAACTGCAGGGGAAGAGAAGATGCTCTTCGGTTTTGCAAAATGAATTAAGCGGTTGGCAGAATTGAGAATTTTTATACCGCTAATAAATTGTGAACCGGTTGGCTCACAACAACAAAAACCCCGTTCGGTGAAATTGGTTGCGCGGTTCAGTTTGCAAAAAGGGTCCTCTTGCCGCCGCAATGCAAGCCGCGGCCCGACTGTCTCTCATTCTTCTCACCGGGCCTCTGCAACAGGCAAAACAAAAAACCGGCCGATACGTCACCGCATCAGCCGGTTGAAATCAACACAAAGCGCAGTTGTTTACTTTGCCACAGGCAGTTCTGCCGCAGCCCAGGCCGTCATGCCGCCCGAAAGGTTGCGCACATTGGTGTAACCCAGGGTAAGCAGCATGGGCATCGCCAGCGAACCGCGGTGGCCCGATTTGCAAATCAACACAATCGGTGCGGCTTTATCAGCCGGCAGTTTGTCCAGCGCAGCCATCAGGTTCTGCACCGGCACATTCACCGCGCCTTCGATAATGCCATCTGCGGTGAACTCTTTTTCAGTGCGCAGATCCAGCAGGAAAGGCGCCTTGTCACCCAGTTCGACATTCAGATCAGCCGGTTTGACGGCGTTATAGCCATCCGGAATGGCAGCGAACACCGCGTTGAGCGATTCCAGCAGCGCAGTGTTCACCTGCGGGGCAGTTCCAGCCGCGGCCTCGGGCATGGGGTCTTTGACCACCGGCAGCTCAGCTTTCGCCCAGCCGCCAAAACCGCCGGCCAGGTTGCGCACATTGGCATATCCCAGGGCCTTCAAACCCGCGACAACCATCGGCGAACGGTAACCGCCGGCGCAGTAGACCACAATCGGCTGGTCTTGAGCAGGAAGTTTATCGAGATTGGCAAACACCTCGCGCATGGGCACATTCACGGCGCCCTGCAAATAGCCGTTCTCTTCAATTTCTTTCTTCTCGCGCACATCCAGCAGGAAGGGCGCTTTTTCGGCCAGTTCTGCATTCAGATTTTCGGCTTTGACATTGAGATAATCTTCCGGCAGATTCGCCAGAAAATCCGTCCAGACCGCGTTCCAGTCCGCGCCGCCGGCGAAGGGCATCTGGGCGGTCTTCCAGGCGTTGAAACCGCCCGCCAGATTGGTCACCTGGCTATAACCGCTCAAATTGAGGGCGCTCAACACCAGCGCAGAACGCACACCGCTCTGACACATCACCACCAGCGGGGCGGTCTTGTCGGCCGGGAGCTTGTCCAGGTTTTCCCACAGCACCTCGAAAGGCACATTCAGCGAGCCTTCGACATAGCCGTTCTTCTTGATCTCTTCCTCTTTACGCACATCCAGCACAAACGGGGCCGGTGAAGCGCCCAGCATTTCATTCAACTGATCTGGTTTGGCATTGGAGAAACCCTGAGGCAGGTTTGAAATATAACCATCCAGCGCCGCCAGAAGGGCTGCATCCACTGTCGGGGCAGTGCCGGCTTTGGCTTCTGCCATCCCTTCGGTAACGGTGGGGAGTTCGGCTTTTTTCCAGGCGCCCAGACCCGCCTGCAAGTTGCGCACATTGGTGTAGCCCAGCAGTTTCAAAGTCGGCAGCAAGATACCGCCGCGGTGACCACTGGCGCAGTAAACCACAATCTTCTGATCCTGGGCGGGCAGCTTATCCAGGTTCTTGAGCACATCGCGCACCGGAATATTGACCGCGCCTTCGATAAAGCCGTCTTTTTCAATTTCTTCCTTCTCACGGATATCGAGCAGGAAGATCGGGCCTTCGGCCAATTCTTCGTTCAACTTGGCAGACGCCACCTGGCCATAACCATGCCCGGCCAGGTCTGCCATCACCGGCGCCAGCAGAGCGGCAAAATCAGGGGCGGGCACAGCGGTCGGTTCAGGCGCCTGGGTGGGGGCCACGGTCGCAGCCGGGGCTTCGGCCACGGGCGCTTCAACAACCGTGGCCGGCGCAGCGGGGGCGCACGCGCCCAGCACCATGCTCAAAATAAACACAAAGGCAAACAACGCATTAAACTTCTTCATTTTCTCTTCCTCCTATTTTTTAGCCGGAACCTGGTCAACGATAACCGGTTTGTTGGCTTCCAACTCTTCTGGCTTAATCTTGTCGGCAGTCAGGAACAAATCGGCATTCCCGTGGCACGCACCACAGCTCTCATTTTGCGGGGTATTGCGCTGGATGTTGTGCGGGGTTGTGTAGGTCCAGGTGGGCAAATTATTGAAATTGGGCAGCAAATCTTCGCCGTAGAAGGCAAAACTATCGGGGGCAATGGGCACATGCCGCAGCGGCACCCATTCATACGGCCGGTTCTCATCCTGGCGAGGGTTCTTGCCAATGATGAAACCCAGATAGGTGGCTTCGGTCTTGCGCACCGGGTTGCCGGTTTTCTCGCTGATCGAAACATGGCAGCCATCGCAGTTGTTGTATTCCACAGCGTGACATACCTGGCAAGAAAGCTGGTCGCCGTGCATCTGGTGCTGCACATTGGCATCCTCTGCTCCGCCCACGGCTGCATGGCAGGTCTTGCAGGTCGGCGACTCTTCACCCGCATAACGGTGCGGGGCTTCGTTCTCTGGCGTGGAGTGCACGTTTTCAGCCGAATGACAGCTTGTGCAGGTCATCCGCTGGGTGCGAAAATGCACATCGCCAGGAATTTCCTCATTTTTGCCCAAAAATTCATTCCCCACCCGGCTGCCGTGACAGGCCGTGCAGGTGCGGGTCATGGGCGGCTTCTTTTCGATGTTATGTCCGGCCAGCAGCCCCCCACCCACACTATCGGGCTGGCTGATATGACAGTCACCGCAGGTGGTATGGCAAGATGAGCAATGGTTCCCAAACATCTCTTCCATCTGGGCCTTTTTACTCGGGTCGCTGCGCTGGTCCAAAACCGTCCAGTAACCGGCCAGATTGGTGTGCAAACTCATCGCGCTCTGATCCGCCACATCCTGATGACAGGCATTGCACTTGGCCGGTTCACCACTCGGGTCGGCCACCATGCCGGCATGCGCATCCTCTTTCTGTGCTGCCTGGGCACCTCCATGACAGCTTTCACAGCTCTGTGAGCCGTGCGTCGAGGAAAGATAATCCTCGCTGATCAACACTTTCTCCCATGGCTCCAACGGAGCCACTTCTCCCCCTCAACCAACCCCTTCAGATTCTTCTTCCTGGGGTTCCTCCGCCGCCGCACTGGCAACCAGCTTATCCTGGTCCATGTGACAGTCAATGCAATAATCTTCCACCGCTGCCTCAACCGGGGTGGCCGAAGCCGCCGGCAGCGCAGTGGGGCTTTCACTCACCGCGGTCGGAGGGACGCTGGTCATCGTTGGCGCAGCAGTGGGGACGCTGGCGCAGGCCGCCAACAAGGCGGTTGCCAGTAGCGCCGTCCATCCTAAAATGCTCTTCATGGTTTCTCCTTTCCATTACAAATAAACATCCTGGTTGCAAAGACAAAAGCCCAGATTTTTCTCTCGGGGTTCGGCCTTCACTTTCAGACCCGGCAGCCTTCATTAAAAATTTTTAATAAATGCGCTGATATGAATTATAGGGATTGGGCGGGATTTCATGAGTGAAGAAAATCACAATTTGCCATTATGATTTCTTTTCAGGTACAATAAGAAAACCTTATACCCCCGGCATCGTCGCCAACTTTGAACCGGGGGAAACAAACCGGAAAACTTAATGCTGGATCCAAATCATCTCAACACATTCCTTGCTGCCGCCGAAATGCTGAACTTTTCGCGCGCAGCAGAGCGGCTGAACCTGACCCAGCCCTCGGTAACACAGCATATTCAGGCGTTGGAGCGTCACTTTAAGGCCGAGTTGTTTCACCGCAGCGGCAACCGGCTTTCACTCAGCGAAGCCGGGCAGGCCCTGGTGCCGTTGGCGCGCCAGTTGGTCGCTTTCAGCCTGCGCACCGATGAGGTCATGGAAACATTGAAACAGGATGTGCAGGGCCCGCTTTCGATTGCGTGCAGTACCACGCCGGGCAAATACATCATGCCCGAGCTGCTATCGTCTTTTATGAAACAACACCCGCGGGTGGTCACCACCTGCCTGGTCACCCCCCGGCATCTGGCAATTGAGATGTTGGAGCGCGGGCAGGTGAACCTGGCGCTTTCCAGTGATCCGAATGTGTTTACCAATCAGGTTGAATTTTGTAAAATCTTGAGCGATCCCATCGTGTGCATCGTCAGCCCTGAACACCCCTGGGCCAACGCCGACCAAATCACCATCGATGACCTCACCCGCGTTCAACTGGTGATGCGCGAGCCAACCGCCGGCACCTACCGCGTGGTCCGGCAGGCCTTATCTCGCCACGGCATCAACCTCGAAACCCTGCGCATTATCCTGACCCTGGGCACATCCGAAGCAGTGGCCCTGGCCGTGGAACAAAACATGGGAGTGGGCTTTGTTTCGCAAATGGTGGTCGATCGGGTAACCCCCCAACGGGTTAAAGTGGTTGAAGTAGAAGGGCTTACCGCGCACCAGGATATTTTTCTGGGGCGGCACAAACTGGCCCCCTCCCCAAGGGTGCAGTCTGCCTTTTGGGATTATATAAACGACCCGGAAAATTTTGTTTTGGCCCGTTTTCGTGAGATATACGGCAGCTAGACCGCGCTCAGATAGCCGGCTGCTTGATAACGCACAAAGCCTTTATGCACCAGGCCTGCCAGCTCTGCAAACAGAGTTTCATCCACAACAGTGAAGTTGAAACAGGATTTTCCCTGCATTCGTTTCTTTAAACCCGGGCTGAGTTCATCCAACAGATCGGGGAACACATACACCGGCATCACATAAAAGCTGACATAGTTCTTTTTAACCGCCACGCTGCCAAAAAAGAGCGGCTCCTTCCGCCGCGCTGAGGGCGGTGCATCCAACGAATACTGCCCCTGCTGATCGATGGCAACGGTCAACCCGCTGGCAAACGGCAAAAGGATATCTTTCAGGCGTTGAAAGACGATATCCGAATTCTCTTTCATGGTGATTCTCCCTGTCTTCACCCATCAGCGCTATGGGGCTGCTTTATGGGGTTTCTGTTTCGCCATTCCATGCAGCAAGGATCTTTCGCACCGAACGGCTCATCTCCACCGCATAATCTGCAATAAATTTGCGTAAATAAACACTTTGCCCCACATTCTGCGCGCCCTGAAAATACTTTCCGGCTGCGTAATATCGCTGGCGGGTGGGTTCCATCATCTCATCCAATTCGGCCCCGCTAAACCGCTGGTAAACATTATGAAACGCAACATATTTGCGCTCAAACCGGGGTGCCTGCACAGGCTGGTCGGCGCCCGGGCGGCCAAAACACAGCAGGGCAACCGGGGCGACATACTGCGGCAGATTAAACATTTCGCGGTGAATTTCATAATTTTCCAGAATATCGCCGATATAGCACGATCCGATCCCCAGCGATTCGGCGGCGATGACTGCATTTTGGGCCGCAATCAACGCATCACAGCAGGCGATCATAAAATCACCCTCGGCCGGTTTTCGCGGGGTATGCCCCAACGCCTGTGCCTGTTCAGCCGCTCCACAGTGATCGAAATAATCAACCCAGCGCTGATAATCGGCCAGAAACAACAACAAAAACGGGGTGTGGGCGATAAACGGCTGGTGATCGCAAATCACCGCCAGGTGATCTTTAATTTTGGGGTCATCGATCTCAATAATGGAATACAGCATCATATTGCCCGCGGTTGGGGCGCGAAAGGCCGCCTGCAAAATGGCTGTTTTTTCATCTTCGCCAAGCGGTTCGTCACGAAATGAGCGCACCGACTGACGCCGGCGGATGACATTAAGGGTTTCATTCATTGGGCTGATTTCTCCAGGGTTCTAAGATTGGCCGTCCAACAGCGCTGTCACCGCTCCATAACCGGAGCGGGCCGCATAATCACGGGCCGCAAGGCCCTCTTGCGAGGTCAAATTCGCATCCGCGCCGCGCTCCAGCAGCAGCCGAACCAGTTCAACATCCCCGTTTTGCGCAGCAGCATGCAGGGCCGTAAACCCGCCTTGCTGGCGCGCATTGGGGTCTGAGCCTTTATCCAGCAGCAGCCGGGCGATCCCGGCCGATTTTCCGGCCACCGCCGAGTGCAGCGGGCGCACCTGCATCGGGTTTTGCGAGGGGTCATCGGGGTGCGCCCCCTGCGCCAACAAATACTCCACCACCTCCTGGCGGCCAAAAAACGCCGCCAGGCCAACCGCCTGAAAACCATCCAGAGAGAACCGGTTGATCAACGACGGACCTAATTCCAGCAATTCTTCCACCCCTTTCAACTGCCCATAGGCCGCTGCCGCCCAGAAATCCAGCGGAGCGCCGCTTTGCACCAGCAAATCGGCCAGCTCAAACTGAAAGGAATAGAGGGCCACCATGACCGGCGAGAGACCGGTTTGCGGGTCAACCGAGGTCAGCAGGGTTTCATCAACCGCCAGGGCCATCTCTACCGCCGCAGAATCACCCTGGCGCAGTGACTGATAAAATGTCAGCAAAAACGGTTCCATACACCCTCCCACTTCAAGCGCTGGGGTTACCCCAGCGCCGCAGGGTCAACAGCAATCCTGTTTCAGCGACTATCCCAGGGCAACATCCAGCAACATCATCACCGCAAAACCGAGCATCGAGCCAAATGTCGCTACATGGGTATTCTTCTCCAACTGCGCCTCGGGGATAAGCTCTTCGACCACCACATAAATCATGGCGCCCGCGGCAAACGCCAGCGCATACGGCAGCAGCGGACGGATTAACAACACCGCCGCAGCGCCCAGCACCCCGGCCACCGGTTCAACCAGACCCGATACCTGCCCATACCAGAAGCTCTTAAGCCGGCTAAAACCTTCGCGCCGCAGCGGGATGGAAACCGCCGCACCTTCGGGAAAATTCTGAATGCCGATACCCAGCGCCAGAACAGCGGCCCCGGCCAGCGAAGCCGCCGGAAGCCCGGCCGCCACCGCCCCAAAAGCCACGCCAACAGCCAGCCCTTCGGGAATATTATGCAATGTAATCGCCAGCACCAGCAAGACACTGCGCTGCCAGCCTGTTTTAATTCCTTCGGCTTCTTCCATCGGAAAACCCAGGTGCAGATGGGGAATAATGCGGTCCACCACCCACAGAAACCCGCCGCCCAGCATAAAGCCCACCACCGCCGGAAGCCACGGCGGCCCGCCGTCGGCCTCTGCCATTTCAATGGCCGGGGCCAGCAGTGACCAGAAACTGGCCGCAATCATCACCCCGGCAGCAAAGCCGAGCATACCATCCAATAACTTGCGATTGATCGATTTAAAGATAAAAACGGTCGCAGCGCCCAGGGCAGTGACAAACCAGGTAAACGTGGTTCCCACCAGAGCCTGCAAGACGGGAGGCAGTTCTTGAAACCATTGAATCAACATAAAAGCTCCGAAAGAAATATGGAATTTGACTGTGTTTTATTATATAATATTTACGAGAGTGATTTACCAGCTTGCTTGTATTCATCCTCTTGTCAATGATATAATGTATGTGTTAGGGTTCTGTGTGCAACTGCCGCTACCCGACCAAAGGGAATGCGGCAGAATTTATTTCTGGCAGAGACCGCCGGAAGAATAGGATTGTTGAGAAAATGGAAACAAAATTGTATGTCGGCAACCTGCCGTACTCCACCACGGAGGATGAACTTCGCGAGCTCTTTACCCAGGCAGGTACAGTGACCTCAGTCTCTCTCATTATGGATCGCATGACCGGAAGCCCCAAAGGTTTTGCTTTTGTAGAGATGGGTTCACCTGCCGAAGCGGAAAAAGCGGTACCATGTTCAACGGCTACAGCCTTAATCGGCGTGAGCTGAAAGTGAACCCTGCCCGCCCGCGTGAAGAAGGCGGTCGTAGCGGTGGCTTTGGCGGCGGTCGCAGCGGTGGTGGTTATGGCGGCGGCGGTGGCGGTTACGGCGGTGGCGGCGGTCGCAGTGGCGGCGGCGGTTACGGTGGTGGCGGCGGTCGCAGCGGCAGTGGCGGCGGCGGTGGTTACGGCGGCGGCAATCGCGGCAGCGGCGGCCCCGGCGGCACTCGACGCTACTAAACCAGAACCATTTCAAGGGTCTGCGGACCTATTCCTGAAAAGACTTCACCCGGCGGCAAGGTTTCTTGCCGCCGGCTTTATTTAAAAAATTACCCCGTTTGGATGAAGTTTGGTATGCTTTAAAACACAGGTCTGCTCAGGTAAACAGCAGATTGAATTCTTTATCAGGGCGGGTCATTGCCCGGTTGCATAACCCACAAAAAGAGGTCAAAAGATGCTCTCGCTGCATACCCGTTCGTATCAATCGCCGGCCGATCTAACGGCCATCGGTGCGCTCCTGCGCCAGGTCTATCAGATTGACCCTTACTGGAATGGCTGGAGCATCGCCCGCTTTGATATCTGGGCGCAGCGCGCCCTGGCAGATGCCCTGTTTTTTGGAAAATCGGACTGGCAAAATGACTTTTGCCTGTGGGAAGACCCATCCGGCCAGCTGGCTGCGGCGGCGTTTTTCTTCAGCGGCCCTTTTGCTGTGCTGGTGTTCAGCCCCGCCCAGACCCCGCTCATCCCCGAAATGTTAAACTGGGTGGAAACCCACGGTCACGGGAAGATCACCCCCGAAAAGCCGATTTTTATTGAAGCGCTCGAAAGCAACCGCAGTCTGACCGCAGCCCTGCGCGCCCGTGGCTATGTTCAAGACAGCGACTGGATGTTCTTTCGCGAACGCGCCCTGGACCCGCAAATTCTGGATGCGGTGCATCTCCCTGAAGGCTATACGCTTAAAGTGCTTGAAACAGAAAGCGAACTCAAGCAGCGTTTTGACGCGATCCATGCCGTTTTTAATTTCATCGATACACCCGCAGCACATGCTTCAATCTGCCGGGCCAGCTCTTACCGCGCCGATCTAGACCTGATCGTCCTTGGCGGCGGTGGTGAAGTGGCGGCCTTTGCCACCGTCTGGGTTGATGACAACTGCAACTACGCTGAGTTTGAACCGGTTGGAACGCGCGCCGAACACCGCCAGAGGGGTCTCAGTCTGGCCATGATGAATGAAGCCTGCAACCGGCTGCGCCGCCACGGGTTGACCCGCGTGCTGGTCAATTCATGGAGCGAATCACCGGCCGCCAATGCCCTCTATGATCGCGCCGGCCTGGGCAAGGTGGACCGTCTTTTTGGCTGGTCGCTGCCGCACAACCGCTAAGCGCGCTGCGGGTAGATGCCAAACTCGCGCAGGGTATCCCACACGGCAACCACATTTTGCGGGGGCACATTCCCCTGAATGGCGTGTACGGTGGCAAACACAAAGCCGCCCCCGGCGGCCAGATCGTCAATCCGGCGGCGCACTTCATCTTTCACTTCCTGCACCGTCCCATTGCCCAGCACATACTGGGTATCCACCCCGCCGCCCCAGAAGGTCAGGTCTTTGCCAAATTCGCGCTTCAACTCGCGCGAATCCATGCCCACCGCGCTGACCTGCACCGGGTTAAGGATATCCACCCCGACTTCGATCAAATCGGGAATCACCCTGCGGATCGCGCCGCAGGAGTGTAAAAACAATTTGGCGCGGGTGCGTGACTTGATAAACTCATACAATTTTTTATGGCGCGGCTTAACAATGCGCCGGTAGGCGCGCGGCGAAAACAGCAAATCGGTCTGGCTGCCCATATCGTCCGATTCAAGCACCGCGCTCACCAGATCGCCCACCTCAGCCAGCATCTTCTCCCAGTAGGCCATCTTGAGTTCCAGCAATTTATCGCAAAAATATTCCATCAACTCCGGGTTGGCGGCAAAATCCATCAAATAGTCGGCATAGCCGCGCATCCACCCGGCCATTTCGACAAACCCCGCGCACAGGCCGCCGATAATCACCGCCTGCTGATCAACCTCCACCGCGCGCTTCACTTTTTCACGCAGCCCCACAAAGCGGGCCGGGTCGGTGGGGTCGGGCCAGGGGTAGCGATCGATATCGGCCTGGGTGATCTCGGCCCCTTGCAGCGGATGGCGGTATACATCGTAGTACCAGCCGTTATCTTTGGGCATCTTCCACCCAATGCCCCACTCATCGGTAAAGTGGGTGTAATGGGGCATATCATCTTGAATGACAATTTGCGCAGAGCGGGTCGACGGGTTGGGCTTAAACCCGCGCACATCCACCCGAAAATGGCTGCGCACATCTTCATCCACCACCACCAACTGCTGCACCAGATCGGCCAGTTGAATATCCACTTTCGAGAAACCCAGGTGCGCGCGCAAATTGCGATAGGCATGCACATTCAGGCTGCTCATCACGGTCGCGCCCAGATCAGAGGGAATGCGGTCTGGCTCTTGATGGTTAAGCGCCATTTCAACACGTTCACGCGAGTTCATTCGCTCAGTCTCCTTCCGGCAGCACGGTCAGCGTATACCCGCCCAGCTCAAACGGACGAATGGTGACATCGCGCGGTTCGGTCACATAAAACGAAGCCGGGGTCCCCGGCCCGGCCACGGTCACCTCACCGTGCGGCACCTCTTTTAACATGGTAAAGAAACTGGCATGGGGGTCATTAAACCGTACCCGCAGTGCCACAAAATCATCTGCGCTCAGTGTCTGATTGCGAACTTTGGCCTCGAACTGCGCGCGCTTATGCAGAGCCACCACCAGATACAATGGGCGGGTTGCCGGATCGCCAATAAAAAGAAACTCTTCGTTATCGGCATGATCGCCAAAATACTTATCGGCATCAACCGAGTTGATGGTAGCCACGATCAACTTGTGCGGGCCGTATTGCTCATCTGAAGAATATAGATCACGCGAACAGGCTTCGTTGGGGCCTACTTCGGCCGCGTGCCCGCCGGGGTAAAGACGCAGGATCAGACCGCGCTGCTCCAGTTCGGCCATCACTTCGGCTGTCATCAGCCTGGGTTGCAATTCAATTTTCATGCTCCACCTCATGCCGTCTTTTCGGCTGCCCTGTGTTGTGACAGGGCAGCCTGGGGCTCCCTTTACCCGCCTGCCGAAAAACAGAGCGGGTTTGGATCAGAGAACCTAGCGCAGTTCACCTTTATAGTTGATGCTGTCGACCATCACCGCGATAAAGATGATCGCACCCCGCACAATCTTATACGCATACGGTGACGCATTGATCATCGTCATGCCGTTCATAATCATTGCCACCAAAATCACACCGACCAGCGCGCCGGGGAAAACGCTGCCCTTGCCGCCAAACAGGCTGGTTCCGCCCAACACCGCGGCCGAAATGACCAGAAACTCATTGCCGTCGGCAAAATACACGGCCACATTGGCAACCTGCCCGGCCAGCAAAATGCCCGAAAGCCCGCCCAACACCCCGCAGACCAGATAGGCAAAAAACACATTGCGGCGCACATTGATGCCAATTTTTTGCGCCGCGGTCGAGTCGTTGCCAATCGCCATCAACTGCCGGCCGTAAGACGTGCGCCGGAGGACATAATCAAAAACCAGCACCAGCACCAGCAAAATGATCACCACATAGGGAATGCCGTAGATATTGCCGTTGGAGATTGGGCTCAGTTTTTCGACATAATAGACCTGTGAATTGGAGGCAATCAGACCGATGCCGCGCGCAATGCCCATTGAAGCCAGGGTGGTAATAAACGGCACGATCTTAAAGCGCGAGATCATCAAACCGTTCAGCGCGCCCACCGCAGCGCCGGTCAACAGCGCCACCGCAAAAATAATCACATAGCTCCAGAACGACCCCAAAAAGCCGCTCGGTTTCATCGCCTCCATGGTTAACGCCACCATGATGGCCGAGACATACATATTTTGCCCCAGCGAGATATCAATCCCGGCGATGATCAACACAAAGGTCATGCCGATCACGGCTATCCCCAGCGGGGCAGCCTGCTGCAAAATCATCAACCCGTTGCGCGCTGAAAGAAAACGGGGGTTCATCAGGCTGAAGAAGATGATCAACACCAGAAAGATCAGATACACCCCGTACTGGTATAAATAAGGCAAATATCGTTTCAGGTTCCTGCGCGAAGCCGTAAGACTCAGTTCTGCATTCATGCTTCCTTACCTCCTTCCAGCGCATAGCGGATAATTTCTTCAGGGTGATACGCACCCTTCTTAAATTCCGCCACAATCCGGCCGCGATGCATTACCAGCATCCGGTCGCAAATCCCCATCAGCTCTTCCATTTCAGAAGACACCACCAGAATGCAGGCTCCGTTTTTAGCCATTTCATTAATGGTCACATAGATCTCATATTTCGCACCCACATCCACACCGCGGGTGGGTTCATCCATGATCAACATTTCAGGTGCGCGCAAGATCCATTTTCCGAGCACCACCTTCTGTTGATTGCCGCCTGAAAGATTGGATACCGGCTGTTTATCTTTATCATATACTTTGATGCCCAGTTCCTTAATGATCTGGTCCGACTCGGCATCCTCTTTTTTGCGGCTGACCATCCCCAGCTTTTCAAGCATCTGGTCCAGCTTAACCAACACCAGGTTGTCATGGACGGGCTTGGTCATAATCAACCCCTCCTGACGACGGTCTTCGGTCACAAAGGCCATACCCTGCTCAATGCAAACCTGCGGGTTAAGCTTGCGGAAGGTCTGGCCTTTAAAGCAGATCTCCCCATGATCCATTTTGTCCACACCAAACAGGCAGCGCATCAGCTCGGTACGGCCGGCGCCCATCAGGCCAAACAGCCCCACCACTTCACCCTTGCACAGGTCAAAAGAAACATCCTTCACCGCGCTGCCCTGCGAAATGTGCTGCGCCGAATAGACCTGCTCACCCACGGTTTTTTCAATGGTCGGGTAAACCTGATTCAGATCACGCCCCACCATCATCTTAATCACCTGCGCCTTGCTCAGACCGTTTTTTTCTTCCACGCCAATCACATGCCCATCGCGCAGCACGGCAATCCGGTCGCACAATTGAAAAACATCTTCCAAAATGTGCGAAATATAAATAATCGTCACCCCGCTCTGGTGAAGCTGCTGGATGAGATTAAACAGGTTTTCTTTTTCTTTTTGCGAAAGGGATGTGGTCGGCTCATCAAAGATGATGATCTCCACATTCTTAATCAGTGCCTTGGTAATCTCCACGGTCTGCCGCACGCCCATTGGCAGCGTCGAAATCTTTGTTTTGGGGGTGACCGGAAGCGCAAACTTCTCAATATATTCCTGGGCTTTCGACTGCATCAGCCCGTATTTCACCGACCACAACGCGCCGGTGGGAAGTTCATCAATAAACATATTCTCAGCCACGCTCAGGTTCGAAAACAGGCTGAGTTCTTGATGAATAAAGGCGATGCACGCCTTCTGGGCATCTTTTGGGGTGACCGGTTCATAAGCATGACCGTTGAGGGTCATTGTGCCCGCATCTTTGGGCAGCACCCCGCCAAGAATATTCATCAGGGTCGATTTTCCGGCCCCATTTTCGCCCACCAGACCCAACACTTCACCTTTGCGCACCGTAAGGTTAATATCATGCAGCACCTTGGCGCCAAAAAAGCTTTTTTCAATTCCTTCTAAAACCAGGATATTTTCATCGCTCATAATACTGGCCTGCCTCTCATTGCTAGAACCCAGATTGCATCGCAGACATCAAGCGCGCAGCGCTTCGAGGCGGCGCGTAAAGATATCGACAAAAGCGGCAATAAAGATCAGAATGCCCTTCACCAGGCTGATGACATACCAGTCAACGCCCAACAGGTTCACCACGTTATTCATCAGGGTGATAAAGACGACACCGTAAATGGTGTTCTTAACCCCACCCGAACCGCCAAAGACGCTTGTTCCACCAATGATGATGCTGGCGACGATATCGATGAAAACCTTATCACCCAGGCTGGGAATCCCCGCCTGGTTGCGTGCGGTGGCAATAATACTGCCCAGCCCGGCATACAGACCACTCATTAACATCAACATGAAAATTGTTTTTTTCACCGGAATGCCCGAGACAAAAGATGTCTTGGGGTTTGAACCCACCGCAAAGATACGGCGGCCAAACAGGGTTTTGGTCAACAGCCAGTGGGTAAAGACCAGCACAACCAGGGTAATGATGACCGGCACCAGAATGTAACCCTGATCACCACCAATAATGAAGAACTGTTCGGGTAACCCGTAGATTGAAGCCTTCTCTGCCACCAGGCTGGTAAACCAGACCGCTACGCCGCTCCCCACCATCATGGTCGCAAGAGTTGCAATAAAGGAGGGCATTTTCAAGACAGTCACCGAAAAGCCATTTATCGCGCCGACCAGCGCGCCAATTGCCAGCATCGCAAGAATACCCACCGGAATCGCCCAGGGCGTTCCGGCCAGAGGAGATAACGCCATGATATACGCGCCAACCACACTACCCAGCGCCATGACAGAAGTCGCCGAAAAATCAATACCACCATTCAAAACCACAAAGGTCACACCGGCCGCAACAATCATAATGTCAATGGCCTGCAATACCAGATTCTTCAAGTTATAGGCGGTTAAAAAATTTGGCACAAACAACATCGCCAAAATGAAGAACGCCGTCACAAACAAAAGGATGGGATTACCTAAAGCAAACGACTTGAGGGAAATCAGGACCTTGTTTTGTTTCCGTTCCATACCCTTCACCTCTCTCAATTTTACAGGAAAGAGTACAGACAAGGTTTGCCTGCACTCTTTCCTTTCTTCTTCAAAGCCGTACGGTATCAGGCAAGAGAATCTGGATTACTTAACCAGCGACCAGCCCCAGACCGACGCACAAACTTCTTCGCAGTTATCGATATTGGCGATGACGCCCGGATCGCGGATGACCGATTCAGTCGGTTTTTCGCCATTGGCCATCTTTACCGCCCATTCCACAGCCAGGAAACCGGTGATGTCAGCGGCCTGCGCAGCGTCTACCCAATTGTAGCCGTCTTTGAGGTACTGCATACCATTTTCGTCGCCGTCAAACGAAACGATCGCAACGTGGCCTTCTTCGCCAATCTTCTTCCAGCGGTTATTCTGTTCCAACACGGATTTGATCGGGGGGAAGAGGAAGTCAGACGGGGTGATGATCAGATCGATGTCGGGGTTGGCCTGGAAAGCGTTCTGCATCCCGGCCAGCGCAACGTCGTGTTTCCATTCGGTCGGCACTTCGGCAACAACTTCGATGACGTCCTTATTGGCCTCGAGGATTTCCATGTGGCCCTTCTTGCGTTCCACAGCGTTTTCATCACCGAGGTTGCCCACCAGCAGCAGGGCCTTGTAGGTCTTGCCGTCGGCCTTGGCCTTGTCAACAAACCACTGCAAAGCCTGTTTGGCCATTACATAGTTGTCTGAAAGCACCTGAAG
>CAZQLE010000069.1:0-16892 GCA_964593905.1 uncultured Anaerolineaceae bacterium | reverse complement strand
AACGATGGCCAGGTAGTCACCACGCAAACGCATGATGGGCAGACCGATCAACACGCCCGAAAAAGCGGTCACCACAATCGAAATACCCAGCGCCACCCAGAAGTTCAACACCAGTTGATGCGGCTGCGGCGCGGTCAGCAGCGCAAACGTATAAGCGCCGATGGCAAAGAAAGCCACATAGCCCAGCACAAGCTGACCCGATAAGCCAACGATAATATTCAGTCCCAGCCCCAGCAGAATATAAATACCCACCGTGCCGACTGTGTAATTCCAATACGAGCCCCACACACGCGGCAGAAGCACCGCACAGGCCAGAACAACAACCAGGGCAATCCAACGGATTGCCGGGGTGTTTTGCAACGCACGACCAACCGGCAGACGTTGTGCCAGCTCGGCGCCCGCAGAAAGTTTGAAAGAGTTGCGCCGAACCGCCAGCCGCAGCAATGCCCCCGCCAGACCGCCCGCCAACTGCAACGCAAAAACCGCGGCTGCACCGGCAAAAGGTTCAAGCTGGAACAAAAAGACCTTGACCGATTCAGGTGAAAGGGCGCTCAAATAAGTGCGCAGATCTTTCCCCTGGGCATACAGGCTGCCTACCAGCAAGGCATAAGCGGCCGTCAACAAACCCGCGGTCACACCTTCAGCCAGACCAGATGCGAGCGCAGCGCGGGTCTTTTTCTCATCGGCGGCTGCAACAGCCCGCCAGCCACACCACAGGCTGATGATACCCAGCGCAGCAGCGGCGCTGGCAGCGCTGGGTAGTTGACCCAGGTTGGCCGCCCCACCCCCGCTGACCATCTTTTGCACCAAGCCTGCCGCAGTAAAAAGAAAACCGATCAACTGTAAAAAGATCACCAACACGGCATTCACCGCCCCGGTGCGTGATCCCGAACGAAGTGATTCTTTCATCATACTTTCTCCTTCGAGAGCGCCTCTCCCAAAATTCCAGAAGGCCGGAAGATGAGCACCAGAATCAGGATGGAGAAGGCGATCACATCCTTAAGCTGAAAATCGATGCCCAGTGCAGCCGGACCCACCGACTCTACGATCCCGAGGAAAAGACCGCCCACCATCGCACCGGGAATATTCCCGATGCCGCCCAGTACGGCCGCTGTAAAAGCTTTAATACCCGGAATAAAACCAAGATAATAATTGATAAGACCGTTATGCACACCCCACATCACCCCGGCAGCGCCGGCCAGCATACCGCTGAGGATGAATGCCTGGCTGATCGTTTTGTTTACATCCACGCCCATCAATGCCGCCGTATTGCGGTCTTGCGAAACCGCCCGCATGGCTTTGCCCAGCCGGGTGCGTTGAACAAAGAGATACAGACCGATCATCAAAATGGCCGAGAGAACCAGTGAAAACACACCGGTATAGGTCAGGGTGACTGTAGAACCGCCAATGGCCAGTTCCCAGCCCTCGCCGCGGGTCAATAAATCTGGGTTGATATAATCACGCCGCTGCGGGCCAAACATCAACTGCGCCGAGGTCTGCAAGAAAATAGAAGCCCCAATCGCGCTGATCAACGGCACCAGCCGGGCAGCGTTACGCAGCGGGCGGTAGGCAATTTTTTCAAGCAAAAAACCGGCCAGCGACGAAACAGCAATGCCAACCACAAACGCCAGCAAAATGGACAGCACCGGGCTGGCATTTAAGAAATTGGTGTCGCCAAAAGGGATGTTTTTGAGCGCCTCGAAGACAAAATAGCCCCCAAAAGCCCCCAGCATCATCACTTCGCCATGCGCAAAATTAATCATCAACAAAATGCCATACACCAGGGTGTAGCCAATTGCGACCAGCGCATACATACCACCAATGATGAGGCCAGAAAAAACAAACCGCACCCAGGTGTCGGGCCCATAATTTGCGGCAGTGACCACAGACTGGATGCGGAAAATCAGGAGCGCCAGAACCGCGCCTCCGGCAAGCAGGGTAAGCAAACGCGAGCGATTAAGGCCTGCGGCTGCTCGTCTGGCCGCCTGACCTGATTCGGGCAGGGCAGCCTCCGGGTTCTGGACAGGCTGCTCAGATCCAAGGGAAAGAGTGTTTTTTGAGTCAGACATCAAGGATTTCTCCAGCACAATAAATTTGAGGTCCCCAGAGCAGGCAGCGCTTCCTGCTCCGGGGAGTTCTTTCCCGCGGCGGCGAAGAAAACCGCCGCCGCCGCGGGAAGAAGGGGTCAGCCAGAATTACTTCTCAGCTTCGACCCACTGTCCGTCTTGGATTACATAGAAGGTCGGGCCGGCAGTGTTGCATTCGCCGGTTTCGTTGCAGGTGATATCACCGGTGATGCCCTGATAACCCTTCAGACCGCGCACCGCGGCAACCAGGGCAGCGCGGGGAACATACAATGAACCATCATCACCCTTCACCGCCACGGTCTTGATCACCGCGGCCAGGGCAGCGGTCACATCATAACCGCTCCAGGTATAGGGGGAGAGCACGCCGGCTTTCTGGCCGTAGGCTTTTTCGTGGTCGGCATCAAACTTGGTCTTGGCATCTGAGGCAGGCGGAATCACGGAGGCAGAGTACGCGCCAACGCCATTTTCGCCGGTCTTATCCAGCACATCCTGACCATAGGTGCCGTCGCAGCCAAAGAAGACAACATCCTTCAGGCCGGTCTGTTTCAACTGGTTGATCATGACGATCGCTTCGGAGGAATAACCGCCGAAATAGATCGCTTCGGGTTTCTTGGCAGCCACGGCCGAGAGGGTGGCCGAGTAATCCACTTCACCGGGGTTGATGGCCTGATATTCGACCACCTCGCCGCCAGCGGCGGTAAAGGTATCTTTGACCACATCTGCCAGGCCCTTGCCATAGGCAGAACCGTCATGGATGATCGCGATCTTGGCAAAACCGAGCTTGTCTTTCAGGTAGGCAGCCGCAGCTTCACCCTGCACCTTGTCGGTGAAGGCGATGCGATTGAAGACGGCAGAACCCAGTTCGGTCAGCGGGGGGTTGGTGGCCGAAGGCGACAGCATGGGGACGCTGGCTTTTTCGTAGATGGGCATGGCGGCTTCGGTCTCACCCGAGAAGATGTGGCCGGCAATGGCAACCACGGTCGAGTCGGTGACAAATTTATTGGCAACAGTCGCGCCAATTTCAGGAGAGCCCTGGGTATCCTGGGCTACCAGCTCGAATTTGAAACCTTCCACCTCACCGGCGTCGGTCACGGCAATTTTTGCGCCGTTCGAAATATCCACACCAAACATGGCATAGTCACCGGTCATGGGGCCGCCCATACCGATTTTCACGGTCTGGCCAGCCGGGATGACGGCACAACCAGCGGCATCGCTGGCGCAAACTTCGGGCTCGCCAGCTGCAGCAGGCGCAGCGGCTTCAGCGGTGGGGGCATCTGCAGCGGGGGCCGCGGCTTCGGCCGTCGGGGCATCAGCAGCAGGTGCAGGTGCGGCTGCCGGCGCGCAACCAGTCACCAGCATGGCAAATAAAACAAAAACAACTACAAACATACGGAATTTCATCTTTCTTCTCCTTTAGCGAAGCTTTGATAAGAAATTGCTCTAAACGGTCCGCGATTTGCGGAAAACCACCGATTCTCCGGGCATCTCGCCCTGGAAAGTCAGATGACTTACAATAAGATTGTCTTTAAGCAACAAAAAAACTCAGGGCAGTGAAGAAAATTCACCTCCTTGCGATAAAAAAGCCGCCCTGTCTGGTTGGGCGGCTCTGTTTTATTTCCTTACTTTTTCAGGGGATTTTGTGTCTTACTTCCCTTTTCTGCACCGTCCAACCATTATCAGGCTCCACCCATAAGCATGAGGAACCAAATTACAATAATAGCGAGGTAAAAGTAAGCGTTCTTCAAAATGTAAGCCTTTTTGTCACGAAGAATGTCCCGATTATATGCCTCATAAAGGAAGATTGTCAAGGCTTTTGGGTTACTTAATTCCTCATTCGGCGCAGACTTTCATCGTCTGGGGTACTGCGCACGCAGACGATGCTTCTTTTTCTGCAACAGCCGCAATGAACATTGCCGGCACTGCCGCCTGAAAAAGGATGGTTATTTTTTCACAATCAAAAAGGCGCCCAGGCCAAGCACAATCAACCCGATCACACGCACGGGGTCTATGGCCCGTGGAGTAACCCCAAACCACCCAAAGTGATCTGCCAGCACCCCCACCAGAAGCTGACCCGAGATCAAAAGCCCCACCGTGGCGGCTGCCCCCACCCGCGGAATGGCAAAACTGGCACAGGCCACAATAAATGGTCCCAGCACACCGGCCAACAAAAGATACCAGGGCAGCGAAACGGCAGAGGCCAGGTTTCCGCCGCGGATCATCACCAGGCCAAGTGCTGCCGTCACCGTCCCCACAAAGTGGACAATAAATACACCTTCGATAAGACCCAGCCGGGCCGATATCTGACTGGCCAGGGGAGAATTAAACCCAATCAATACGCCGCCAAGCAGGCCAACCGCTACCGCCAGATAGATTATGCTCATACGATCCACTCCCGAGGATGATTTCATAAAAAAGATTGTAACTACGAAGTCGATCGGGGTAAAGCCCGAATTTTATGGAGATATTGATAACCAAACCGATCAGCAGCGAAACAGGTTCTTTAAAAGATTTTTGAGAAACCCCGGCGCACACTCCGCCCCGATAACCTGTGTCCGTTGGGTTATAATCAGACCCATCAATGCAAAATTTTCGGGGTATGGGCCAATGAAACTGGGTATTTTATCAGATACACATAACCATCTCGCCAACCTGACCACCGCAATGGAGCTCTTCCGCGCCGAGCAGGTGACCCGGTTAATCCATTGCGGCGATTTCACCAGCGCCGAAACCGCCGGCCGACTAAAAGGTTTTGTGGTGCACCATGCCTGGGGCAACGGCGATTTTGATTTTGAGGGCATACAGGCTGCCCTGATCGAGCTGGACCCCGAGAACACCTCGGCGCTTCTGTTTAGCGCCGTTCTGAATGGCAAAAAGATTGCGGCCGTTCACGGCCACGAACGCGGCCGCCTGGATGTTTTGATCCAAAACGGGCATTATGATTATGTTTTCCACGGTCACAGCCACCGTAGAAGAGATGTGCAAATTGGCGCAACCAGGGTGATTAATCCGGGTGCGCTGGGCGGGCTGGCGCGCGAAGAACGCTCCATATGCATCCTCGATCTTGAAACCGGAGATGCCGATTTTCGATCGATCGATTAAAATACTGATATGCATGTCATTATGACGCACGAGCAGGCCGATTTTGACGCCCTGGCTTCGCTGCTGGGAGCAGCGCTTCTTGAGCCAGCCGCCCATGCTGTCTTGCCCCGCCGTATGAACCGCAATGTGCGCAGCTTTGTCAGCCTGCATGGGGCCGAACTGCCCATGCTAGATGCCCGCGATCTACCCACCGGCCCAATCCGACAGGTCACCCTGGTGGATACACAATCGCTGGTCACGCTGCGCGGCATGGCCGCCGTGCCGGCGGTGCGGGTGATCGACCATCACACCCACCGGGCAGATCTTAACGAGAATTGGGGGATTCAGATTGAGCCGGTAGGCGCTTGCACCACCCTGCTGATCGAAAAATTAACCCGGCAAAACATTCCCCTCGACAGCACGGCGGCCACATTATTGCTGCTGGGCATTTATGAAGACACCGGCTCGTTAACCTACAGCGGCACAACTTCCCGTGATATCCGCGCAGCGGCAGAAATGTTGGATCGCGGCGCAAGCCTTAAAATCATCGCCCGCTATCTTAACCCACCCCTCTCCAACGAACAGATGGCCGTATTCGACCGTCTGTTGGCCGGTGCGCAGACCCTGCAAGTTCAGGGCCAACAAATTGTCATCGCGGGGGTCGAGGCCTTTGAGCTTCAGGATGAAATTTCGAGCATCGCACACAAAATGCGCGATCTACTGGACCCCGATGGTCTCTTTTTGTTTACTGCAACCCGCGACGGCGTGCGGCTGGTGGCGCGTTCCACCACCGACCGCATCGATGTAGCCCGGATTGCAGCCCAGTTTGGCGGCGGCGGACACCCCCGCGCTGCTTCTGCGCTGGTGCGCACCAATGACCGGCCGGCTGCAGAAGTCCTTCAAGAAACCCAGGCCCGGCTGATCGACCTGCTGCCCGGCTTTGTCACCCCGCCCATCACCGTGGGGCAAATCATGTCGCGCAAGCCGCTGGTATTGCCTGCCGGAATGCCGATCAACGATGCCGCGCGGTTGATGCAGCGCTATGGTTATGAAGGCTACCCGGTGATGCGTGAAAACCGGGTGGTGGGTTTATTAACCCGCCGCGCGGTAGACCGGGCGCTGTCGCACCAGTTAAAGGTCACCGCCGGCAGTGTTATGGACGGCGGCGAAGTGACCGTTTATCCGGGCGACTCCATTGAGCATCTGCAACAGGTGATGAACCGCAGCGGCTGGGGACAGGTGCCGGTCATCTCCCCCGACAATGATGAGGTGATTGGCATCGTCACCCGCACCGATTTGCTAAAAACCCTTTCCGGAACCTCCGGCGGTCATCCCTTCCACCTCGACTTATCGCAGAAACTGGATACTGTGCTGTCGCCGGCCCGTCTGGCGCTGCTAAAAGCAGTGGCCAACCAGGCCGCCAACCACCGTATGGCCGTCTATATTGTGGGCGGTTTTGTGCGCGACCTGCTGCTTAACCACCCCGCGCTAGATTTTGATATGGTCGTCGAAGGCGATGCCATTGCCCTGGGCAAAATGCTCACCGCAGAATACGGCGGCCGTCTGGTGTCTCACAGCCGGTTTGGCACCGCCAAATGGCAAATTGGCGAGATTCGTGAAACGCTGGCCGAGCGCTTTACCAATGGTGCAAACGTAACCCCCGACGAACTGCCCGAATTTCTGGATCTGATCAGCGCACGCACCGAATTTTATGACTACCCCACCGCGCTGCCCACGGTTGAACGGTCCAGCATCAAGCTCGACCTGCACCGCCGCGATTTCACCATCAACACCCTGGCGCTGCGGTTGGATGGCCGTCATTACGGTGAATTGCACGACCACTGGGGCGGCTGGGGTGATTTGCAGCGCGGGATGGTGCGTGTGTTACATTCGCTTTCGTTTGTCGATGACCCCACCCGCATGTTGCGCGCCGTGCGCTTTGAACAACGGTTTCAATTTAAAATCGAGCAGCGCACGCTGGAATTAATAGAAGAGGCCCGGCCGCTGCTGCGGCAGGTTTCTGGTGACCGCGTGCGCCACGAACTGGATTTGATGCTGGCCGAAGAAAACCCGCAGCGGATCTTCGCCCGACTGAAAGAACTGGGGCTGCTCAGCGCGATCTCGCCCGAATTGGACTGGCAGGATGAAATAGGCCCCGTACTGGTGGCCGCGATCAGCCAGCCCGCTGAACGCCCCCACTGGCAGCGCACCCTGGCCTATCTGGCCTGGCTGGGCCCATTTGGAGAAGAATCCATCGTAAAAATATCTCAGCGGCTGCATTTTTCGGCCGAAGTGCAGCGGGCTTTAATGAGTTTCAGCCGGTTGTGGAGCTGGCTGCCTGAGGCAAGCGGCGCAGAATCTCCCGGTCAGTTAACCGAAAGATTATCTGCGGCTGCGCCGGAAGCGCTGGCGGCCGCAGCGTTAATGCCCCTGCCAGAAACCAGCCAGGCCATCTTGCAGCAATACCGCAACCACTGGCAGTTTATACACCCGCACACCAGCGGCAGCGATCTGCGCGAACGCGGTTTGCCGCCCGGGCCGCTTTACGGCCAACTGCTGCATGATCTGCGCTGCGCCTGGCTGGATGGTCTGGTTAAAAACAAGGCCGAAGAACAGGCGCTGCTCGAGCGGTTGATCGACGAAACAGGGAATTAGAGAGATAAGTCATGGCCAAGGACCCTCCATTTACCCCCCCCGAATGGCTGCTGCGGGTCAGAATTCGGCACCTGGTGGCCGAAGACCTGCCTGATCTGGAATGGGATGGAGAATATAAACATTTCAGGCGGGTATATGCACATGCCTATGAACGGATGCAAAAAGGGCTGGGGCTGATCTGGGTGGCCGAACTGCCCGAGGTTGGAATTCTGGGACAGGTGTTTTTACAACTGATCTGCGACCGGCCAGAATTGGCAGACGGCCGGCGCCGGGCCTATCTATATTCGTTTCGAGTGAAACCGGCGTATCAAAATGCAGGGCTGGGATCTCAAATGATGGACCGTCTGGAAAAGGATCTCAAACGCAAGGGCTTTCGCGCCATCACCCTCAACGTTGCCAAAGAAAACACCCGCGCCCAGGAGCTGTATAAACGGCGTGGATATTACATTGTGGCGCATGAACCGGGGATCTGGACCTATATTGATGATGAAGGTGAATTGCGCGAAATGGTCGAACCTGCCTGGCGGATGGAAAAAATCCTTTAGGGCGCTGCCTCAAACGTTTGCAGCAGCGCCGCGCCGCGCAGCCCCTCGGCCAGGGCCTGGTCTGCTTCACGCAAGTTAATCCGCCAACTGCGCTGGCTGTCTCCTGAAGATAACTGCAAAAAGACAATTCCACGGTTGGGGCCCGGAAACGCACTGCGGGGGAACGAATTCAACCCGCTCAGCAGAGCTGCCGCCCAGTTGCCAAGCGCCTCGTCATCAGTCAAATCAAGCACCACCGCCTGAACCCGAAAATCAGTTTGCAGCACCGTAAAACCCAGCACCTGCTTGGTGATCATATCCAGGCAGTTCTCGCCGTAGGCCTCTGCGCTCACGGTCACCCCCACCAGACCCGCCTCACGCAGCGCGGCCTGCACCTCGGCGCCGATCTCGGGCTCGGGGCGCACATTCCACACATAAGCGCATTGCGGCGCAGCCGGTTGCTCGTCGGGGAGCGGCGTTTCGGTCACGCTTACTTCACTCACATCCGGGGTGGGCTGCGGGGTCGCCGGCACCTGTGTTACGATCATGGCCGGCGCCTCGGTGGGCGGCAGCACCGGCGGTTCATAAAGAATATCGCAGGCAGCCAACAGCAAAAACAGTGGCAAAACCCCTGACAACCGCCATTTCAGCGAGCGTTTTGTTCTCACCTGTTTCATCATTGCGTTCCCTTGGCTGCGGGCAGAATGGATTTCGCCCGGAGCAATCAGGTCTTAATTGCATTGTAGCGTATTTTTAATACGTTGAATGAGGTAAACCGGTTCCCAATCAGACCGGTCTGCGCAAGACAGGGTGAGAAAAAACTGAAGTCGTGACTACAGACAACTTGCCCGTCATAGTCACGACTTCAGTTACAGATCCATTATCCTTCACCTGAGCCCGTGCTGCAATGCAAACCAACGGGACCAGGGTGAGGGGTCAATTCATCAACAGTGCAGAATCCACTCTATTCTTCTTCGTGGACATGGTGCATCACTGCGGCGGGGTCTGTTTCGAGCACCTGGCGCATTTCGCCGGTCATCGCCGCCCCGTGACGGTATTGAAACGGCCACATGCTTTTCAAATCAAACAGAGCCACCCGGTCGGCATCCTTCAATTCCATCTTCAAATCCGGCTGCAAGCCGGGCAGGGCGCTAAGGTTTCCATTCACAAAGGTGATTCCGCGCTCTGCGGTGGGCAGCCCTAAACGGTTAAACAAATCTTGCATACAGCCCCCGGCTTGAAGATCGACCGTCAGATGCGCGACGCCCATTTTCTTCACCTCGCCGCCATATTTTTTCAAATCACCATACAGCCACACATCCAGATGCATCATCTCATTCATCAAAAACCTCTAGGGACAGCGCACAATATCCTGCGCCCACAGACAATCGGCGCAAGATGGGTTGCCCCCCCAGCAGCCCTCATTGTTTTTGCGCAAATCACACGTCTCGCGCAGATCACAATCGGGGCAGGAAGGGAAATGAAACGCGCGCACTTCACTGCGAAAACGCACGTAATCTTCACTCGTCCAAATATCGCTCAGTGATTGGCGGTGAATATTGCCAAACGAATGGCGCTCCACCTGCTTCTCAATTCCGTCCAGGGCAAAGTAACGGTAACTGTGCGAAAGCGCATAACAGGGTGAAACTTCACCATCCCAGCCAATGACAATGGCATAATCATTCACAAACCGGCAGCGCGGCTCGCCGCCCCAGTGCATGCGCGGCAGTTCCATAATGCCCCAGCGCACCCAGGCGTCAGAGCGCACCGGCCAGCCACTGGTACGCAGCGGCGGTTTGGGTTCATAGCCATACAATTTTTGCTCATTCATGGCAGCCGTATAGGGCAGCACATGGCTGACTACAGTCCGCGCGGCGTTCAGCCGCGAGGCCAGCTCGGGCAGCCCGGCCACC
The DNA here is from genome assembly GCA_964593905.1 of uncultured Anaerolineaceae bacterium. GTDB lineage: Bacteria > Chloroflexota > Anaerolineae > Anaerolineales > Anaerolineaceae > CAZQLE01. The sequence continues at coordinate 6,635 of CAZQLE010000069.1, read as the reverse complement.
TCGGCCACGTTGCTGCGCAGAGCCACAAATTCAATCCCCAGTACCGGATGGTTGGTCCCCAGCTCTTTTTTCACCTGGTTCAACGAGTCAATATTGCGAATCACCTGTGCTTGTTGCACACCGCGAATATCGGCGTAGGTTTCAGGGTTAACCCCGTCAATCGAAACCACCAACTGGTCCACCCCCAGCCGAATCAGTTCGCGTGACACCTTTTCGGTCAGCAGCAGCCCATTGGTGCCCAGCGTAATTCCCAGGCCGCGCTCACGCAAAGCGGCAATCATCTCCAGCAGGCGCGGATGCACCAGGGGTTCACCAAAACTGGTAAACACCACCCGTTCCAGTTTCGGAAAGGCATCCAGACCATCCAGAATGCGCTGGAAGGTCTCGCGGCTCATGTGGGCATTGGGGTCAGTCCACGAATGACGGATGCAGGTATGGCAATCGAGATTGCAGGCGGTGGTGGCTTCAATATACAGTTTACGGGCATCTGGCAGGCAATAATGCAGCACCAGATCACCATCCCGCTCATCCAGCCAGTATTCTGCCTGAGGGGCCAGATTGCGCATTTTCAAAAAAGATTCAGGGAGGGTAACCTGACCCTGTGAATTTGCTTTAATTTTAGGCATTGAGAACCTTTAAGAAGACCCCCTCCGGATATTCCAATCCGGAGGGGGTGCAGAGGGCGGTGAGTTTACTTGAAGACCGAATCGAGGGTCTCGTCAGACACATCAAAGACCTGGCCGTGGGGCGGCAGCGGTTCAAGCGACATGAACTCGGGCAGCCGGTCGGCTTCGGCGCCGATGCCCGCAGCTTCATTGAAGGCGCGCTCCACCTTAAGCACGTCCATGCCATAAGCCACAATTTCATCCGCGGTCCAGTTGGTGCCCAGAACGCCGTTGCATTCTTGAATCATGCCCTCAAAACCGGCAGCGATATCCAGAATGGGGAAGGCAATAAACAGGCAGTGACCGGAAGAGTCGATGAAAGCGGTGGTCGCCTGGAAGGCACGGCTGAGCGCAGCTTTACCTTCTGCGCTGAGCGGGTCTTGCTTGCCACTGACCCCCAGAATTTCGGGGCAGATGGTGTAACCGGCGGTGTGGTCTGCGCCCATCGGGGTGGTGGCATAGGTGATGCCAATGCCCTTCACCGCGCGCGGCTCATATGCCGGCATTGATTGACCTTTGACAGTCGGAACACGGGTTACCCCGTAGACCCTGCCGGTGGTTTCGGCGCCTGCGCCCAGAATACGCCCGGTTGGGGTGCCTTTGCCCATCTCGTGGATCAACTGAATGGCGGCCTTGCCATCGCCAAAGGCGATTACCCCGGCTTCCATTGCCACACCCAGCGTGCCGCCGGTCTCAATCGTATCCAACCCATAGGCGTTGCACAACTGGTTCATCTCGGCGATGTCGTCCAGGTTATCTACGCCCAGGTTGGCGCCCAGCGACCAGGTTGATTCATACTCGATGCACGAGGTATGCTCGGTCTGATCGGGTTTGTAGTAGGTGTTGGAGCATTGGATGATGCAGCCCGGCGAACAGGCGTGGTTATACAGTTCCTTACCCAGGCGGGTTTTGTTGGTTTCAAAAATTGCCTCACCGGCCGTCTCACCGGCGCCTTCAAAGCGCCCGCTGCTAAAGTTGCGGGTGGGCAGCCCCCCGGCCTCGTTGAGGATGTTGACCAGCACAGCCGTTCCATAGGTGTTCAGGCCACCTTTGGGCTTCGAGATGGGGTGGGCGCGAATGGCATCAATCATCTTCTTGCGGCCTTCTTCAAAAAGTGACTTATCCGCAAATTCAATTCCCGGACCACCCTTCGCGTTCAGCACCAGGAATTTCAGACCACGCACTGCCATCACCGCACCCACACCGCCGCGCCCGGCATAGCGGCTGGGGCGTTTGGCCTGATCATTGAAGACAATGCCCGAGTTGCCATAGCCATTTTCGCCGGCATTGCCCACCGAACAAATGGAGATGCGCCCTTCAAAGCGTTCGTAGATTTTTGGGAACACATCATAGACATTCTGCTGAAGATATTCACCCGCTGCAAAGAAATCGACCGCCGGTTTTGCGGCTTCTGCATCCCAGTGAAGATAAGCCCCCCAGTAGGTCCCCTTTTGAGCAGGCGCGCCTTCAACAATCAAAGCGCGAATCCCCAGGTTGGCCAGGTCCGGCGCCCAGGAGGTGCCGGCATTCGATTCTTTGATGCCGCCGGTGAGCGGCGATTTGGTGCCCACCGAAACGCGCGCCGAGGTCGGCGCCGAGGTGCCGGTAACCACGCCGGCAGAAAAGACCAGCTTGTTGTTGGGTCCCAGCGGGTGGCACAGGGGCGGCACTTCGTCAAACACAATCTGCGAGGTTAACGCCCGGCCGTAAAGCAGGCGATATTTTTCGGGGACATCTTCCAGCTTATAGCTGAGATCGTTCATGTTTATTCTGAGAATCCACATATTTCCTCCAAAAAGTTTTTATCTCAAATGGCTGGCAAATGGATGAACTGTTCTCTGGGAAATCTTTCGTACACCTCCTTGTGTACCCGAACCAGGCAAACAAAAATGCAAAGGAGAAGCAACCGGCTTAAACGGCTTGCCCGTCCTCCTTTGCACACTGGCAGGTAACAGAGATTGCTCTCCATCCCCTATCGTTCACGTATCCCCGGGGGATTCGGTGAATCGGAGGTGTATTCGGTTATTACAGATATTTTTCGGAATGTAACTACGGATAATCCAATTTTAAGGAATTAATTTCAAAAGTCAATAATGTTTTTTACAAATGTCACGAATGTTACACCCGTATGGGTTCATCAGTTCATCTCAAAAAAATGTTACCCAAAACTGTTCGTAAAAAATGGCAAAAAAAGAGGCTGTCCAATGCAGACAGCCTCTAAAAACATACTTTCTAAGCAGCGCCGGTTTAGGTGCCTTCTTCCCACGAATTCAGGTAATGGACCTGTTCCTCGGTCAGAACATCCAACGCAACGCCCATGCCCAGCAGTTTCAGACGGGCAATTTCGCGGTCGATCTCAGCCGGAACCGCATAGACCTTCTTTTCCAATTCCTGATAATGCTTCACCATATATTCGGCGCTTAACGCCTGATTGGCAAAAGACATATCCATCACACTGGCAGGGTGGCCTTCAGCCGACGCCAGGTTAATGAGGCGGCCTTCGCCCAAAATGTGGATCTGACGGCCGTCTTTCAGCTCATACTGTTCCACAAAGGGGCGCACCAGACGTTTGGCAACCGACATTTTTTCGAGCGCCGGGATGTTAATCTCTACGTTGAAGTGACCCGAATTGGAAACAATCGCGCCATCTTTCATCACCTCAAAGTGTTTGCGATCGATCACATTCAAATCGCCGGTAACAGTGCAGAAGATATCGCCGACCCTGGCGGCTTCTTCCATCGGCATAACACGGTAGCCATCCATCACCGCTTCGAGCGCCGGCAAAGGATCGATTTCGGTCACGATGACATTGGCGCCCATACCCCGTGCGCGCATGGCCAGACCGCGGCCGCACCAACCATAGCCGGCAACCACAAAGGTCTTCCCGGCCAGCAGAATATTGGTCGCCCGGATGATTCCATCCAGGGTTGACTGGCCGGTGCCGTAACGATTATCAAAGAAATGCTTGGTGGTGGCATCATTCACCGAAATCACCGGGAAGGAGAGCGCGCCATCCGCAGCCATTGCACGCAGACGAACCACACCGGTGGTGGTCTCTTCGGTGCCGCCCAGAATGCCGGGGATCAATTCGCGGCGTTCTTTGTGCATGGTGCCGACCAGATCGGCGCCGTCATCCATGGTGACCTGGGGTTTGTGATCCAGCGCCGCGGTAATGTGCTTGTAGTAAGTGGTGTTGTCTTCGCCTTTGATCGCGAACACCGGAATTTCATCATGGCTCACCAGTGAAGCCGCCACATCATCCTGGGTGGAAAGTGGGTTGGAAGCCACCAACACCAGGTCAGCGCCGCCAGCCTGCAGCGTGCGCATCAGGTTTGCGGTTTCAGCAGTCACATGCAGACAGGCCGACATACGCACACCCTTAAGGGGCTGCTCTTTGGCAAAGCGCTCACGGATCTGGCGCAGCACAGGCATTTCGCGTTCTGCCCAGTCAATACGCCGCCGGCCGCCTTCTGCCTGCTTCATATCCTTGATATCGTAGTTTGACATTCGTCCTCCAAGTTATACTGAATACTCAATCCGATGGACAGGACCCTCCGCCACGCAGCTCCCGACGGAAAAGGGCCCCGTATGTTTCAATCTTTCAACAGCGCGTCCAGTGCGCCGTGATCTTCAAAATGCTTGCGATAGCGGGCTACAAACTCTTGCCGCGTGTAATAATGGTTCTGGGTGCCCTTCTGCTCCAACACATAGGCGGCCGCCAGTGCACCCATCTGCCCGCAGGTTTGCCAGTCTAGCCCCAGGCGCACACCGCGCAAAAAGCCGCCGCGGAAGCCATCTCCCACCCCGGTGGGGTCGGCAATCTTCTCCACCGGCACAACCGGAATGTGATATTCCTGGCCATCCACATAGATCAGCGCACCCTCTTCGCCCTGGGTCACCACCAGATAATCGACCGTGTTCAACACCTCGGCATGGGTTAAGCCGGTGTGCTTTTGCAGCAGCATATATTCATAGTTATTCACAAACAGGCTCTGCGCGCCCATCACCCCGTTGCGAATCGACTCACCCGAGACCCGCACAATCTGTTGGCCGGGGTCATATAAATAGGGTACACCCAGTTCAACGCATTCAGCGCAATATTGATCCATTGCACCCGGATCGTTGGGCGAAATCACCACCAATTCGGCCGCGCTGCCCGCATCGCGAACAGATACCTGCCCGGCATCGGCCATTGCGCCGGTATAAAAGCTGCAAATCTGCGCATTCGAAAGATCGGTATTGGCAAAAAACGAAGCGGTATATTTTCCGGCAATTGTCTTCACCAGGGTTGTATCGACTGCATATTTTTCAAGCCAGGCGCGATAATCTTCAAAATCTTCACCGACCGTTGCCAGCACCATCGGTTTTTCACCCAGCAAAGCCAGCGTATAAGCAATGTTCGGGGCAACCCCCCCCCGCTGACGCACCATAGAATCGACCAGAAAAGAGAGACTGATCGAGGAAAGGTGTTCGGGGAGAATGTGATCTTTGAAATAACCGGGGAAGGTCATCAGGTAGTCATAGGCTACAGAACCGGTGCAAATAATGGCCATGATTTAGCTCACTTTACGCTGCCGGGGTCAGCAGCACATTCTTTGAAAGATTGAGATGAAACGGGGGATAAACAATGCCGTTTTCGGTAATCAACGCAGTCAACAGGTGATGCGGCGTTACATCAAAGGCAGGGTTCAATGCATGTGCCCCGGCCGGGTAAACGGGCTGTCCACCCACCTGCAAATCGAGCACTTCGCTGGCATCACGCATTTCAATGGGGATCAAATCACCGTGGGCGAGCGAAAGATCCACGGTGGAAATGGGAAACACAGAATAAACCGGCACGCCGTTGGCATGTGCGGCCAGGGCAAGCATATAAGAGCCAATCTTATTGGCGACATCTCCATTCGCTGCCACCCGGTCGGCGCCATAAAAGACGCGCGTTGCCCGGCCGGTGCGCAAGAAATAACCCGCGGCGTTATCGCTGATCACTTCATAAGAGATGCCGTATTGTTCCAGCTCCCAGGCAGTCAGCCGGCCGCCCTGCAAACGCGGGCGCGTCTCATCCACCAGAACATGGATGCGCTTGCCCTGTTCGTGCGCCGTGCGAATGACCCCCAGTGCGGTGCCCCAATCGACTGCCGCCAGACCGCCAGTGTTGCAATGATGAATAATGGTGTCGCCATCTTGAATCAGAGCCGCGCCGTGCGCGCCCATGCGCTGATTAATGGCCACATCTTCTTCGGCAATCTGACAGGCCTCTGCCACCAGGGTTTCGGCCAGTTCGGCCACGCTCTGCACCGGCTGTGCAGCCGCGGCCAACATTCGCTTCAGCCCCCAGGCCAGGTTAACAGCCGTCGGCCGGCTGGCCCGCAACAGTTCTGCCGCGGCAACAACCTCTTTGCGCACCGCTTCAAGCGTGCGGCCAGACGAATGCAACGCTGCCAGGGCCACCCCAAACGCAGCCGAAACACCAATTGCAGGTGCGCCGCGCACAGCCATATTCTGAATCGATTCAGCCACGCTTTCCGGCGTCCGGCAGGTAAGCCATTCTAACCGTCCCGGCAGTACGCGTTGGTCGATGATTCTAAGTTCACCAGTTGTGGAATTCCATTCAATTGTTCGCATCGTTTACACCAAAAAACGCCCCCGGTAGAGAGCGTTGCTTCTTACACAATTACAGTTTAACATGCAATGATTGGATTGTCAAAGTATTGCCGTTATGCGTCGCCGCAGTGGGCCCGGCCTGTGCGCCCCTTCACAGCAGCGCCCAATAAACCGAAGTATTGACACATCCTTTAACATTGGGTATAAGGAATGACAAGCTCTCCCGTTAACCATGGAAGAACCGGATTGATTGACAATGAAAAAAATATGGATGCTGATTGCTCTTTTGGCAGTTACCGCTGCGGCCTGCAGCCTGCCATTTCTGGGCGGCGATGGTGGGCTGTTGGGCCCTACCAGCACCCCCACCAC
>CAZQLE010000068.1:0-16899 GCA_964593905.1 uncultured Anaerolineaceae bacterium | reverse complement strand
GTCTTTTGTCGGTGGTGGCTGCTGTCACCCTGGCCGTACGCGCCACCCACGCCCGTCGCCTGGTAGAAATCGAGCGTGACCGGCAAGACCGGCGTGATGAACGGCAACAGCGGAAAGGCGCCGCGGAAATTACCACCCCCTCCGTACCTCTTACCGGCATGTTGCCGGAACCCCGCCGGGATTGGCGCGATCTTGCCAGCGAGGAACGCGCCGACCTGGTGCACCTCACCAGCCGGGAGATTGCTGCCCGCTATCATCTATCCGACCGCACCGCGCGCCTCTGGCTTGCGCGACTGAAAAACAAGGAGACCCATGATCACACCCAACCCTGACGATATCCATCTGGATCAGGTCATCAATTGTGATGGCATCACCGTCGCCGAGTGGAGCCCGGACCCTATCCCTGGCCGCACTCCACCCACCCAGGTGCACATGCTCATAGCTGCCGGCGTGGGGATCAACGTCATCGTGCGTCTCAAGTCCTCTCGCGCAGTCGATGAGCTGATCCAGGCCCTGCAAACTCACCGCCGCGGCGTCTGGGGAGAACCATCTCAATTACAAGGGCCGGCCTGAATGAGTTTTACAAAATCGAAGCTGTGGGCAGATCTGCCCGAAATGGTGGAAAATGAAGTGTGCTCGAGCTGCATTTACTCATCGCCAAAAAGCAATGAGTTTTACACTATTTTCCTCGGTCGGAATCAAGGCAAAACACATGCAGTCCACTGGTGTTATTGTCGGAAGACCGGTGGGGTAAGAATTGTTACGGCCACTTGTGTGTATTATGAGGTCGAGAATAGGGATTTGGCTTAGGCATTGGTTAAAACATAAAACCGCCCTTTCAGAAGGGCGGTTTTTTAATTTAACCCCTGGCCGATTGGTTGATCGTTTGTTCCATTGAATTTGTCTCTCGGCTGTAGTATATCCTTAAAGCATCTAAATCCTGTTGAGGGGTAAACATGAGCGATCATCGCAACACCTTGTATTTTGGTGACAATTTGGATATTCTCCGGGAGCATATTCAAACCGAGAGTATCGACCTGATCTACCTGGACCCGCCGTTCAATTCCAAGCGTGATTACAACTTGCTTTTTAAAACCCCCAAAGGCCACGACTCCGATGCCCAGATCAAAGCCTTCGATGATACCTGGCACTGGGGTGACCAGGCCGAACGCGAATTTTCCGAAATCATTCACCATTCCAATACTGATGTGGCCGAGATGATTCAAGCCATGCGCTGTTTTCTAAAAGAAAGCGATATGATGGCCTATCTCACCATGATGGCTAATCGGTTGTTGGAACTGCATCGTGTTCTCAAACCTACAGGCAGCTTGTATCTTCATTGCGACCCGACCGCCAGTCATTATTTAAAAATAGTATTAGATAGCATTTTTGGGCTGCAGAATTATCAAAATGAAATAATTTGGCAACGGACAAGCAGCCACAATGATTCAAAACGTTGGGGCAGTGTTCATGATACGATTCTGTTTTATAGTAAGGGTATTCAGTTTAACTGGAATGAAGTTTACACTGAATATGACGAAAAATATATCGAGGATTTTTATAATAGAAGGGATGAACGTGGAATTTATCGATTAGATCATATTATTCGATCAGAAACAATGGGCCCAAGACCAAACTTATCATATGAATTTAAGGGTTTTACACCTGAATGGGGATGGCGAGTAATACGCGAAAAACTCGAAGCTCTTGATGCTGATAACCGTTTGGAATGGAGCAAAACTGGTAGACCGTACTTAAAAAGGTATTTGTCAGAGCAAAAAGGAACACCCATTAAGTCTGTAATTGTGGATATTCCCCCTCTTTCAGCACAATCAGCAGAAAAACTCGGCTATCCCACACAAAAACCACTTGCTCTGCTTGAACGTATTATTCAAGCCAGCAGTAACGAAGGCGATCTCGTCCTGGATCCATTTTGTGGCTGCGGCACCGCGGTCCATGCTGCCCAGTCTCTGGGCCGCAACTGGATCGGTATTGACATCACCCACCTGGCAGTAAGTCTCATCGAAAAGCGTATGAAAGATGCTTTCCCCTCCATCACTTTCACCGTTGAAGGCACCCCCAAAGACCTCGATAGCGCCCGTGACCTGGCCCTCCGTGACAAATATCAATTTCAATGGTGGGCCTGTTCCCTGGTCGGCGCCCAGCCCTTTCAGGGCAAAAAGAAAGGGGCTGATAGTGGCATCGATGGCCTGATTTTCTTCCAGGATGACAATAAAGCCGCCAAGAAAATCATCGTGTCTGTCAAAGGGGGTGAGAGCGTCACCCGCACAATGATTGCCGACCTGAAAAACAGCGTCGAGCGTGAAAAAGCCCAGTTGGGTTTATTTGTCACCCTGGCCGAACCCACCCGGCCTATGCTCACCGAAGCCGCCAGCGCCGGCTTTTATGAATCCCCCGTCATGGGCAGCTACCCCCGCATTCAAATTCTCACCATCGCCGATCTGTTATCAGGCAAATCCAGACCCAATTACCCAGATCTAACCCGCGGTGGTCTCACGTTCAAGAAAGCCAAAACAGAAGAGAAAAAGGCCACCCAGGGAGATCTCGGCTTTTAGTCTGGACCGTATTTCACCCAAAAGCCGCCCAATTCAGGCGGCTTTTTTATTGTCCGTTTTCCCTATCCTTAACCCCAGAGCACCGGGGTGTAAACCAATCGCCACGGTGGACTAAAACTATTCAAGGTGGTGTTGTAATACACGCCATCAAAGAACAGATCATCCACCTGATAGGTAGCTGCGTTGTAATCCCACCAGGTTGTCGCACTGCTGGCGCTTAATGCAAGATAGTGAATACCTGGTGTAAGGATCAGCGGCTTGCTCAGGGTGATGACCGATTTGGACCCTGCTCCAAGCAAAGCTCCCGGCGCCAGATCCGCCCATTTTTGGGTGATATTGGGACCGCGCAGGTAAGACAGCGTATAGGTGGAAAGATTGCGAATATCGACCTCAACCGCATGCAGTTTGATGGTCTGCCGCACGTGAATGCGCGCAATTTGCACCGAAAAGGAGGAGCTTGTGCCGCGATTCTGCGTCGGTCCTTGCTTTTTCCACTGTCCAGTCGCGACATGAAACCCATCATCGTCGATGGTCAATCGGGTGCCCGTTTCTACTTCTTGCAGCGATATGTCATCCAGGATCATGTATCCCGGCTGTATTCCCAAAGCACTTCCATAAAGAAAACTCATGCTTAACTGGGTCGCGCTCAACGGGGGGAACACTAGAATTTCATACTCAGATAAATCCAGTGGCTCATAGAACGTGTAATCAATCGCCCTGTATTCCGGCCCCCCTGAAACACCATTCCCCAGGGAATCCCTCCAGATCAAAAACACGCGCAAAATCCGCCCGTCTCCCGCGTCCTGATCGTCTGAATCCAGTCGTCCTATAGCTTTAAACCGCAGTAAATACTTTTTGGTATCCGACACCTGGATTCGCGCATTCGAGGGTGTTTCCAGGCTTGCATAACTGTTATTGGTCAACAACAGTTTAAAGGAGTAATTTCCACTGATGATCTCATTCGGATCACTGGTTACTTGGGTATTGGCTCCAGCTGACCATCCGCTCGTATCTCCGGTTTCTGCATCTCCATTGACTACGAGTTCTCCAGAGGGCGCCCCATAATAATTGATTTGTAGGATCGGGTTGCCGTTTTCTTTGGTTCCCATTTCAATGGAGCCAATCCGCTCTTTCATATTGCTTGTGGCTCGCATCTTCATGCCATAACGGATTCCATTCAAATTCAACCCGTCATAATTAAGTGTCCCCTTCCCGCCCGCAAACATCGCCGACCCATCCAGCGCCGAGATCCCAAACTGCAAACGTCCATCTTTCACACCGCCTACGTTCACCGTTCCCTCCGGGAACTCAATTGGTGAACTGCTCATAAACACCCCGTTCGCATCCCCGTCAGTTGGGTCGCTCCCACTGGTTAGCGCCAAAAACCGCCCGGACCTCATTTCTCCCAGATCATCAGATACCTCAGATACCTCATCCGCGCGCACCTCTGCCCGGCGAGCCATCTCCAGTTCTTGCCGTTGTTTCTCCAGCGCGTCGAAAACATTACCAGGTTGATATTGTCGCTCAACACCGTTCATTGCCTCACCTCCTCCACTGCCAGAGCTACAGAATCGCTGTTTTCCTCATATCGCATGGCTAGCACCCGCACCCGGCCAGACCATCCCAACCCACTCCCGTCCTCCCTCCATCCGCAGCCAATCAACTCCACCGGCAGGGTATTGCCGATTCGCAGCGCTCCAAAGGTCTCGCGCACGTTCAAAACCTCCAATCTCAATCGACGCTCGGGCCGCTTGCATTGCTCTAAAAGGTCTTGCGCGTTTTGCTGCGCTGTCCCCTGCTGAGAAACGTTATCAAACATCTCGCTGGTAAAACGCCGTCCCCACCTGGCAGCGCTCTCCTCATCCCGCGCAATGGCAGCGGCTCGGCTGGCAGACGTGGCTCCATTGCTAATCCCAATCACGTCGCTGGCCAGTACCTCGCTGCTCACCCGCATCACGCTGCCTGCCGGCAGCCGCAGGTTATCACCCTCTACCAGTCGCACGGTGCTATCCACACCCTGCCGGCCATACCAGTTCCCCACCAGGCGCAGCAGCCCGCCAGAGAACTCCGGTTGCACGTCGTAAAAATTGCCGGCGCGTGAAGCAATGCGCTGAGTCTCGCGCTCCAGATCAACCATCTCGAGCGTTTCCTCACGTTGTGGCCCCCCCAGATAAATCTCGCCTGGGGCGACCTTCCAATCCACCTGGCTATTGGTGATCTCCAAAATGCGTTTCCACAATTGCCCCGCCGGCCCGGTGATCTTTTGCACCGCCGTGGGTGTTGCTTTGGCCAGCGCCCACCCTGCGCCCCTGGCCCGATAGGTTGGGATGCCATCCGCCCAGTCCTCCATATAAAGGATCCCGCACCAGGGCGGCAGGGTGTCATGCTCAACCAGCACCAGGTTCCCGTGGTTCAGCATCTCAGCCATGTTTCGGCCTGCATACCGCGCCATCTCTTCTGGGGCCGAAAACGAGAACGATGCATCCCCGGCTTCATTCACCACCCATTCCCGGTCGCAGTTCTGCAGAACCTCTCCCAGCCGGCGCCCGGATCGATCAAACACAGTGATCACAGACATTACCAGACCTTCCTTTCCCGATATTTGATAACAATTTCCACGGCCCCTGTCGCCGTGGCTTCAAACCGCAAAGTGTTGTCCACCCCTGCCCGCAGTGGCAGCCACTCACCCCGCCGAGGGTAGGGTTGCAGTGCAGGTTCAGCGCTCTGCCCCAGGTAGTCAATCCGTTTCAGGCTGCTATCCACAATCAGGGTTTTATTGACCACCATCGGGTAGATCAATCGCAGGCTTTCCCCCGTGGTTTCGTTGATCAGCGTGGCATCAAACTGATAGTTCGCGTTTACAGTGCCAGCGATCACCATGGGGATATTGGTCGCAATGGGTTTAACGGTCACTGCATTCAGCTCGGCCAGAGCCGCGGCCGTCTCGGCGCTGTCAATCACCCCGGCCAGGTCCACCCGCACATAGCGCGGTACAAACGAGGCGGTTGGTGCGGTGTTTAGCACCGTGGTGGTGAATGCGGTCCATGTATCAGCGTTCACCGGGCTGGTCTCAATGCGCAAATCCAGCCACCGGCTGCCATCTGCTGATTTTTGAATCTTCAAAGTTGGCCACTTCGTACCTCGCCGCAGTTTTTCGCCGCTGGCCTCGATCGAAGTCAGACCGAACGGGTTATACAGCCGCCATTCGAGATCTGCTGAATCGCCTGCCCAGCGATTGCGGCTCAGGTAGGGCGAGATGGCCATCCCGGTGACATCCACCGGATCCGCGTCTGTGGCGTCATGCACGGCTGTATACACAAATGAGAGCTTGCCGGCGCTCTTGATCACCGACCCGACCCATCCGCCCGCATTCAACCGGGCCACATCCCCAAAGGTGAGGTATTGCCAGGTCTCATTGTCGCCGGTCAGCTCAAACGCCGGCCGGTACCGCTCATCCACCTCGCGGGCCAGCGCACCCGAGAAGCCGTACAGCACCTGAATATCATGTTCGATCCAGATGCAGCTCACCCCGGTTGCATGGCTGGCCATGCTCGTGTTGCGCTGCGCTCGCTGCACCCCGCCGACCTTCAGCAGCTTTTCGTTCTTGCCCGAGTAGGTAAATTCCTCGGCTCCAATTCTCAGGATGCCGGCAGCCGGCAGCAGTTTCAGCGCAGCCGCCGCGCTCTTGTCAAACACAATCTCACCCACCGCGCCGGTGGCAGGAATGGCAGTTCCCAGCTTAAGCTCGATTTTGGGTGATAGATTGAGATTGACCCAGATAGCCGTGTTAGCCGTGTTGGGTCGTACCAGCCAGTGATCGATTTCCTGCCCATCCACCACCACCCGCACATCGGCGCAGTCAGACCGCAGGTTTCCACCGCTGACCAGGGTTGCTGTATCCCACCCACTCACAATCTGCAGGGGATACCGGACCGCTTTTACATTCATGCGGTTATAAACCGTGATCGGCCAGGCTGTAGCATAGTCCCCGCCGTTGGCACCCTTCGGTGTAATCTCGTAGACGGGCAGTGCCGGCGCGTTTCCGCCCGGACTGATGATTTTAGTCTGGCCGCTGGCTGTAATGTTCCAGGTCAACGGTGTGACGCTCTCACGCTCCCAAATCGGGTAAGCAGCCCGCAAAAGCGCGGTTGCACCCTTTTGCCCGGTATCGATCAGGTTCAGCGAGACGACCATCATGCTCCACTGTGAGCCCTGATCATCCTGGGCAATCAGTTTAACGAGTTCAAGCCCCCTGTAATACTCAGGGTTATTGAAAGTCTTCTGCAGTTCCCTAAGACTTCCGCTTCCGCGGATGTTGATTCGCATTGGGAAGGTAATGCCGTCCATTTGCAGACTGGCCGCCTGGGGGAATGCACCGCTGCGCTGATTTTCGACCAGGTTGGCGCGCCAGCTCGCCGGCGCTTCGACTGGGATAATGGCCTGATAATTTGCGTTATTGAGTGCAAGACTACCAAAAGAAACAGGTGTCATGGTCATGTTGTTATCTCCTCACCTGGCTCATCATGTCATCGATTGAGCCCCCTTGCACCACGAACGTAACGTTTCCGTAGAAACGGTTTCCCCCCACCGGCCCGCTTTGCCCGGCCGGCATCACAATCACCCGCTCGCCGCTTTGCGCCCGCACAGGGTAGCTGTCATGTGGGTACCCTGGCGGCACAGTGTAATCAAGACCAGACGCGCCGCCATACTTTGCGGTGTTTGCATCCCCGCCCACGTCCACTGGTGGGGCATTGCCAATCGTATCCAGGGTGATGGTCACTTTTTTATCTTTAAGCTCGTTTATCCGATCGCGCAGAGCTTCGACCTGCTTGGCAAAGTTCTCCACCTGCCCGGCGCTGTCATCGGCCTTGCCACCGACCCCATCAAACTTTTCTTCCATTCGCGCAAGTGCATCCTCTGCCAGCTTGGCGCTGTCGCTGATCTTTCCAGGCTGGTCGGCCAGTCGCTTGTTGGCGTCAGCCGCGGCAGCCACCTCATCGGCAAAGGCCTTCGCCTCACCCTTGTTTGCACCCAGCTTGATGAGTAACGCCTCCAGGCTTACTGCGCCATCGGCCGCATCTTCATTCAGGGCAGCCAGGGCCTCGGCGAGCTGTGCCTGCGGAATGATCCCGGTCGCCGCGGCAGCCGTCACGGCTGCAATATTCTCGGCCAGGGCGATGCTTTTCGCGGTCGCCAGGCCATAGGTGAGCTGGGCATCCTTCACCGCCGCATCGTATTGGCTCTGGGTGATGGTGCCGGCTTGCAGCGACTCGTTCAGTTGGTCCACTGCCACCCTGGCCAGGTCTGCATTTTGGGCGTCCTTCAGGCTCTCGCTTAACCCACTCTGCGTGACATAAAAATCACGCGCCACTTGCTGAGCTTCATCCATGGTTTTTTTGTACTCTTCGATGGCCTTGGCAGCCTCGTCAAATCCTTGCAATGCGCCTGTGGTGGCATCCTCAATGGCCTTATCCCACCGGTCAACATACTGGGTGCTGTTCGCAATCGCTTTCGATCCCGTGTACTGCGCCTCCGACATATAACCGAGGCTTTTCATCAGGTTTTGCACACTGTCACTGTTCGCGCCCAGGTTTTTTACGTTGCTGATGCTCGCTTCGTCGATCTTGCCGGCTGCGACAGAAGCGCGCAGCATCTCGGTCACATAGTCGTCATAGGTTTTTGTATTTTTCATCACCTCAGTGGCGTGGGTCTGCAAAGCCTCATCCACCCGCTTACTATAAGTGATCAGCCAGGTTGCTCCCTCAGCCACTTCGGCCAGCGCAGGCGCAAGCCCTGCTTTCAGTTCGTCGGCCAGATTCTTGGAGGCGGCATCAAATCGCGCAAAACTGTCCGTTGCTGAATCCGTATTCCCCCCTGCCTGCGAAACCAGAATCCCACCTTTTTCCAGCACGGCGTTGAGCAGCGCCATTTGTTGCTGCTCTTTGGTCAATGCGTCTACGCTCACCCCCAGGGAATCGGCATACTTCCGATTGGCCTGCTCGATGCTGACCGTAATCCCCAGATTATCCAAAATCATCGGCGAGCCCCGCTTAATGCCCAGAGCCAGCGATTCATACATATAGGTCGTGTCGCCCAGGGTCGGGTTTAGTTTGTTGGCTGCCTTGGCCATCTCCATCAATTCTGGTGTGGCGTTGAGCAGCGCTTTGGATAGCTGTCCAGAGGTGCCCGAAAGCAGCGCCGTGGTCGAACTCATCAGCTTTAAATCGTCTACCGTACCTTTGCTTTCCCTGCGTAACTCTGCCAGCGTTTCGCCCGTCCCACCCATGCGCTGAATCAGCCCTTCGAAGCTCTGCCCAGTCTGGGTGACCTGTGCACCAGCCTTTCCCAGTTCCATCGCCTTGGTCCACGCCACCCCGAAGGTGGCCACTGCTGCAGCCGCTATGCCCAGGGTGGTGGTCAAGCCCTTCATCCCGCCGCTCACCCCTCCCAAACCCTTCTTGGTCTTATCCGCCTCCCGCGAGACACCCTGCAACCCCTGCTGGGTTTTTTCAGCGCCCTGCAGCCCAACCAGTCCGTAAAGTGCAAATGCCTCAACGCCCATGATTCCGCCTCCTTTCTTCTTCTGCGCTTGCGCGCATCTCGCTCAATGCATAATCGCGTCGTTTCCAATGCTCCATCCACGCCTCACGATCAGGCCGCTCCAGCAGGTCGAACACCGAACAGTTCAGGTGTCGCGCCAGAGCGGCCCAGTCGTCAAAGTCCAGAAATTCATCGATCAGGTCCATCGGGGTCGAGCTCAAATACAGCGCCGGCTCGACAGCCCATGCAGCGATCAGCTTTTTTTTTCCTCGCTGGCTTCAATGTCGCGCCGGATGGCCAAATACATCACCAGCAGCACAGGGTCATCAAACTGACCGAGCAGGCCCTCGGTGATCGTTGCCGGTGCGCCGTCGTTGGTCACATCCCAACCGTGCAGCATGGTCAGCAGCGTAAAAATGTACCGCTCTCGCCCACCGTCTTGCTCGGTTTCCACCAGCGCATTGTGCCGTTCGACAAAGGAGGCATCCCACCGGCGCGGAATATAACTCAGACTGATCGTCTCATCTCCCCAGGGGATCGTAACTACTCTGACTCGTTTAAGCTTGTCAATTGAAATGGGCATGGATTAAACGATCCCGTTCACCAGGGTGATTTCAACACTCTTTTTCCAGGTCGCATCATCTGACTGCGCCCCGACCAGCTCAATGGTCTTGCTATAGGCGGCTTTCTGGTTGTCGGTGGGAATGTTCTGCACAAACCAGCACTGGTCAATCTGGAGAGACTCATACACATCCGGCCCGGTGTCGATTTTCTTTCCCAGGACCTTGACCCGGATATAAACCAGGCTGTTCGCCCGGATGTTGGCCAAAAACTTTGGCAGCCCCCATTTTGTGGGCACCTTTAGCGACCCGGCAAACCCCTGGCTCTCACCTTCCGCAAAGAAAGCCGGCCCGCTAAACTCGGTATTCAGCGCCCAGTAATCGTCCGCGCGCGAGTTGATGCCCCAGGTGTAAGCCCATGGCAACAGCACCTTGTTCCCGGCGCTTGCCAGGCCGGCCGGCGTATCAGCCACCCAGATATCCACCCCGCTTCCGCGCATGGGTGAAATTGCGATATCGGTCACCCCGGCGGTCACCAGCGCAGTTGCCGTATCCACCGCCCGAAAACGCATGTTCCCGCTCTGCGAGATCCCCGCCTCACGATCAAAAACAAGTTGATAATCTTGCATCAACCCGTAGGCATAGGTCTCGCACAGGTTGGCATCCCCTTGCTGTAGGGTGTAAGTCTGCTGTGCCTCGCCGGCGGCAGCCGTATTCAGCAGCTCATAAACTCGGGTATAGCTCGGTCCGGTGCCCGTCTTGGTCGGCTTGCAGATCACCGAGGCCAACGGGAAGTCGATCTCGTTAAAATCGGGCTTGCCGCTTAGCCCGGCTTGCGCCCATTCTTTTTTGGTCTCCTGCAGGGCGGCAAAGCGTGCCCCGCGTGGTGCGGTGACCTCCGTTTCAAATTGCGGTGAGGCATCCAGGCTGAGCCCATGCAGCCGTTTAAATCCGGTGGTCGCCGGCGTGCCTGCGGTCGCCTCCGGGGCAAGCTGTAACGTCTGTTTCTTCAGAGAGTTCCAATCGGTTCCATAAACCGGGTTGGCCATTTTTACGCTCCTATCTCCAGGTGGTAGTGTCCACCTAGATTACGATATAAAACCTTATCCACATATCCAGACCGTCGAAACGGTCGGGTACGTGAACAGTGAATAACCTTATCCCCGCTGGATCCATGCAGCAGGGTGTCAATCCGGTCGGCCAGCGCAGCCAGCCCGGTGTCGGCACCCAGACCGACAACAAACACGAGCGTTTCCGTAGAAACGCTGCACCGCTGATCATTGACCCCGGTCAGGTCCTCGGGCTCGCCCATCTCGATGATGATCATCGGGTAAATCGGAGCTGTACCATCTGGCGCCTGGTCTTCATACACCCGCGCACCTACCCGCGCAGCCAGGGTGGGGTCTGCCGTCAGCTTTTGGCGCAAAAATGCAAAACCGCTGTCCAACTCAGACATTATCTTGCCTCCTGCGCTTTTCCCAGTGCATCGCGAAAGCGCTTTTTTACAGCGGCCTGTTTCTTCGCGGCCGCTGGGCGCATAAATGGCCGGGCCTTCATCCGCCCATCCAACCGGCCAAACTCCAGCGCGCCGGCCTGTTCCTGAGAGGTGCTGATCTTTCGTACAAAGGGCTTGTGCACACTGATCGTAAAATCGTTGACCAGCGCACCGGTATCGATGGCCGGGGCCTCACCGGGTGCGCTGGCCCGGTGAGCCTTATAGCCTGTAACAATGGTTGCCCGGCCGCCGGAGAAGGTGGCTTTTGCCCCGCTGCCCCTCCATTTTTTATAAGCGCGTCCGCCGATTTTGTATTGTTTGGTGATGGCTACCCCGCGGTAAACCAGCCCGTGCTTTTCATCGCTCATCGAGCGTTTAATTTCACGCTCGACAATGGCCGCCGAATCGTCAGCAGCCTGATCCAGCTCTCGGGCGAGGGCGATGATGATCGCTGGCAAATTGTTGTAGCTGGCATCACTCATAGACCCACCTCAGCGACCAGCACCCGCAAGGCTGTGACAAACGAAGCCCCCGCCGGTGGAACATAAATCACCTGGTAAGTCTGACCCGAGATAATCGCCTGGTCCAGATGTTCGACCGGCGTCCCATGGGGGAGGGTCAACCACCAGCTTGCGGCCGCGGTTACCCGCTTGGCGATCTCGCGCTCAGTCTCACCCGATGGCCCACCCAGGGTGGCCGGGTACACACCGCGTGAGGTGCGTGTTTCAGCCAGGCCGCCCTCGTTCCGCTGCGTAACCGCAACCTGGATGATCTCGGCGCTCAGGTCCATGATGCTTTCCTGGCTCTTACGTAAGCGCGTTAAATTTGGCTTCATCGCTGATGTCCTCGCGGGTCATCACCCCCGCACCGTAGGGGCTGTAGGCCGAACTGGACAGGCTGGCATAGTGCTTTTGCATCTTAATCGCCTTATCCTGGATCGCCCCATAATCAAACGTTTTGCCATCGCTGGTAAAGCGCTCTTCCTCGCCGGCGGCAGCAGCCGCTTTAAAGCTCCAGACCTCGGCCGCAATGGCATTGAGGTCATAGGATCCGTCAAGTGGATATCGCTCTGCGATGGTATTCAACTCGCTGTCTAAAAAATCACCTGGGGCAGGGTCGGCGATCATCCGGCGAAGCTGGACTAACTGACTTGCATTGAGGGCCATAGTCCTCCTCGTTCCAAAACGGGGCGGCAGATCACCGCCGCCCCGTTGGCCTGAGAACAAAACAACTTACGACTTGACGTTGACAGCCTTGGCCGCGCGGATGGTCTTCACACCGTACAGCACATCCACGGTCACCTGGTGGCCCAGATAGGTTGGGTTGTAGGCATACAAGACACGCACAACCAACCCACTATCAGGATCCATCATCGTCACGCCCTTGGCGCCGGTGCCGGGTTCAGGCTCGGGCAATGCCCGCATGGCCAACAGGTACGCACCCTGATTGAAGGCCGGGTTCCAGTTCACATCAGCGACGGCCGGGCTGGTCGCTCCGGTCAAGCTCGCCACAGATCCGGTAATCTGGTCGTGGTTGCCAGCCAGGGCGCCTTTCATCCAGATTTCAAAGCCGCCTGCAACGGCCAATACATCTACATTGCCGGCGCCGATGGTTGACAGACCTTCGAGCTGGGTTTTCAGCGTGGCAGCAGACACGTTATAGGCCTGCGCGCTGGTCGTCTGGCCTTTGTAGGTCAGCGTAAACGTGCCACCGGTCGCTCCACCCAACGCCAAACGAGCGCCCAACGGGGTGTATTGAGACATATAGGTCTCAAACCCATACAAAACGCCAATCGCGCCGCGTGCAATCGCATCCGGTCGCGCGTTGGCAAAGAAGGTAGCCAGGTTGGCATCTCCCAGGGTGGCGGTTTCGTCGTCCGGGCTGAGGACCATAAACCGGTTAGCCATCGGGGCTTTGGCTTTGTTCAGCGCATTCCGCGCTGCCCGAATGCCAGCCCCAACCACTGGCGTGCCCAGGGTGCCGATATTGCTGCCGGCCCCCAGGGTCAGGCCAAACAGATCGGTTTCGACCACCTCAGCAATGGCAATTACCGCCCCATTCAAATACTCGTCCATCACTTTGATGTTATTCTGGGCACGGACCACATCCTCGATCAAAAACGAGGCTTCTTTGTGCTTATCCAGCACGACCTGCACGGTGCCATCGGTCGGCTGCTGCAAGCTCACGGCCCCGCCGGCAGTTTTGTTGTTGGCCACAAAGGTGCCAGGAATCGGGATATTCAGGGTATCGCCGACCTGGAAATTGGCTACATCCGAGTCACGCAAAACGAGCTTCGACATCACCATATTGGCGCGTAGAATTTCAAGCGCCCGGTTTGCCCAGATTTCAGGGATGAAGTTCGCAGCGGAAGTAACAGTTACATTTGGCATGACAAAATTCTCCTTTTATTTCCATCTCCCTGTCTTCCACCTCCCTTTCAGGGGAGGCCGGGAGGGGTTGGGATGGGTTAATCTTTAATACGCCCCTCCGCGGCAGCTTTCAGAATGGCCTCGCGGTTGGCCTGAAAAAATTTTGCATCGCGGAGCTGAGCCCGAGTAAAAGCAGTGGGCGTAGTGCCTGGGTTGGTAGGATCCCCGCTGCCGGTCGGCGCTTGGGTCTGGGTGGTGGTCGTCTGCGCCGGCGGGTTATGGCTCAAGTGTTCCTTAAGCACGGCTTCTGCATCCGCTCCATCTCCGGCCTTGGTCACCAGGTATACGGCATATTCAGGGTCAGACATGCCCAGACGGGCCGCAGTAGCCCGGATGCGCTCGGCTTGTAAATCCGCGCTCGCTTTCTTGAGCTCGGCCTCGCGGGTCTCAGCCAGCTTCTGCCACTCACCGTTTTTTGCGGCAGCATCGGCTTCGGCGGCTTTGCGCGCGGCTTCGGCCAACGCTTCGGCGGATTTCTTCTCACGAGCTAACCGGTCTTTGATGATCTGGTCTACTTCTGCCTGGGTGAAAGTCTTTTCTGACCCGCCATTACCCGGTGGCGTTTCCGTGGTGGCAGGCGGGGTGGTTTCTCCACCGCCGGCGCCGCTGTCAGGGGCATAATCGATCAGATCACGTTTCAAGGTCCACAACATTTCAGCTCTCCTTTGCTGCCCGGTTTTGCCGTCCGGTAACGTCGAATCCTGGATTAAACAAAAACCCGGAGCAGGCCACAAATGTGGTCTGCCCCGGGATCAATGCCTCGTGGGCTCAATTCAAAGTATAGAACGTTTATTCTTATAGTGCAAGGGGTTCTAACCGTTTCCGCAAAAACGGTCTTGAATTTTCCGTCATTTGTCGCTATAATGGATGTGTCCTGAGGTGAGAAGACGCCCCTCACAGCCTAGAGCGATGCCGACGCGGCGCACGGTGGACGGGACAAAAGAAGACCGGAAACGGTCTTTTTTTATTCAACCGCTTTATATTTTGGTTTTAATGTACCATCCTTAAAAAATAGATCACGCCACTTTGATGGATGTATAGTGGTGATTTGGTGATATCCCTCCCCTTCATTATCAAGACTCAAACTAATTGCGACTGTCATATACTTTTTATTTCCCAACTCCACAATTTGTGTCGAAGAAAAGTGTCCGTTGTTAAGCTTTCGCAAAAAAAATTCAATATAGTTTGGATTTTCAACAGCTTTAATTAATTCATCCATGTTGTCTTCAAGCCATTTCATACGATAAATGTGCTCCTCATCCATTAGGTGAGAAGCTGAGTAAAAGTTGTAGTAAACTGGCTTGGGCGTCAAATAGCGAATTCCAGGATCATCGGGGCTATAAAATTTTCTGATATCACCAAGTCTGGCAATGTATTGCGAAACATCACTCCTGAAATCGATTTTCGTTTCTTTAAATTGTGCGTTCTTTTTAATTTCCTTTACCCCCTCCACCCCAACCGTCGGCCCCCATACCGGGTCATGTCTCACCCGCACCATTTTTTCCAGTGGCACACCCTGCTGATACAGCTCAAATCTACCCTTACCCAAAATCTCCCGCTGCCGGGCTTCGTCCAGTCCGCCAAACCACTCCTGCGCGCTGGCGCGGTCCTCCTCCATGCCCTGCACCACAGCCACCATGAAGCACCGACAATTCGGGTGGCTGTCCATCACACGGTTGACCGCGTAGATCTTTCCATCCAGCGCCAGGCAGGCCAGGCAGGTGCGGTCGGTCTTGGCGCAGTGGCGCCGGTAGCGCTTAATCCCCATCGCTTCATACTGGGTACGTGTGCCCTCTCGATAGGCGCGGATCTGCTCGGTGCGGGCAATGGTCAACGCTTTTTCAAGTCCGGCAGCCAGACCGTCAGCCATCATCCTGGCCGTCTTACGCGGGTTATACCCCAGCGCCAATCCCTCAATCAACTTATCGGTTAACCCCTGGATGGATACATCTGATAGAGCCCGACCGGCCAGCAGCGAAAAAAGCGGCTGGCCATCCGCACACAAACCCACCATGCTGGCCAGCGCCCCACGGTTAACCGATGGTGCCAGGTACTGATCACCATAAATCGATTTGACCGCAGCCTCCAACCCCATATCAATGGCGCTGTGCTGCTCGGTGCGAATGACCTGGCCGGCATCCCGCTCAAACTGCCGAATCTCATCCTGCGCGGTCTTGAGGAGCTGCTCATATCGGTAAAGCCGGAATACCTCAGATTTGGTTTTGATCCCCTCAACCTGCACCTGGTTGAGTAAGGCATCAAAATAACCCGTCAGCCGGTCCTCAATCCCCTTCCAGCGCTTGGCCATCTCCAGGCTGGCATCGGCTTCGCGCCGGGTCAACCGGCGCTGAAAGTCCAACATCACCTGATACGCCTGGGAAGGTTGGTGGGTCATTGTTTACCCTCCCAGGGGATGTCCAACACCAGGCACACCCGCACACTACCGCCGGCCTCATAAAACGGTGCCAGGCGCACACGCACCCCACTGCCCGTCAAAAAGTCAATCACGGCTAAAACGAGGTCACTCATCGTTATCCTCGTCGTCACCTTCCCCGGTGTCTCTCAGCCCGTCCATAATCATTTTGGAGAGCTGCGACTGTTTCGATTTTTTCTCAGCCTTAATCCGCTTATTCTCTCGCTCCCAGTCATACCCCAGCCGCTCAGATTGGGTTTGCACCGAGCTGACCTCCATGGCAATTTCTTGTTTCGCGTTACTGACCTGCTCTACCCGGTTCTCTGGCAGCGGATCAGGCCAGATGATGGTGGCATGATCCCACGGCTGCCCCAGTATCACCCCCACCCGTCGCACCAGTTCTACAAGCCCGCGGCCGGCCAGCATCCGCTTTTTATCGTTCTTGGCCAGTGCCTCGGCAAACATCAGCTTTAACCCAAAGTTGGTGAGTGCGCCGGCCTTATCTTTTACAGTCGAAAGATCCACCGTCTGCGCATCACTGAAAAAGTCGGCTTTGGTCTCGCCGGCATGTTTGCGGCTGCTCTCCAGGTCGCTTTGCATCTCCAGGTTTTTCACCTCGGCCCCCTCAGGCAAGGTGAAGAAGCCGTCAATGCCCGTTTTCTCGATTTGTTTTTTGTCAACCCCGATCCCCATTGTGCGTGGGTGGGCATGGATGTACAAAATTTTATTTGTGTTCGACTGTCTGAAGTTGTACTGGTCATTCAGCGGGATCACGCTCTCGATATCACTCCGACCATAATACGCCCGTGGATTCGGCAGGTTCTTCCAATCCAAAACCTGCGCAAATTCGTAAGGCCAGACCGTTTTTGATACCAACGTCCACCCC
>CAZQLE010000067.1:0-17022 GCA_964593905.1 uncultured Anaerolineaceae bacterium | reverse complement strand
CCATTGATCGTGTCTTGATCGTCCCGCTGCCGCAGAGCAGCCACGTACTTTTGGCCGGGCTGCCGGCCGACCGCACCCGGTTTGTGTTGGATGAACGCTCGGCCAGATTTGAAGGGGTCGACGTGATGATCACCGACACTGAAAAAACGGCCTGGCTCGGCGAATCGGAGATCATTAACAGCCCCGATGCCGATGTACGCGTGGTCTGGGAATTCCCCGACCGCCTGCCCATCGGGCAGTATGAAGTGGTGATCTGGGTGCCCGAAAACGGCGGCGATGCGCCGGTAACTTATCGCCTGTTCATCAACGATCAATACGAACCGCGCAGCGACGGAGCCGATCTAACCTTCCAGCAGGGCAACCGTCTCGGTGGGGCATGGATCTCGCTGGGTTCCTGGCAAACGCCGCGCATCTATGAAAAACCGGTCAAAATTGCGGTCGAGATGACCATTCCGGCCAACACCAGCGGCCAGGCCGGGGTAGATGCGGTGGTGCTGCTGTACAGCCCCACCGCTGCGCCAACATCGGCGCCATAAAAAACTTAGCACATACCAAAAAGCGGGGCGTCTCAACAACGCCCCGCTTTTGTTATTTGCGCTTAATCTTCATCCAGCTTTCGCCGGGCCTGATAATACAATTTCACTCCGGCCCAGATCAACGGCAGGATCATGGCGCTGCAAAACAGCGGCGGGGCAAACACCTGGCCCACGGTGTCAATCTTCACCCCGTAGATCACCCGGCTGCCGCTCAGACGGGCATCCTGGGGGGTAAGGCGCAGATAATAAATGCCGTCCTGTGGGGCCGACCATTCCAGAGTGGCATCCTGCGCCAGATCAGCCGATTTTTGCTCGCCCAGCAGACCGTAGCCATTGGTGTCATAGAGTTGAATTCCGGCCGCGGCATACCCGCTGATCGATCGGGCAGCAAAACGGTAAGTCTTGCCCTTGAAGGCCGGGAATGTAACCCAATCTTCATCGCCGGCAGCACAGAAGTTATGCTGCTGCTCAGCCGTGTCGGGGTCCAACGGGGTTGCATCGGTCCAGCGGTTATCTCCCGGCTCCACCGTATCAAAGCCATCCGGCTGACAAACCGCCTCAAAGCCCACTTCAACTTCATGCCCCTCCGGGTAGGGTTCTTCATGCCCGTTTTGATCCACCGAGCGCAGCCTGAATTGGTAGACCTTGCCAATTTCACCAAAGAAAACCACCTCGCGCATCTGACTGGAGAGCGGCCGGCTCCAGTTTTGCCATTCACCGCCGTTCATGCGGTACTGCAATTCAAAATGATCCAGATCTTCTGCCCCAGTTTGCACTTCCCAGCGCAAATGAACCACCGTGCTGCCCTGAGGGTCTGTGACCGGCAACAGCCGTGATTCTGAGGCGACATCGGCCTTTTGCACATCAAAACTGAGGGTCGACATCGCTTCACCCACCAGGTTGCGCGCCCAGACCACCCAGGTATAGCTGCCCACCGGAAGCGGCCCCACCTGCCAGGCAATGTCATTCTGCCAATCCAGGCTGGCCGATACACCGTTCGAGCCGCTTAGCTCGGCCCGGTAGGCCTCGGCGCCATCCACCCCGTGCCAGAGCAGGGTCACTTCATCCTGTTCGGTCAGAGGCAGGTCCAGAGCATTCACCGGCGGGATCAACTGCGGCGCAGCGGGTGCCGGCGGTCTTACGGCTACACGCAGCGACGAAAGCACATTAAGCCCCACCGGGTTGTCACTCAGATCACCATCGTTTTCAAGCAGGGGGGTCGACTGACCGCTAAAGTCACGGTCGGCATACAACCAGGCCACCACTTCGCTGCCAACTTTGATCGATTCAACATCATCGTTTTTAACACCCCCCCACAGATCGTTATTGGCATAATCGCCCATCTCCAGCGTCTGGCAGACCCCCTCCAGATTAATATCGCGATACAGCGCCACCTGGCGTGCATTGGGTTCACATTTTGCCGGCGGCGGGGTGCAGTCAAATTTCTTTTCGAGCAAACGCTTGCCAGGCACACCTTCCGATAGTTTCCCGGTCTGATCTTGCACCTGCATCCCCAGCAGGAAAGGACCATCCGGGATCCCCGCCGCGCATAGATCCAACCCAACCGCAAAGGGGCTGGTGGTTAATTCGGGCCCAATTTTGCGCCAGGTGCCATCCCAGTTCACGGTCAGTTGAACCGATTTAATCGCCGTGTCGTCTTTTGCCCAGCCTTTCACGGCCAGAACCGGTTCGGTCACCACAAAATTAACCTTGGGGGCATCCAGTCCGCCGGTTGGTGCGTTATTATCGCCATTTCCAGAAACATACAGGTTCCCGGTCTGACACTGCGAGCCATAACCGGGAAAAGACTTGGCCTCGGCGCATGTGCGGGGCCGCCCACCGTTGATTTTGACATCGTCAAAGGTGATATCAACCGAATTGCCCCAGTAAACACTGCGGTTGGTATGCACATGAAAATGCAGATGATGCCCCGAACTGGGCCCGGTATCATCTGCGTTGCCAATAAACTGACCCTGAAATACCTGCGCCCCGCGCACCCGAAATTCGGGCGGAATGCTGTTCTGGGCCAGATGATAATAGACCTGATAGGTGGTCGGGTTCGTGCTGCTATCTTCCAGCACCAGATAATTGGCATGTTTTTCGTTGCCATTATCGTGCTGCCAGACCGCATATTTCACCTGCCCCGACCGCGCAGCCAGCACCGGAAACATGGTGCCATCGGCAAAATCAAAGGCATAGAGACAGGTTGAAGGACAGGTCTTATAGGTGAACACGTGCCCGACACTGCCGCTGACCCGTTTGGCCAGCCCCGGCTGCCAGGGCAATTTATAACCGCCGATGGCGGGTGCTTTTTGCATGGACTGTGATTCGGTGGTGTAGCGCACGCGTAAATCCTCATCCATCAGGCCCTGCGGCAGCGCCACCAGCGCACCCACCCAGTCGGGGTCGGCCTGAACCACAATCTTCCACGCCGCAGCCTGCCGGTCATCCTCACCGGTCAACAAAGCCAGCGCCAGCGCGCTTTCGGTGCCCTCTTCCACCCCGCTCTCAGGATCAAAAATATTCAACCACACCAGAGCGGCTTTTCCGTCGGCCGAGAAATCAACATGGTCCAGCCTGACCTGAAAGATCAAAAAATACACCAGGTCTTCGCGGCCGGTGACATGACCCCTCAACGCTTCAAGGATGGCAATAACACGCTCGTCCGAGGTTTCCAATTCGGAAGACAGGCCTGTTTTTGCCTCACTCGGGGGCGTCTTATCGGGCACTGAAGAGCAGCCTGTCAGACCCATACCGGTCAAAACGATCAACAGTAAAAGAAGAGAGGAAAATCGACGTAGAGTTTGCATACCGCTCCAGCCTTTGTGTGAAGGAATACTGGAGGGGATGCAATGTTTATACCAGACTGGGCAATTAAGCCAACACGCCAGACACTCGTTCCGACCAGGTATAAAGGATAAACTCGGTCTTGCGCGCATACCCCACCAGGGTGATGCCCAGCTCGTCGGCCAGCCGCACAGCCAGACGGGTTGGTGAGGTGCGTGAAATGACCACCTCTGCGCCCAGACGGGCCGATTTTTGCAGCATTTCAGAGCTGATCCGCCCGGTGGTTAAAATCAGACAGGGAGAAACATTCAGGTCATTCAACAGAATCTGCCCGGCCAGCTTATCAATCGTATTGTGGCGCCCGATATCCGCCGCATGACAGCAGATCTTCTGGCCGTCAAAAACGGCGGAATTATGCAGCCCACGGTTTTGCTGGTATAAACCCTCCACCTGATAAAGCTGGTCCATCCCGGCCAGCAGTTGCGCCGGGCTAAAAACATTCCGGCGCGCCACCGGCGCAAGATCCAACGCCGCTGCCGGGTTGGTCACCCCCCCGGTGCAGCCCGAGGCGCGCTGCCAGTTTTTGGGCTGCTCGGCCGGGTGGTGCAGCCACACGTCAACATTGGCCTCATTCTCACACACCCGCACCTGGGCAATCTCTGCGCGGGTATGGATCACCCCTTCATTGAATAAAAAACCCACCGCCAACGGCTCCAACTGATCGGGCGAACACATAAACGTCAGCCAGACCTGACCATTAACCGTCAACGAAACCGGGTTTTCTTCAATCACCCGCCCTTCCACTGGCTGCCAGCTTTCAGAGACATACTTTAGAATGGGTCGCGAGATTTCCACCGGAAGCTCCCTCATGATAAATTTTGGCATAATGCAGGCCAGAGGCTTAAAGCGCCCCCCGCACCTTACCCCGGCTGCCAGTCATTCTGGCGCCTCAAATTTTCGCCCGACGCAGCCGCAGGCTGTTGGTGACCACAAACACACTGCTAAACGCCATGGCGCCCGCAGCCAGCATGGGGTTCAACAAACCGGCCGCCGCTGCCGGGATCAAAATAATATTATATATAAAAGCCCAGAACAGGTTTTGTTTAATGGTGCGCACAGTGCGCCGTGAAAGGGCAATGGCCCGCGGCACACCGCGTAAATCGCCGCTCATCAACACCACCGGCGCAGAGGCCATCGCCACATCTGTGCCGGTGCCAATGGCAATGCCCACATCGGCCTGTGCCAACGCCGGTGCATCGTTAATGCCATCGCCCACCATTGCCACGCCGCTGCCCTGCGCTTGCAACTGTTTCACCCGCTCGGCTTTTTCACCGGGCAGCACCTCGGCCAACACCTCATCCACCCCCACCTGGCGGGCAATGGCAGCCGCCGTCTGGCGGTTATCACCGGTGATCATCACGGTTTTCAGACCCATCTGGCGCAGCACGGCCAGCGCAGCCAGAGAGCTTTCTTTAACCGTATCGGCAACGGCCATCACCCCCCGCGGAATTTGATCGACCACCACAATCATCACCGTCTGGGCCTCGGCCTGGCGGTGTTCAATCTCGGCCGACAGAAGCGATAAATCCATCCCACGGGTTTCAGCCATGCGCTGGCTGCCCACTTCAACCAACCGGCCGTTCACTTCGGCGCGCACGCCCAGACCCGCCTCTGCCCGAAAACCCTGCGGGGCCGCCAGCGTCAGCCCGCGATTATTCGCCGCCGCCACAACGGCCTGGGCAATCGGGTGTTCGCTGGCTTTTTCCACACTGGCCGCCAGGCGCAGCAGTTCATCTTCGCCCCCGGCAAACCCCGGCGCAAAGACCATCGTCACAGACGGTTCGCCGCGCGTCAAGGTGCCGGTTTTATCCAGCGCAACCGTGTGCAGCGCTCCGGCGCGTTCCAATGCCTCACTATTTTTAAACAAAATACCCAGTTCAGCGCCGCGGCCTGTGCCAACCATCACCGCTGTCGGGGTCGCCAGACCCATCGCGCACGGGCAGGCAATCACCAGCACCGCCACGGTGGTCATCAAGGCGCGGGTAAAACGGCCCGCTTCAACACCCGCCGGCAGCGGCACCAGAAAATACCACACCAGAAAAGTGATCAACGCCACGCCTATGACCGCCGGAACAAATACCGCCGAAATCCGGTCGGCAATCTTCTGAATGGGCGCCTTGCTGCCCTGGGCCTGTTCCACCAGGCGCACAATCTGCGCCAGAGCGGTATCACGGCCGACATGCACCGCCTCAAATTTAATAAAGCCGCTGCGATTTAAGGTGGCCCCGATGACCTTCTCACCCGGTGATTTTTCCACCGGCAGCGATTCGCCGGTCAGCATCGATTCATCCACCGTCGAGCGGCCCTCAACCACCACCCCATCCACGGCAAATTTTTCGCCGGGTCGGGTCAACACCAGATCGCCCACGCGCACTTCATCCACGGGCACATCCAATTCGTTTCCGTCCCGTTCAATACGGGCGGTGCGCGGCTGAAGACCCATCAGCTTTTTAATCGCCTCGCTGGTGCGGCCTTTGGCACGCGCTTCCAAAAATTTACCCAGGGTGATCAGGGTTAAAATGACCGCAGCAGTTTCATAATAGACATGTCCGCTTAACCAGCCAAAGGTGATCGGCAAAGAATAGAGAAAAGCGGCCGTCGAACCCATCGCCACCAGAACATCCATATTGGCCGAACCGCTGAGCAGAGATTTCACCGCACCGCGGTAGTAGTCGCGCCCCACAAAGAACTGCACCGGCAGCGCCAGCGCCAGCATAAGCCCGTTGGCCCAGGGGTCATGCGCCCAGTGTGGCAGCAGCGCCAGATCGCGCGCCATCGAAAACAAAAACAGGGGCAGCGTAAACACAATTCCCACCCACAGACGGCGGCGCTGGTGATCAATTTCTTTCTGGCGCGCCTGCGCTTCGGCGTCTTCCAGCTCACCTTCGCTTTCCAACACTTCAAACCCGGCCGAGCGCACCGCGCGGCGCAGATCCATCTGATTCACCAGGGTGGGCACATAACGGATATGCGCTTTTTCGGTCGCAAAACTCACCTGCGCCGCCAGCACCCCATCCAGGGCCTTTAAATATTTTTCGAGCCGCCGGGCGTCATTATCATCACTCATGCGGCGAATCACCAGATCGGCCTCACCGGTTGCCACGCCATAACCGGCGCGTTCGACCCGGCCGATCAAATCACCCAGCCCGGCCAACGCGGGGTCAAACGTCACCGTCGCCCGTTCAGAAGACAGGTTAACCATTGCCTCATCCACGCCGTTGACCCGCCGCAAATTGCGTTCAACAGTCGCAACACAGTTTGCGCAGGTCATTCCCGTAATTGGGAGAACCACTTGCTTTTCTGCTGACATTGCCACCATCACCTTTCAAACCCGCCAAACAACGCCCAAAACCCGCTTAACCATTCACCCAGATCGCCGCCCTGTCCGGCTTCTTTTTTCTTAAAGACCGCAATTTGGATTAATTTAATGAAAAAGGCTCCTCCACGATCCAGGACGCATTCGTCAGGATGAAGCTGGCCGACCAGCAGCGGAACTTCATCATTCGAATGGTTCACCTTGAATTGCAGAAGAGCCCCAAAAAACAGATTGTACGCCTGAATTACCGCCGATATCAAAAACGTGGCGGACCGAAACGCAGCACAGAAGAAGGGCCGCAGCAAAACCTGCCCTTGCCGGCTTTAGAATCGCAGGCCGGTCTGGCGTCGCTTCTTAAACTGACCCTTCAGCAGCCGGCGCTAACCCACCACCGGATAATTGATCTCTGCCAGGCGCGAGATAATTTGCTCCTCGGTAGCCGGATCGTCAAAAGCGACCACGGCCTGCTTGGTAGTGGCATCGGCCTGGACGGATTTCACACCCTCCAGATCGCTGATTTCCATCGTAATGGTGTGAACACAGTGATTGCAATTAATATTGGGAATGGAATAGTAAACCGTTTTAACCATAAAACATCCTCCAGACTTAAAGTTTAGGTTTTTGTGGCAGTCTCAAACACCTGAGAGATTTCTTTCAACACGCGAACCCGCTCTTCGGGATCTTCACCCTTGACCGCTGTAACCAGGCAAGAGTTCATATGCTCATCCAGGATCAACGAATTGACCCGGTTCAAGGCCGCCTGAACCGCCTGCACCTGCTTAATGACATCAATGCAGTATGCATCTTCTTCCAACATATGCTGGATGCCGCGCAGATGACCTTCAGCGCTTTTTAATCTTCGAATTACGTCGGTTCGATCATGTTTCATGAGCCCTGCCTTACCCCCCCCAGGGGGGGTGGGTTAATTTCACAATTATATTACCTGTTTTGTCCAATAAAGTCAAGCAGTAAGTTTTTAACCGGCATTAAATCAACAGCCGCGATTGATGAATCGCGGCTGCATTGATCCGAAAAAAAACCGGGGCTAAATGACATCCAGATAGATGCGCTTATTAATCTTGCCCTTACTCTTATAATCAGCCACCCGCACCCGGCCAATTTCACGCGTATTCGCCACATGCGTCCCCCCATCCGCCTGCAAATCCAACCCCATTAATTCCACCACGCGCACTTCCGGAATGCCCGGCGGCAGCAAATTGATCTTGGTGCGAATCAGATCTGGAATTTGAAACGCCTCTTCACGAGGCAGGATCGCCACACGGATGGCGTGACCCTGTTCAATTTCAGCGTTTACCGCCGCTTCGATCACACCAACCAGTTCTGCGCTCATTGTCTCAAACTCAAAATCCATCCGGCCCTTTAATGGTTCCATATCTCCGCCGGTCACCTGGGCCCCAAAATCACGAAACACCACCCCGCACAGCACATGCATGGCAGTATGGGTGCGCATCAACTGGTAACGCCGCTCCCAGTTTAACCGTCCGGTTGCCGTCATGCCCGCCTGAGGCAGAGCGTTCTCACCCCCCAGAAAATGCCACACGCCTTCCGGGGTCTTTTTCACCCTCACAACCGGATATTCAACCCCGTTGCAATTCAACCAGCCCTCATCACACGGCTGCCCGCCCCCGCCGGGGTAAAAGGCGCTGCGGTCCAGGGCCACCGCCCGGTTAATTTCATCCACGGCGGCAACAACCGCCTCAAATTCTTTTAAGTAACTGTCGCGCTGATAAAGCAAATCGGTCATGGTCACACCCCGGTTGGATAGATTCAAAGACGACGATCAAGACCGCCTTCCAATTAATCATAATCCGATTCGCTTAAAATGGGGGAATTTCAGAGACAGCCCCATGAGAAAAGTCACCCCGGTGATTCGGCAAAATCCTTATATAATCAAATTAATCAATCAAAGCGCCGCCTTCTCTCAAAAAACAATGAAGCCCCGCGAACTCACCTCCCTGCAAAACCCCATCCTCAACACGATGCCCATTGGCGTTGCGGTCATCGATCCTGCGCTGCGGGTTCGCGAGTTTAATTCCACCTGGGCCGAAACGATCGCTGCCCAGGCGGCGCGGCAACCCGCAGAAATTTCCACCAGCCAATTTTTTTTCGATCTACTGCCAGAGCAAAAAGAACTGTTGCAAACAGAATTAAAAAAAGTGCTTTCAGGCCGCACCTTGCTTTACCCCGACCCGGATAGCGGTTGTTCGCCGCCCGGATGGGGCTCTGTCTTCATGCCCATCTGGAAAGAAAACGTCGTCATTTCAATACTCCACCTGACCCTCAACCTCAACGGCCAGGCTGCCCCCCTCAAAGCAGATCCTGCCGGTATGCAGCCGCCGGATGACTGGCAACAGGTCTTCCAGGATTTATTAACCACCGCATCCGATGGAATCTGGGATTGGGAAATTTCCACCCGGCGGTTATCGATCGCAGAGGATCTTTACAGCATCACCGGGTTTTCTCACCAGGATGCCCCCTCAAATATTGAAGGCTGGTTAAAGCTTTTTGAAGCAGAAGAACAGCACAAACTGGAAGAGAATTACAAAAAAACAATCCAGGGCGGCACCGGCTTTGTTTTCTCCTGCGAGAATCAGCTTCGCACAAAAAATGGCAGAAAACTCTGGGTCGCCAATCGCGGGGTTGTTTTGCGTGACCCGCAGGGAAACCCGTGGCGCATTCTTGGCAACAGCAAAGATATTACCGAAGCGATGGCATCACGCCATGCCTTGCAGCAGCGCATGGAATATGAGGCGCTCATCGCCA
The DNA here is from genome assembly GCA_964593905.1 of uncultured Anaerolineaceae bacterium. Taxonomy (GTDB): domain Bacteria; phylum Chloroflexota; class Anaerolineae; order Anaerolineales; family Anaerolineaceae; genus CAZQLE01. The sequence goes on along the minus strand of CAZQLE010000067.1, from coordinate 7,539 downwards.
GAATTGTCGATATCTTTGCCACCCAGCCCGCCGAAACGTTGGATGACAGCATCAATGAAACCCTGGGCATGGTTGGCGAGTTTTTCGGGGTTGACCGTTCTTTCTTATTCCTGTTGATCGAAAACAATGAATTTCTGGAAATAGCCTATGAGTGGTCTCGTCCGGGGCTTTTAAAGCTGCGAGAGATGAAAATCAGCCTGCCCTCTTCTGAAAAAGAAGAGGCCATTCAACGGTTAATCCAGGGTGAAACGCTTTCCATCGCATCATCCAACACGCCCGGGCCCAATGAGCCGCGCATTCACGGCCACAAATCGGGCACGGTGGCGGCTTTGCTGGCTGTGCCCATGCTGCATCAGGGTGTGGTCAACGGGTGCATCGGCCTGGCCCAGGAAAACGGCCGACAGGACTGGGAAGAGGATCATTCAAGTTTATTAAAGATCATCAGCGAAATCATCTCAAATGCGCTGGAGCAGCGCAAAATCGCCGAGTTTCAAACCGGGCAGCAGCGCTATCTCGAACTTGTTGCCACCCAGACCGGTTTTTTAAACACAATTCATTCACTGGTGGAACTGCTTGAAAGCCAGCACCCCGGGATGAAATGCCTGATTTTCGGAGTCGACAAACTCCAGCAGCGGTTATCCATACTTGGGGCGGGTCATTTGCCCGATGAGTTTATCCAGGCGGTGGATGGCCTGGAGATCTCCCCCAGCACAGGTTCGGCAGCCGCCACCTGTTTATCGGGCCGGCGAACGATTGTGGAAGATGTTCACCACGCGCCCTGCTGGGAAAAAATCCTACCCCTGGCGGTAAAGTTTAATATTCAAGCCGCCTGGGCCGAACCGATTTATTCTCCATCGGGCGAGCTGGTGGGCGCGCTCTCACAGTATTATCCCAAAAAGCGCGGCCCCAACCCTTCTGAAATTAAAACCATCGAGATGACAGCCCATCTGGCCGGTCTGGTCATAGAGCGAAACCGCTCACAGATCGAGCTTCAAAAGGCCTATCAAACGCTTGAAAACCGGGTGGAAGAGCGAACCCGTGAACTAACCACCCTGTTCGAAATCTCGCGCCAGATTTCAACCACCCTGGAGTTAACCCCTCTTTTAAGCCAGATGATCCAGTTGATGCGGCGTATTATCGAGTTTACTGCCGCCGCTGTGCTTATTCTGGAAGATAAAAAACTGGTTTATCGCGCCTATCAGGGACCAATCGCTGAAAATTCGCTTTTGGGCGCCAGCCTGCCCTGCACAGACCAAATTCTGAGCCAGGTGTTTGCAGCAAACACAGCCGGGGTCATTCCCGATATCCTCGAAGACACGCCGCTAGCGCGGATCTACTGGCAGCTTCTTACCCCGCAATATCGGGAAGAATTCAGTTATGTGCGCTGCTGGATGGGGGTGCCCCTGATGATTCAGGGCCGGCAAATTGGCTTATTAACCCTGCATCATCACCTGCCCAATCACTTCACGCAGCAGCACATTGAGCTGGCAACCACCTTTGCCGCGCAGTCGGCGGCGGCCATTGAAAACGCACATCTATTCGCGCAGACCCGCCGCCAGGCCGAAGAAACCCAGGCCATTTTAACCGTGCAGCAGGCCATTTCCAGCCGTCTCGATCTTTCACAGGTAATGCAAATCATCGCCGATGAGGCGCGCCGGCTGGTTCAAGCAGATGTCAGCGCTTTTCAAATGATCAGCGAGCAAAGCATCTTCATTTCTGCGATTTCCGGCGGACCCGAATCGCTCATCGGCTACCGTTTGTTGATGGATGATTCAATCAGCGGAATGGTTGTTCAGGAGAAAAAGGCCCTGCGCCTGTTTGATGCTTCTCAAAACCCCCACTTAAACCAGGGCCTCGCAGCCCTGATCCACCTTTCGGCTTTGATGATCGTCCCCCTGATCAATTGTGGTGAGGTAATCGGCATGATCGCCGTAACCAGTGAGCAGCCAGGGGCATTTTCAGCCGAAGATGAGCGCATTTTGACCATGCTGGCGACCTATGCAGTGGTTGGCGTTGAAAATGCAAGGTTATATGCCATTACCAAACAACAGGCTGATGAAAGTCTTGCCCTGCTGAATGTTCAACATGCCATTTCAAGCCGGCTCGAGTTGGAAGATGTCATCAACATCATTACCAAAGAGGCCATGCATTTAACGGCCGGCAAGATGACCTGCCTGTGCCTGTTGGAGCAGGGAGCGTTAAGTGTGCGCTCCATCGCCGGAGACTACCCCCTGCAATTGGGGCAGGTCTTACCCCTCAACAACTCGGTGATCGGAACAGCCATTAAAAATCAGGCGTCGATCATCTGCAACAACACGGCCGACGAGCAAAAAGCCAATCCGTTTCTGGTCGTTACTACGAGGATTAAATCATTAATCATTGTGCCGTTGGTGAACATGGGCGTTTCGCTGGGGGCAATTGCCAGCGCCAGTTATGAAGCGCGGGCTTTCACCCGAGAAGATGAACGCATCTTAAATTTGCTGGCCAATTACGCGGTTATGGCGCTCGAAAACTCGCGGCTCTACACCAACATCCGCCGCCAGGCTGAAGAAAGCCAGACCCTGTTATCGGTGCAAAACGCCATTTCCAGCCGGTTGGACCCCGAAGCGGTTATGCAAATGATCTCCGACGAAGCGCTGCGCCTGACCCGCGCCGACCAGACCTTTATCTATCTGCTGGAGGAAGACAACCTGGTGTTGACCACCTCTTCAGGGGTGGCGCCGGTTTCGCGCGGGTTAATCGTTCCACTGCGCCATTCCATCACCGGGGCAGCCATCTTGCAGCGGCGGCCCATCCGTGTCGATGATGTGTATCAAGACCGCAGAATGTATAAACCCATTCAAAGCCTGACCCGTTCCCGGTCGCTGGTGGCCGTCCCCCTGGCTTCAGGCGAAGACATCTTCGGTGTTCTGGTGGTTTCAGGGGTGAACACACAACAGTTTTCCACCGATGATGAGCATATTCTAAACCTACTGGCAAACAACGCCGCAATCAGCCTGGAAAACGCCAACCTGTACCGCACCGAACAAACCCGGCGGCAAGAGGCAGAGCGCCGGCGGCAGGTGGCTGAGGGGCTGCGCGAGATCATCTCTGCCATTAATGCCAGCCGCTCTTTTGAAGAAGTGTTGTTTATTGTCACGGCATATACCTGCCAGATCTTCCGCGGCGACGCAGCTTTGTTTCATCAAACCGATCAAGGCAATAACACCCTGGCCATCGTGCCCTACCAACTTTCAGAACCCGTTGGAGATGTGCTGAGCCTGTATGCGGGGCAACCGGCGCTGGTCAGGCCGGTGTACATTCCAGATCTAAATAATATCCAGTTCAAAAACACCCCCGTTTTGGATGCCCCCCCAAACGCCCCGGCAAAGTACGATTCAAACCAGAACCAAAACTTAAGATCGATGCTGGTCATTCCCATTCACATTCCTCAGGTCCTTACCGGAAACTTGCGTGTTTTCTTTAAGACCCGGCACCAGTATAGTGAGGAAGATATTAATATTGCGGTCATTGTGGGCGACCAGGTGGCCCTGGCCATTGAGAATGCAAACCTGCGCCAGCAAGCCCAAGAAACCGCCGCAGCGGCAGAACGCAGCCGCCTGGCGCGCGACCTGCATGATGCGGTGACACAAACGCTGTTCTCTGCCAGCCTGATTGCAGAAGTACTGCCCAAGATCTGGCAAAAGAACCCCGAGGACGGCAATAAACGCCTGGAAGAACTCCGGCTGCTCACCCGCGGTGCGTCTGCCGAAATGCGCAGCCTGTTAATGGAGCTGCGGCCGAACGCATTGATCGAGGCCGATTTTCCCGAAGTGCTGCAGCAGCTATGTGAGGCCTTTATTGGTCGGGCGCGCATCCCGCTGACAGCCGAGATTGATCCCAATTTTCAAGCCCCGGTCGAAGTGCGGGTGGCAATTTATCGCATTGCGCAAGAAGCGCTGAACAATATCTTCAAACACGCGCGTGCGTCTCAGGCCTGGTTGGCGTTGAAATGTCAGGATGATACGATCGAATTAATCATTCAAGATAACGGACGCGGTTTCAATATTCAAAACATCCCCTCCAACCATTATGGGCTAAAAATCATGCAAGAACGGGCCGATTCGATTCAGGCCCGGTTTGAGATCGCCGCCCGGCCCGGCAGCGGGGTTCGCTATCATCTAATCTGGAAAAACCCTCAGCCTCAGGAGAAAAACAAAAAATGATCTCCTCACCCACCAACATTATCCGCATCTTGCTGGTCGATGATCATGCCGTTGTGCGCAGCGGCCTGTGCGCCTTTTTATCCGTCTATGATGATTTCGAACTGGTCGGAGAGGCCTCCAACGGTCTGGAAGCAATAGAAGCCTGTGAAAAAATAAAACCCGATGTGGTTTTGATCGATCTGGTCATGCCCGAAATGGACGGCGCCAGCGCAACACGCATTATTCGCGCCCGCTTTCCCGAAATTCAGGTTGTAGCGCTAACCAGTTATCGCGAAGATGCCCTGGTGCAAAACGCACTTCAGGCAGGCGCCATCGCCTATCTGATGAAAAACACCACCGCCGAAGACCTGGCCAGGGCCATACGCTCGGCACACGCCGGGCGGCCCACACTGGCGCCAGAAGCCGCCGAAGCGCTGATTCAGGCAGCGCGCAACCCCGAGCCCCGCATCGGCAGCGACCTGACCGAGCGCGAGCATGAGGTATTAGAGTGGATGGTGCAGGGCTTAACCAACCCCGAAATTGCAGCAAAGCTGGTGGTCAGCCGCAGCACAATTAAATTTCATGTATCCAGCATTCTTGAAAAATTGAGCGCCGCATCCCGCACCGAAGCTGTTGCCATTGCGCTGCGAGAACAGTTGATTCACAACTGACCAGTTGACCAGTAAAAAGATTGTCCATCTGCCCGAGGCTTTTTCTACAAGCTTTTCGTATCATCAAGGGTGTGAATGGTAATCACTTTACCATAGGGGGAAGATGCGGCAAATTGAGGATGTTGCCGGTGCAGTGTCCTCAATTTGACCGGATATTTCTGGAAGCCCAAGGAAAATCTCATGCGGGTGTTAATCGCCGATGATGATGACATGGTCCGGTCAGCGTTAAGACTGATCCTTGAACAGGATGGTTCAAATCAGATCGTTGGCGAGGCCGAATCGGCCGGGGCCCTGGTGGACCAGATTGATCATTGTCAGCCCGATTTACTGCTCTTAGACTGGGAACTGCCTGGGATGACCGGAATCAGTCTGTTGCTGCGCGGGTTGCGCGAACGCTGCGTCCGGTTGCGAGTACTCGCCTTAAGCGGTCTGCCGCATTCGAAAAAACTGGCTCTGGCCTTGGGGGTAGACGCCTTTGTCAGTAAAAGCGATCCACCTGAATGTTTGCTGGAGTGCATTCAAAACATCAAAGAGTTTAAATCAAACCCGGAATCGCGCTTTGCCCTGCCCTGATCCAACAAACTCCCCTGCAATCTCACCAGTCGACGGGTAAAGCCTGCGTGTCTGGGCAGTTACCCCTTAACGACAGATTAAAACAGGAACGCAGATTTTTTGTAGAACGCGATCGATTGTGTTTTTGGTAAACAATTCGCGCATCAGGTTTTTGCTGTAGCCCCCCATTACCAGCAAATCAATCCCCAGCTCGTCCACCGCCTTCAGAATGGCCTGATCGGCCGGCCCGCTGCGATAAAGAAAATCGGCCTCAATTTCACGGCCCACCAGATAGCGCACGGCCGGCAGGCAAATTTCTTTTGCCTGCTGCACATCTTCGTGTGCCGTGATAACCGTCAGACGCATCTGCCAGCGCAGCGCCAGATAAGCAGCCATGAACAGGGCCTCACTGGCACGCGGTGAATCATCAAATGCCAGCAGCACCGTCTTCATCTCACGCGGCTGGTCAGGGATGAGCAGCAGCGGGGTCGGGCTGCGCCGAATAAGCAGCCGCATCCCCGACGCCAGCCGTGAAAACAGTCGCAGCGGCGGCGGAAAAACCATGCGCGTCACCACCAGGTCCACCCAGCGGGCACGCAAAAGAATCTGATTGGCCGCGTTCTTACCCACTTCGGTCACCAGTTTGCCCGCAATGCCGGCCTCGCCCAGACGGCGGCAAAAATCCTCTTCAAGCGTGTCTTCGGCTGTCTGTCCCGCCGGATAAACCCGCAACCCGCCCAGCCAGGCGTCTTCTTTTAATGCGATCTGCAGCGCGATATCGGTGGCCGACCAGGTTAACATGCCCGGTGGAACCGTAACCAGAATGCGATTAAACATACGATCATGCCGGCGCGCACCCAGGGTATGCCGGCGCCATTCCCCCGGTTCGGGGCCTGCTTCGAGCGCAGCCGGCAGCACCCGACTGACCACGGCCTGACCGAGCCGCTGCGCCCAGCGCAGCGCACCCCCGCCATGTTTTTGAATCAAATCATTGGCCGCTGCCTCGGGTGACACATCCCAACCCACTGCTTCGCGCAGCGCTTCACGATGTTCCATCACCCACAAATACAGGTCGGTCTCTGTGCGGTCAGGGAACTCACGCAGTACCCCCCGTTCGCGCACAATCCAGATCAAGGGAAGATAAAGCGTCTCAAACCAGTGTTCCACGGCCTCGCGCATTCCAACCGGGCGTTTCTGATCAAGCCCCATGAAATAACGATGCACCTGAATGTGTTCAAGCAGTTGAGGATACCGGCCCGGTTCACTCACTTCCAGAACCTCATTGGGGCGCAGCTCGTCAAAGCGAGTCTTATCCAGAAAATCCATCTGCTCGGTGCGCAAAATCAATTTCTCAAGAGGCTCATCCGGGTCAAATGGGATGCGGGTTTGCACTTCGGTCACATAGGCAGGCACGGTTTTTGCCCCGGCCTGGCGGGCAACCGAGATGCGATGATGCCCATCAATGACGAAATAGGCGGTCGCAATCTGATACACCTTAACCGGGGGGAAACCTCGCGCCTCGGCCAGGTTAAGCCGCACAGAGGCCCAGCGGGAGAGCGTATCTTCTCGGCGCGGTAAAAACGAACGGGTAAACTCTTGAAAACGGTTAACACTGCCAACAATGGCATCAATGGGAATATCTTGCAGATGCTGGTTGTCTGTTTCGGCGCCACCCACCAGGTCACGCACCGCATCATAGTTCAGCAATTCAACAGGCTGCCTGCGCAGACGCGCCAAAAACTCTTCAGTCGCAGCTTTACGCCGCGCCTGATGAAAATCATCCACTGCCTGCTCATATTGAATCGGTGTCATAGGTTCATCAGTGACAGATCAACACCGGAGTCTGGGTTCCACGCAACACCCAGTCAACCGTGCTGCCGTAAATTAAATCTTGCAGCGGGCTTCTGGAATAACCGCCCATCAAAATCATATCACACTGTGTCTCACGCGCATGATGCAAAATATTCTCGCCGGGCAAACCTGCTGCCTCTAAAATATTGGCGTCCACCCCGCGTGAGGCAAGATAATCGCGCGCCGCCTGAGCAACAGTTTGCAGCACATGCTTCTGTGGGTGCGCCGCAAGTACCACCAGTTCGGTTCCAAACCGTTCGGCCATATAGGCGGCTACAAAC
>CAZQLE010000066.1:0-17060 GCA_964593905.1 uncultured Anaerolineaceae bacterium | reverse complement strand
GCCAGAAAGGGCGCGCGCAGCAGCAGCGACAGGGCAGCGATGAGCAGGATGACCGGCAGCGTCATTTAGAAACCCTGATAGATCCACAGCGGCGCATCGTCGGCAGTGACGACCCACAACGCAATGAGGATGAGCGTCAGGGCCAGCGCCCAGGCGTTCTCTCGCGAAAAGAGGCGGCGCAGAAAGCGGCTCATTGATAGCCGCACACGCGCCAGTCACCACCCTCCTGCACCACACGAAAGGTGCGGCCGGCCACGGGCAGGTCTTGCTGCTCGTTGTTATAGGTGGCGACGATCTTGCCTTCACAGCTCACCAGCGAGACATCGCCGTCTTTGGCGCTTTCGGCGCAGGTTACACCCTCAAGCGCGGCGGTCACCCCCTGAAAAGCGTCCAGTTCCTGGCGGGCCTGGGCCTCCCAGTCGGCACAGACCAGGGTGGCCAGGCGGTCGGCATCCTGGGTAACGAGTGCATCCAGATAGGCCTGAACGGCGGCGCCAGAGGCAGAAGCCCCCGCCCCACCGCAGCCGGCCAGCAGAGCAACGATGATACAAGCCAGACAAATACGGCGAACAGATTGGTTCAACATACATCCCTCAAAGGCAGAAAATAAATACGGGGTGATTATACCTGCAAAGCGCCCGCGCGGGATATTAACCTATGCGCAATGTTTTTCGCGTGTTCTATTTATTCGTTTTTCCTGAGTGCAAAACTTGCATTCTGGCAGACAGCCCCCTTCCGCCAGCGTGCAAAATCTGCCTTCAGGTCTTTTCCAACAGGCAAAATTTGCATTCTGGCCTGGGGGCAAAAATCTCATTTAGGGGCCCCAGCGTGCAAAATTTGCATCTCTGGTAAGTGCAAAATTTGCCTTTCACATGAGTGCAAAAATTGCACGAGATTCTATTAACTACTTAAGCACTATATTTAGTTACTTTAAGAGAAGATATTCAGGGGGAGAATCGTTCGCGATGCTATGGAAAGCAATTTTAAGCACATCCGCTTGCATCCCCCTGGCCGTTGCAGAGGCCCGTTTCGGGGGGATGATGTTATCTTGCAAACTCAGGTCAACGATTTGTTGCCGGGCCGGCGTTTGCGCGCCGGGGCCGGGGCAGGCAGCTCGGGCAGACGCAGGTTCCAATCATAGCGCGGGCTGCGCGAAGGTTCTTTATAAGCCGACAGGTCAATTGCCCCGCTGTCGTAGGCCTCCAAAAAGCGCAGCAGGGCCAGGGTAACCAACTGGCTGGCGGGCACGCGCTGCTCTTCGGCCAGGTCTTTCATGCGCTGGCGCAGCTGCGGCGGCAGATCGTAGGTTACGCGCTGTTCGCGGCGGGCCAGAATTTTGGCGCGTTCGCGCGATTTCTTCTCGCGCTCCTGGCGCGGCAGGTGCGATTCTTCCTTGCGGCGTTCCATCCCGCTCAGCAGATCGGCCACCGCGGGGTCGAGGATCGAGCGGCGTTCGAGTTTTGAATCAGCCATTCACCACCTCCAAAAAACGATTGAGAATCTGCTGATAGCCCCCCACCCGCTGCCCCGCCTCAATAAAACCGAGCACAGCCTGCGAGTCGGGGGCAAATTCCCACAGGGTCTTGCCATAAGCCGAGGCCTCGCGCACGCGGGTATCCTGTGGAATGGGCGGCCAGACCCGGCTGGTAAAGGTGCGGGTCAATTCTTGAAACTGGGTGAGCGTCTCACGCGTGGTGCGCTCAAAAAAGGTTGGCAGCACGCTGTAGCCAAAAAATGGAAAACCGCGCTGGGCCACTTCGCCCATGGTGAGTAAAATTTCTTTGACCCCGTCCACGGCCAGGGCATCCAGCCGGGTGGGCACAACCACAAAGTCGCTGGCGACCAGGCCGTTAATGTGCAATACATCCAGCGAAGGGGCCATATCCAGCAGCACAACATCATAATCGCTCAGCCGCAGCCGCTCGGCCAAAATGGATTCGCGGAAGTCGGAAATGGCGATCTGGCGTTTGACCGTCTCGGTGCGCTTGTCGGAGGAGAGAATATCGAGGTTGGCGCGCGCCGGGCGCACCACCCGTTTCAACGGTTCATCCAGACAGACCCAGCGATACAGGCCGGAATCTTTTTCAAGCCCGAAGGAAAAAGCCACATGTCCCTGGGGGTCAAGATCCACCAGCAGTGTATGCAGACCGCGGCGGGCCAGCCCGTCGGCTAGGGTGACGGCGGTGGTGGTTTTGCCCACCCCGCCCTTCTGATTGGCAAATGAGAAAATGCGCATGGCTGCTCACAGAGGAATAATTTAATTAAGGGTCGCCTCTGTATTTATTATAGGGTCGCCGCTGAAAAAGTCAAGGGTCGCCGTTTAGGGGCGACCTTGATATTTGCCCCAGGGTCGCCGCTTGCCTTCTTGAGCGGTGCAATATTCGGGTCTGGCGGGCAAATATGCATAACGCACCGCTCCACCTGAAAAGACCTGACAAAAGCACTTTTTGCAAGGGCCGGCACAGCCGGCCGGAATGGCAAATATTCTCCGCTGAAATGCCGCTCCTCAGGCGAAGAAGAGCGTGTGGGGTTGGGTGGCGCTGTGCCGTGCTGGCTGTGACAAAATCAAAAGAGTGTAACCGCGGTTACACTCTTTGCTGTGAAGGGTCGAAAGTGTAACCACGGTTACACTTTTTTTGCTTTTCCTTCGCTATAGCGGCGGGTGACGCGCGCCGAGACCAGGCGGCTAAGCTCGCCCAGCAGGTTGAGCAAACCCTCGCTCTGACCGCTGATCACCAACTGGTCGGCGATCTCATCCAGCGCCTGCGACTGGCCGAGTTCATCCAACTGTGCCAGCGCATTGGCAAACCGGCGCAGCCCAATGAGGGCAGTGCGGCTCGATTCGGGCGGCGGCGGCGCGGGGCGCGCCTCGGCGGCGGGCCGGGCAGACTTGGGGTCACCTTCTGCCTCACCGTTATCCGCTGCGCGGTGCAAAATGGCAGCGTGAAGCTGTTGTTCCCACACACGGGGTGGCAGTGCCAGAATATCGCGCAAAGTGCGTTCTGGCAGACGGTGGCGGTCGGCCACTTCCAGCAGCGGGGTCGGAAACTGGAGGATATTGAGCAGTTGCACCATGCGCGGCCGGGTGAGCTGCATCACCGGGGTGACTTTTTCCCACAGGCCAACCGGCATCCGCTGGGTGCGTGCCTGCCGAAAGTAATCGTATTCATCTTCGGTGCGGGTGGGCGGCTCAATTTTTAGCTCGGCCAATATTAATGAGGCCACCTCACAGGCTTGCCCCACCGCCGAGGGCGGTTCGGCATGGCGGTTTTCAAGCACCTGCCGCTGACGGGTGGGGGCAGCCACCACTTCAACCCGCAGCAACGGCTCGTCGGCGAGCTGGTCGCGCACCGCGCGCAGACAGGCCGCCCAGAAGCGCCGTTCACCGGTTTCGATCAAAAAGATGAAGGAGCCACCGACCGCGGGGGCCCAGGTGCCGGTGATGGCTTTAATCTGCCCGTGCGCCTCAAAAGACTCGCCCATCGAAAGCAAACGTTCGATTTCTTCACGATAAGCCGGGTCCGAGCGGGCCAGCGCCAGCCATTCGGTGGCGGCGTGATAACAATCGAGCTTGCCGCTAAAAAACGGCTCGCGCAGCGGGGCGGGCAGCAGGCGGCGCGGCTGAAAGCGGTCGGGCAGCATCTGGCTGGGTTTAAGACGCTCAATGCGTTCCACCGTGGGACGGGCCGTTTGTTCAACAGTCTCGGGCGGTGGAATTTTGGGGCCAGAGCCCGTTTCAGTGTTTATTTCGCCGGGAAAATCATCAAAAGCATTAAAACGTTTACGGCTGGGTGGGTTCATTCTTCCCCCGTGGGCGCAGTCAATCGGGTTGAACGGCGCGCAAAACAAAATCGACCAGCGCGGCGTATTCCTGCGTGGGGCGCGAGCTGGAGGCAAGCTGCCCGGCCGAGCGCTGGCGCGGCGGGCGGTAGGTAAACACATCCATGTGACTGGAGTGGGCATAAGCAAGATCGGTGGATTTGTGGATGGGCGGGAGCACCTGATCGGGAAAGCGCGCTTGCAGTTCTTGCAGAATATCCTGGGTTTCACCGCGCTGTTCTTCGCACAGGGTCGGCAAATAACCCAGAATCTCCAGCCCGGGGTGATAGTGCAGCCGAATCTCTTCGATGGTGCGCTGCAATTCACGCAGCCCCGAAACGCCCAGATAACTGGTTTCGACCGGGATCAGAATGTGGGTGGCGGCCACCAGACCGTTAACCAGCAGATCACCGGTGTTGGGGGGCGTGTCGATGATGATGTAGGCAAACTGCTCGGCGGCCGGGCGCAGCGCGGTCAGCAGCCGGCGGTCGTTGGCGATCAGACCCGGCAGGGTGCGCGCCGCTTCGAGCATGGCCGAACGGCTGCCGGGGATGAAATAGAGGTTGGGATGGTGCTGGCTGCGTTTGATCAGGCGCTGCACCGACGGCGGCGGTGTTTCGGTTAGCAAAGCGGCCAGAGATTCGCCGTCTGAAGCCTGATGTTGGCCGTAGCCCACCGCCAGCAGGGCATGCCCCTGCGGGTCAAGATCCACCAGCAACACCCGGCCGTGCGGTCCGGGTTGGTCGGCCAGGGCCAGGGCCAGCCCGGCCGCCAGATTCACGGCCGTGGTGGTCTTGCCCACCCCGCCTTTTTCATTTGCAATGGTAATTACAGCCGCCATAAACGCTTCCTTCTTCTCCAGCCGGAGAAAATTTAAGGTTATTTTATTATAATCCAGGTCAAAGTTGCGCTATATTAAGATAATTCCTGCGCTTTTTGGCTTTCTTCCCCTAATATTAGCACAAGTGTACAACCCGGACAATATAATTACCTTAACTTTTAGACCTGAGGGTATTAATTGCGCTAATTCTATTGATTCTTGCGGAAAATCATGCAATAATAAACGCTAAGATGGAGGACTGGCAATGCTGAATCCCTTAAATGATGATGAATGGCGGTTGGCGCGTCTGGAGCGCCTGGGTCTGAAAGAGGACCCCTTTAAACTCTCTGCTGATCCTCGCTATTTGTACCTCGGTCCCGAGCATCTGGCGGTTTATCGCCAGGCCCAGGGGGTTATTTCACGCCGGCGCGGTCTGGCGTTGATCACCGGTGATATGGGGATGGGCAAAAGCTCGCTGGCGCGGCGTCTCTACGACGTGTACGCCTCAGAAGAAGGTATTTCCATTTGCTACATTCACACCGCCGCTTTTAAATCTGCCATGGATGCCGCCCGCCAGATCTCAAACGCGCTGGGGGTTCCACCGCAGCGCAGTTTTCAGCGCCAGATGGAAGAGATGGAGCGCATGATGGCCGATGCCTTCACCGCCGGGCGCAACGTGGTGGTGCTGCTGGACGATGCCCAGTTGATGGAAGGCGAAGCGCTGGAGGTGATCCACCGCCTGTATAACTTTGACTACGACGCCAAAGTGGTGCAACTGCTTTCGTTTGGGCAGAGCGAAATGGCGCCCCTGTTTGAATCGAACAAGGCGGTCAACGCGCGGGTGTTTGTGCGCCTGGTGCTCCCGCCGCTAACCCTGGGTAGCGCCTTACAAATGGTGCTCTTCCGCCTGCGTGTGGCCGGGCGCAGCGAGCCGCTAATCAACGACGATGCCTTTGAACTATTGTACGAGAAATCGGGCGGCGTGCCACGTGAAATTATCCGTTTATGCGCCCTGGCCACCGACCACCTGTTGCAAAGTGATGACACCTTTATCAGTTTGGATAACGTTCGTGAGGTAGTACGCTAATGACTGAAAAAGAAAGTTCCAAAACCAAAGCGCCGGCCGGCGGCAAAACCGCCTGGGTGCAGCTTTATGAAGCGCGGCGGTCGAACGTGGAAGTCTCTTCGCGCGCACCCGGCCGCCCGCCCTCACTCGTCCCGCGCCACAAGGTGGGTTTTACCCTGTCGGCGGGCGAGATTACCGAACTGGAGCAGTGGCAAGACCGGCTGTCGGCCATGCTCGGGCGCAAGGTCTCAACCGGCGAAACGGTGGGTATTTTAACCCGCATGGCCACCGCACGCTGGAACCGGCTGAGCGCCAAATGGTCGGCCGCCACCATCACCGAACTGGTCGAAAAAATGATCGGATAATAATTTCTTCCGATAATTACCAGAATAAAAGGAAGAAACAAATAGATACACGAAATCGGGAAAATCAAAGGGGGGGCCATGATGGACCCACCTTTGCAGCAGAACAGGAGCAGATATGACAACTGGCGCCAATGTGTTTCGACCCGAGGTCGAACGCAGGCTGCTCTTTCAGGGGAAAGAGATTGCGACCGCCGATCTGCGCGATGGACGCGGGTATGTATCGGTGAAATCGCTGTGTGAAGCCTTTGGGCTGGATGCACGCGCCCAGCGCAAACGGCTCATCCGGCAGCAGGGTTTCTTTGAACCCTACACCGTCACCATTCTAATGACCACCCCCGGCGGACCGCAGCCCACCCTGTGCATCGAAGCGGCCGTGCTGCCCATGTTTCTTACCGGCGTCGAGCTGGAGCGCATTCAAGACGAAAACGCGCGGGCGATGATGAAAGCCTTTCTCGAAGAAGCCAGCGAGGTATTGGCCGAACATTTTGGCATCAGCGAACGCGGTGAAATGCGCTTTTTGCGCGAAGCCGTGGCGCGCATGGTGACCGAGCAAGAGCTGTTCGAAGAGAACCTTTCAAAAAAAGTGGACGCGGAGCTGGCTGAATTGCGCCGCGCGCATGAGGAAAAGGTGACCCAGATTCGTGAGGCGTTCTCAAACCTGCGTCAGCAGGTAACCCGCCTCGAATCGACCGCCGGACCGAAAGCGCGCCTGACGCCCGAACAAATGGGCCAGCTCCGCCAACTGGTGGCCACCCTGGGCGCCCTGCTGCAAGAAAAGGGCGTTGCCAAACCCTACCCCGGCATTTACATGGATGTCACCCGCCTCACCGGGGTCAGCCGCTCCGAAGATATCCGCCAGGAAGATTTTCAGCAGGTGGTGGATTTCTTGCAGAGCCAGATCAACACCCTGACCGGTAAAACCGAGACGGCCTGACCGGGCCCTCTTACCAGACGAAAGAACCGCGCATGAACCCGGCGCAAGCGACCCCCGAACAAGTCAAAGATCTTCCCGCCTATCTGGATGCCTGGCAGAAGGTGTTGGGTCAACTGCGCCTGGAACTGACCGCCATGCAATACACCTCGTGGGTGGAGACGCTTAAGCCCCAGGGATTTGAAGACGGCATCTTCACCCTGACAGCCCCCAACCCCTACGGGCGCGACTGGGTTGAAAACCGGCTGAGGAGCCGCGTGCTGCGCCTGATGGAAGGCCTGCTGGCCCAACCGGTGACGCTGGATTTGCGTATAGCCGATGATGCGCCGCCCGCCTGCAATGCCCCGCCGCAAATTGTTGCGCCCACCGAAAGCGAAAAAGCCGCCCCGCCGCCCAACGCGCGCAAGATGATGCTGCAAAAGGCCTACGGTTCAGACCGCGCGCGGATTATTCAGCCCGAGCGGGGCATGTTTGTGACCCTGTATTTCTTCAACGAATGGGTGCCGCTCATCGGCCATTCGGCCATGGCGGTCATTTTGGCGGCGCGCTCACTGTGTTACTGGAACCCGCTGACCGGCGACAAACGCGACACGATTGAGACCGATATGGCCACCCTGGCCAAACGCGCCTCGGTCAGTTTGCGCACGGTGAAGGATGTATTAAACAACGACCTGGTGCAGCAGTATTTTCTGCGCTACACTGTGCGGCGCAACATGACCCCCAACGGCGTGCGCACGGCCGGCATCAGTTTGCAGGTGCGCATGGATGACCCGCTCACCCCGGCCGACCAGCAGGCCAGCGGGGTGTATGAAGAAGAGTGGGTCAGCTAGCCGCGCGCCGGTTTTAAAGCGTTTTACCAACCCGCGCCCCTTGCCCCCCTTAAACCACAGCCTAATTCAACCAGGCCTGTTTTTCGGCTTCCTGCTGGGTGACATGCTTTAAGCGCGCGATGACCGCGTTCTCGCGGCGGTAAAGGCGCAGCACCTGGCCGAGCATTTGCGGGGCCGCGGGCAGCGCGAGCAACTGCTGTTTTTCGAAACCCGGAATCTGGAGCAGCGCAGCAGCCAGATAGAGCAGCAGCAGCGACTCTTCGGGCAGCTCGATGCCGCGCAGGCTCATATCTGGCAGGCCGGTCTGCTGGAGCAGGCGCAGATAGTGGCGCAAATAAGTGACCAGCAGCCGCCGGGTGCGAACATTTTGGATGGTTTCGGGCTGTTCGAGCGGAAAATGTTCGACACGGCCGATCAGATAGGGCTCATCATGCAGGGTCTCGTGCAGATGAAAGCGCTCATCGCCGATGGCGGTCAGGTTCATGCGCCCCTCGGCAAGGCGCTCGATCTCGACAATGCGCGCGGTACAGCCGATGGCATGGGGCTTTGCCAGATCGCCGCCAGCCTCAAGCCCTTCATGAATTAGCACCACCCCGAATGGCTGCTGTTGATCGATGCAGCGGCGCATCATCAACTGGTAGCGCGGCTCGAAGATGTGCAGATGAATGGGCATGCCCGGAAACAGCACGGTATCGAGAGGGAAAAGGGGGATGGAATACATGGCTCTTTTATTGTATCTGCTTTTTGGAGCGTGTGTGGGCAAACCTTCGCCCGGCCTGGTCCGGGGGTGTAAAGCGCGGTTTTTTCCGTATAATCATAAAATATTCATCGACTTATTCCACCCCTGGAGGTCGTGATGAAGAAAGGATTGTTTCTGACCGGTGCGGTGCTGCTGGTTGCCCTGGCGGGGGGCTGTGGGGCCGCCCGGAACGGGTCGGTGAACTTGAGCGGGGCAGACAATGATCGGACGGTGGAAATTCAGGCCGGGCAAACGCTGATGGTGCAGTTGGGGTCAAACCCCAGCACCGGGTTCCGCTGGCAGGTGGCCGAGGTGGAAGCCGGCATCCTCGAGCAGGTGGGTGAGGCCGAATATACCCCGGCCAGCCAGACCCCGCTGCCCGGCTCGGGCGGCAAAGAGACCTTTGTGTTTCGGGCCGCCACGGCGGGGCAGAGCCCGCTGGTGCTGGTCTATCGCCGCTCGTTCGAGCCAGCCGTGCCGCCGGCAGAGACGTTTCGTGTGACGATAACGGTGAAATAATTGCAAAGGGGGGGCCATGATGGACCTCCCTTTGAGAATGGGACGTGGAACAGCACCTTAAAATATACAGCATTTGGAGAATTGCGCTCGGCGGAAGGAACCACCCCGACGAAGTACCAATATACTGGCCAGCTCAGCCAAATGGACGAGATCGGGTTGTATTACTATGTGGCCCGCTTCTACGACCCCGTGATTTCCCATTTCGCCCAGGCCGATACGTTGATCCCCGAGCCGGGAATGAGCGTGGCTTATGATCGCTACGCTTATGTGCAGTGGAACCCGATCCGCTATAATGATCCTACGGGGCATTACCTGGTGGAAGGAGATTGGTTGAGCCCAGATTCGGGGACCTATTCTGCCGGGTATTATCAATATGGCAATACAGTTCTTTTGGACCCTGAGGATGCTGCTCTGATTTATGGGGTTGCTATACCCATGAGAGTAACTTGGGCAACCATCATCGACCCTAATAACGAATTTCGACTCTATGCACCCGGGTTGATGTTGGGTATTGCGGATACAGGTAAAAGTATGCCTCCAAGTTCGCTTGGCTTAGGTGTACCGCATTCGGTTCCAAGAAACTTGATAGAAGATGTGATTCCGCAGGAAAATCGAGATCCAGCTGTCCTTGGATCCATCTATAGAGGAAAGTTAAAGGAAAATATGAAAAATGCAGGTAATACAAAGCCTGCAGACATGAAAAATCCTGAGGCTCATCATGGACTACCTTGGAAATTCAAGGATTGGTTTGCTGCACACGGACTCGATGTCAATCAAGCGGAATATGGCTTTTGGGTGGAACGCGGACAGCATCAAAAATGGTCGAGAGATTATAACGATACATGGGGCGAATTTATTGAAGCCAATCCTTTCGCTACAATCGAGAATATCATACAATTCATGGGACAATTAATGACTGGAGGAAATTTTCCGTCAAGATGAACTCTTATCACAAGTTTTCTCATAATTCTTTTCATAATAGTCGATTTACCTGGGTGCAATCGATAACGCCACGTTCACCTATGGTAGATACGATTTGCAAAAAGTGTGGCACACATCGACGATATCCTTCTGGCGAATTGGATGTCAGTTTAGAAGGAGGTAGTTCGTATCCTGATATTTTAGGTTGCGGAGCATTTCCTTTCGCTATCTTATCGGAAAATGCTATTCAGATTTTTATGGATGCAGGAATCAATTCTTTCCATACCTTTGAAGTAGGGATAAAGAGTATCGAGTCCCAAACATTAGAAAAGAAGCGCCCCCCTCGATATTTTCGGGTTGAAATTGACGGGCATTGTGGAGTGGATGTGAAGGCGAGTGGTGCGAATATTATTAAAATTTGTAAACAATGTAACTATATTGAAACCGATCCAATGGTTCTCCAAACATATTCCTTGATTCCTGGTTCATGGGATGGCAGCCCTCTCTTCCGCGATAATATTATTTATCCATTTGTAAATTTTTGTACACAAGAGGTGTTTGATTTGGTCAAGAAAAAGAAATTAACAAATTTCCGATTTCGCCTAATGGGAAACCTGTAACTAACTTTTGTGCAAAATATCCTACTTTGCGGGCAAACTGTATCAGAAACGGATCGAAGGTGGCAATACCACCGAAGAGAAGACCTACTTCAACGGCGTGCAGGCGGTGGCCATGCGCAAGAACGGCACGCTCTACTGGCTGTTGGGGGATCATCAGCCCCTTGCGCTGCGCTCCAGGGGTGCTTCGCAGGTAGCACCAGCCTGACCGCCAATGCAGATGGGACGTGGAACAGCACCTTAAAATATACAGCATTTGGAGAATTGCGCTCGGCGGAAGGAACCACCCCGACGAAGTACCAATATACTGGCCAGCTCAGCCAAATGGACGAGATCGGGTTGTATTACTATGTGGCCCGCTTCTACGACCCCGTGATTTCCCATTTCGCCCAGGCCGATACGTTGATCCCCGAGCCGGGAATGAGCGTGGCTTATGATCGCTACGCTTATGTGCAGTGGAACCCGATCCGCTACATTGATCCCGGTGGGCATTATATTTTTGAAGGTGGATGGCAAGAGCCCAGAAATCATAGTTATCCAACTGGATCATATACATATGGTGAAACTTACTTTTATTCGCCATTGTCTGCAGAGAAGATATGGGGAATAAAAGTATCAATGAGGGTAAGCCAAGCGACAGCAAATGACCCCTCAGGAACCGGAAAGATAATTGGCGTTGTAGCTATGATGGCACCGATGGCGATTCAAGCGAGTATTGCAAATCAGCCAATGCCGTATAACAGTGCATCAGAAAAATTACCAAAAAGGTTAAGTAATGATGTCGAACCACAGGTAAATACTGGAACAAGTTACTCCTCTCAAAACGCTAAAGTAGCATCAAAACTTCCTGTAAGGATAGATGGAAAAGGCAAAACGACAGGAATCTTAGATACCGATGGGCAACAATATATGCTGGTCAGTGGAAGAAATGGACCTGCATCGCATATTCCTTCTGGAACCAGTGGTTTTGATATAGTTACTCGAACACACGTCGAAGGTCATGCTGCTGCGATAATGCAACAAAACAACTACACGTATGGAACCTTATGCATCAATAATATTCCTTGCCCATCTTGTGATGCAAATTTAACACGTATGCTACCGCCAAATGCAATTTTGCGGATAATAGCTCCAGGTGGTTTCGATAAATTTTTCAAAGGTAATTGATTGGAGAATAGACAAATGCATAAAATTAAAATTACCGAATCCAACCATGAACAGTATTATCTTGAAATTCAGGAAGAGAAAGATTTAAAAACGATTCTTTTTCAATTACTTAAGAAAGAAATAAGAATTATTGTTATGGAGATGTCTAATATAGGTATTTTAACTCTTGGAATTGGTATGCCGTATGGTTTTATTCAATTTTCTGAGGATGGTACACCTCCATATTTAGTTGCGTTAAATCATGAACCAATCCCTTTATCAGATATAGGGGATGAGATTGAATTCGATGCTGGCGGAACACCTACTTCGATACCCGTGACTCAGTGTTTACCCTATGAACAGATTGTCGAGATCGTGGTATTTATTATTAAGAACAAAGAATTACCTTGTTTTATTGAGTGGCAAGAAATTTGACATATTCTTTTACATTCTTCCCGAACCATAAAAGACATCTGAATAGGGGTAACGGAGCGGCGACGGCAACCTGGTGAAGAGCGTGGTCAACGGAGCCTCGACCTGCGTGTGGGCAGCCCGCACTCTGGCTGCACCTGGCAAAACTTTGGGGCGGTCCTGTTCAGGACCGCCCCGGGCATACCTACCTGTAAATTTACCGTTATGGTTTTACCGTTAAACCATGCGCCCGGCCGGGAACCCGCTCTGACGCGAACCGCCGTTCTGGCGCGGTCTTACTCCACCTCGCCAAACCAGCCGCGGCGCAGCATCCATTTGGCCAGTTCGAGTACCGGCGAGATGGTGAAGGCGGCGCCCAGAATGATGGCCCAGTCGACCAGCGGCAGGCTGAAGGTGTTAAAGGGCCCGTGCAGGCCGGGCACGTAGACGATGAGCAGCAGCAGGGCCAGCTCCCATACAATGGCGATGTTCAGCCATTTGTTGGCAAAGGGCTTGCGCAGCACCGAGTGACGGTCGGAGCGGAAGTTGTAGGCCTTGAAGAACTGAATGAGCACCAGCGAGACAAAGGTCATGGTCATGGCTTCTTCGATCGAGCGGCCCGAGCCGATGGCCCACGAGAACAGCCCCAGGTTGACCACCGACGACCAGATGCCGCCCAGGGTCATCAGGGTGACCACCGGGCGGGTGAAGATGCCCGTGCGCGGGTTGCGCGGTTTGCGGCGCATCAGGTCGGGTTCGGCGGGGTCCACCGAGAGCGCCAGGGCGGGCAGGCCGTCGGTGGCCAGGTTGACGTAGAGGATCTGCACCGCGGTGAGCGGCAGGGGCAGCCCCAGCAGCGCCGAGCCGGCCATCAGCCCGATTTCGCCGATGTTGGAAGACAGCAGGTACATCAGATATTTTTTGATATTGCCAAAGATGCCGCGTCCTTCTTCGACCGCGGCGACGATGGAAGAGAAGTTGTCGTCGGTGAGGGTCATGGCGGCGGCTTCTTTGCTGACATCGGTGCCGGTGATGCCCATGGCGATGCCGATATCGGCCTTTTTGAGCGCCGGGGCGTCGTTGACGCCGTCGCCGGTCATGGCTACGATATGGCCTTTGTTTTGCAAGGCGGTGACCACGCGCAGTTTGTGGGCCGGTGAAACCCGCGCATACACGTCGATGTTCTCCACCTCGCGGTCGAGCTGGCTGTCATCCATCGCCTCCAGTTCGGCGCCGGTGATCACCCGCCCGCCGCGCAGCAGGCCCAGTTCGCCGGCCACAGCGCGGGCCGTGACGGGGTGGTCGCCGGTGATCATCACCGGGCGAATGCCGGCCGTCTCGCAAACCCCAATGGCCGCTTTGGCCTCGGGGCGGGGCGGGTCGATCATGCCCACCAGCCCGAGCAGGGTCATTTCCTGTTCGGCTTCTTGAATATTGGCCGCGGGCCGGGCGGCCACGGCCAACACGCGCAGCGCCTGGCTGCCCATCTCTTGCGCCGCGTCCAACAGGCGGGTGCGGGCGGCCTCGTCCAGCGGCTGTTCGCCGTCTGCGGCCAGGTAGCGGGTGCAGGCGTTCAGAATCACCTCGGGAGCGCCCTTGGAATAGGCGACCGGCCCGTCGGGGGTCTGGTGCAGGGTGGTCATGCGTTTGGTTTCAGAGGTGAAGGGCACCTCTTGCAGGCGGGGGTATTGGCGGTCGAGCTCGGTTTTGTGCAGGCCGGCCTTGGCGGCCGCCACCACCAGCGCGCCCTCGGTGGGGTCGCCTTTGATATCCCAGCGCCCATCCACCTGCACCAGGCGCGCATCCGAGACGAGCGCGCCGCCGCGCAGCAGGCGGGCCAGGGCTTCATCCAGTTTGCCGTTGGCGTTGGCATTGCCAAACTGGCCCACCGGGTCATAGCCCGAGCCGCTCACCTCCACCCAGCGCCCGGCCAGGGCAATCTTGCGCACGGTCATCTCGTCTTTGGTCAGGGTGCCGGTTTTATCAGAGCAGATGACCGAGGTGGAGCCGAGCGTTTCGACGGTGGGCAGTTTGCGCACCAGGGCGTTGCGTTTGGCCATGCGCTGAATGCCGATGGCCAGCGAGATGGTGACCACAGCCGGCAGCGCCTCGGGCACTACCGCCACCGCCAGGGCGATGCCGAAGATGAACATCTCCAATATCGGCTGGCCGCGCAGCACGCCCAGCAAGACGATGACCAGCACCACCACAAAGGCGGCCTTGGCCAGGGTCTTGCCCACCCGGTCGAGGTTTTCTTGCAGGGGGGTGTCGCCGGTCTCCACCGATTGCAACATGCCGGTGATCTTGCCGAACTCGGTTTTCATGCCGGTGGCAACCACCACGGCCCGGCCGCGCCCGTAGGCCGCCGCGGTGCCAGAATAGACCATGTTCTTGCGGTCGCCGACGGCCAGATCTTCACCCGCGAGCGGCCCGGTATGTTTTTCCACCGCCAGCGATTCGCCGGTGAGCACGGCTTCTTCGATCTGCAAATTGATCGATTCGATCAGGCGCGCGTCGGCGGGCACACGGTCGCCGGCCTTCAACAAAATGATATCGCCCGGCACCACTTCGCGGGCGGGGATATCGATCTCGTCGCCGTCCCGCAGCACGGCGGCGGTGGGGGCGGCCATTTCGCGCAGGGCTTCAATGGCGCGCTCGGCGCGATACTCTTGCACAAAGCCGAGCACCACCGAAAAAAGCACGATGACGGCAATGGCAATGGCTTCAACCCCGTGCCCCAAAAAGGCCGAGATGCCCGCCGCCAGCAGCAGGATGATGACAAAGATATTCTTAAATTGCTCGATCAGAATGGTCAGCGGGGTGGTGCGTTTTCCGGCTTGCAGCTCGTTGGGGCCGTGTTGCAGCAGCCGCTCGGCGGCGGCCGTCTGTGAAAGCCCTTCTGGCGTAGAATCCAGTTGCGACAGGGTCTCGGCGACGGTCAGGGTATACCAGGGGTTGGTTTCTTTCATGCTTTTTCCACCTTGTAATGAGGCTATCGGCGGCCGTTGTTGCGGCCAAAATAAATTGGGACCTTTGCGCGGTGCGCGCTCGGGCTGGCAGGCGCCTGGCGCGGGGGCGGTAATTAATAAAAAAAGACCCCCACAACAGATTGTTGCGGTGGTCTCGCTTTAAAAACTTGCAGGGGCCGGGAGATCTCTCTCCGTAGTGACGACCGTCTGCCCTGCATATTTGCAGGAAGCTACTCCCTCACCGAATGCTGTCCAAGTTTACGGGTTTTGGCCGATTGTGTCAAGCAGCAATTTTTTGGAAGGCCTGATGACCCTCCCGGTGGTGAAAACCGTGCCGCTGGGGGGGCGTCTCGGCCTAAGCCGACCGGCCCCAGCGTTTTTGCTCTTGCTCGGGGGTGAGGTCGAGGGCCAGGGTGCCGCCGGGGTTGAGGATGAAGCCGGGATCGAAGTGGTTTTTGAGGGCATGCAGCACGCCCATGCCCGGCGCGCCGAGCATGCCTGCCAGCCAGGGGGCGCTGGCCTTGCCCACGCCGTGGTGGTGGCTGACGGCCGCACCGGCGGCGGTGAGGGTTTCGAGGATGCCGTATTGCAGGCGCAGATATTCATCGGGGTCGCTCAGGCGGGCGATGAAGATGAAATAGAGGTTGGCGCCCTGGGGGTAGACGTGTGAAAGATGGGTCATGCAGATGGTCTGCGGGCGCTGTTTCACATAGGCGCGCACGGCGGCGTGCACACCCTCAAGCTGCGACCAGGTGACGGCACATTCGAGGGTGTCGATCAGAATGCCGTGGTCTTGCAGGTCTTCGCGCAGATAGGGGTCGCGGAAGCGGTCTTTCTCCCAGCGGCGGGTGATGTTAAGCACCGAAAGCGGCACGGCCCCGCTGCGGGCGCAGATGCGTTGAATCTCGCGCAGCACGGCGCGGGTGTAGCCCGGCGCGCCGCCATCCACCGAGCCGAGCAGCAGACACTTTTGCATGGGTTTGCAGCCCAGGGCGTTGAAGAACCGGTCCACCACGGGGTGATCGACGCCGTAGAGCTTTAACCCCACCTCGGTTTCTTCGGGGTCCGAGAGGCGCAGCACCGAAGGGCGGCCGCATTCGCTTTGCAGCAGCTCGCGCACGGCGTTCAGGCCCGCCGGCCAGGTTTTGAACATCCAGGCAAACTGGCGCGCGGCGGTGGGCGGGGTGCGGCGGAAGATGCGCAGGGTGACGGCGGTGAGCACGCCAAAGGCGCCTTCGCTGCCCATCATCACCTGGTTAAGATCGGGGCCGGCGGCTGTGCGCGGGAAGGCCGGGGTGGTGAGCAGCCCGGCGGGGGTGACATATTCCTGGCTGAAGACGATATCTTCGATCTTGCCATAGTAGGTGGAGTTTTGCCCGGCCCCGCGGGTGACCACCCAGCCGCCCACGCTTGAAAATTCAAACGACTGCGGAAAATGGCCGCAGGTGTAGGCGTGCTGTGCGCCAAAACGCTGGGGGGCGGCGTTGAGCGCGTTTTCGAGCTCGGGGCCGCTCAGCCCGGCCTCGACGGTGATGGTCTGGTCGGTCTCATTAAATGAAAGAATGCGGCGCATGTGCACGCTGAGGTCCAGCGTGATGCCGCCCTGCACGGCCTCAAACCCGCGGGTGACCGAAGACCCGCCGCCGTAGACATACAGCGCCAGCCGGTGGGCCACACACCAGGCCAGCACGGCGGCCACATCGGCGCGGTCGCGCGGGCAGAGCACGGCATCGGGCAGGTTTTCAACCACACGGCGGCGCAGGCGGATGAGGTCGTACATGGTTTTGCCGTAGGAAGCGCGCAGACGGTCGTAGGGGTCGAGGCGCACGTTTTCGGGGCCGCCCACCAGCGCGGTCAGTTCGGCGATCTGGCCGGGGCTGAGGCGCGTGGGGGGCAGGCCGGCGGGC
>CAZQLE010000065.1:3997-17098 GCA_964593905.1 uncultured Anaerolineaceae bacterium | reverse complement strand
GCGGGTTAATGGTGACCGAGGCAGTGGGGCTCAGGGTGGGCAGGGTGGCCGAGGGCGTTGGCATGCGCCGCGTTACCTGGTTGACCTGCAAAACGGCAAATCCGATGCAGTAGCAGACCAGCGAACCGATGATCACGGTCAGCAAAATTGAGCGGGTGCGTTTTCTGGGCTGCGCTGATGTCTCCATAGAAAACTATGATATCACCAGGATAGAGGGTTGGCAAGCCGGCAGGCCTGCACACTGCAAGACGGGGCGGCCAATTAATGCGCCTCTTCAGTTGGCTTGATTTTTACGATCTGCTGTCGGACGGTGTTGTACAGGTTCTCGGCTTTGAGATCGGTGATCGTGTAGCAGGGGGCCTTCAATTGATCGGCCAGCGTCTGCGCCAGCCCCTGATCAAAGGCGGCATGTTCCATATTGACCACCAGTGAATGGATTTTCTCGCCGGCAATCAGCGCGGCCATCTGGCGCGATTCTTCCATGGGGGGTAAATTCCCCATCGAAACATTGCCTGCCCCATCGGTCAGGACGATTAAAAGCGGCATAACATCGGGGTGCAGCATCTTCTCGCGGCGCAGTACCTCATAAGACATTTGCAAACCGGCTGAAAGCGGGGTTTTGCCGCCAATGGGGATGTCGCGCAGGGCCCGTTCGGCCAGGGTGATGGAGTTGGTGGGCGGCAGGATGAGAGTGGCCTTGTTCTTCTGGAAGACAATTAACCCCACCCGATCGCGGCGCTGGTAGGCATCGGTCAACAGCGAAAGAATTGCGCCTTTGGTGGCTGCCATACGTTCGGCAACCGCCATCGACCAGGATGCATCCACTAGAAAGAGCACCAGATTGGCCGAACGGCGCATACGCACCTTGTTCATGTAGTCGGAGGGTTTGATCGCAAAGGCAACCCGTTTGCGTTCTTCGCTGCGCTGGTTTTGAAAGGGCGCAGCCGCGCGCAGGGTGGCATCAAAAGCCAGGTCGTCGGGTTGCCCTGCTGCGGGGCGTGACTGAATGTAACGACCGCGTCTCTTTTCAGAACGGGTGCGCGAGCGCCGGCCCATCCCCCGCCGCACCATCTGGTCAAGCGGGGTATCCAACCGGCGGGTATGAAACGTCTCACCGGCTTTGATCTGTTGACCGCCATCCCACCAGAATGCATTGGTGTCAGAAAACGGATTTTGCGGGTTGGGTTCTGGTTGGCCAGATTCAGGCTCTTGCTGTTCGACGATCTCAGCCGAGGTTAAGTTTTTTTTTGCGCGTTGGCGTCGCTGTCGGGCGCGGTTTCAGTCTCTTTGGGAGACCCCGCCTTGCTGCCCTGAAGCTGTTCAATGCGTTCCTGAAGCTCTTCCATGCCCATATCTGACTGCGAGAAGGGCCCCTTGCGCAAGCGGTGGGGCAGCGCCAGCTCTGCGGCCAGGGCGATATCGCGATCGTTGATCTGGGTGCGGCCTTCAAAAGCGGCCTGAGCGCGGGCGGTTTTAAGAATGACCAGATCGGCGCGGTGCCCCTCGACATTTAAGGAGGCGGTCAGCGAGGCGATGGAAAGCAGGTCGCGCGTTGTGTAGCTGACCTGATCGACCAGTTTTCGGGCCGTCTCAATCTGGAGCGACAGTTCTTCTTCTCTGGTCAACCAGGCCTGCCGGAAGGCGGTCGGGTTGGTTTCATAGCTGAGATGGCGCTGAATAATTTCGACCCGTTCACGGGCATCGTGGATGCCATAGATCTCCACCGAAAGGGCGAAACGATCCAAAAGCTGGGGGCGCAGATCGCCTTCTTCAGGGTTCATCGTTCCGACCAGAATAAAGCGGGCGGGGTGAGAGAATGAGATGCCCTCACGTTCGACGATGTTTTGTCCCATCGCGGCTGAATCGAGCAGAATATCGACGACATGGTCGTCGAGCAGATTGACTTCATCGATATACAATAACCCGCGGTTGGCCGAGGCCAACACGCCCGGTTCAAAGGCGCGTACGCCCTTCTGAATGGCCTTCTCAATATCCAGCGTGCCGACCACACGATCTTCGGTGGCTGAAACGGGTAAGTTGACAAAAGGAGTTGCCCGGCGAGTTTCGGGCAGCGTTTCACCGGCGGCAGAGCGTTCACGACATTCGGTACACCAGGTGTCGGGTTTGGCGGGGTTGCAGCCAAAGCGACAGTCGCTGACGACGGTGACACCGGGCAGCAGGGCCGCCAGCGCGCGCGCAGCGGTCGATTTTGCCGTGCCGCGTTCTCCACGAATGAGCACACCGCCGATGCGGGTGTCAACCGCGTTTAAGATGAGCGCCCGTTTCATGCGTTGTTGACCGACGATTGCAGTGAAAGGATAAATTGCAGGCATAAGCGTTTGGCTACCTCGCAGTTCCAAATGGTGATCTTCAAACTAAGTTTACCACTGCAACGAATGACCTGCAAATCAAGGTTAGACAGGTCCGAGGGGGGATTGGACCGCTTTCTGAACACGCATCAAGGGCTGTTTCTTTACCGGACCTCAACCACCTGCCCGTCTGGGCCTGCGTATAATGAGGTCACCCTAACGGCCCGCCCGGCGGCCCGGGCGAGATCGGGCAGGGTATTGCCCGGAGCGGGGCGGTCTGTCCACGGGGCAACATTCGCAAACCAGATTAAGACCCCTGTTTCACCGTCTTGCAGATCCAGATCAGGATGGTCGGCATCCAAAAGGTAGGTGGGGTGCAGATCGGCAAAAATATAGACGCAGCGCGGGCAGTTGCTGAAGGTAAAAGACATGCCGGTGGGCGGGTTGCGGCGCAGGTAATCGATCACCCCATTCTGCTCAAATGTACGCAGGGGGATCGACCCCTCATTCACCTCTGGCACCGAACCCTGTCTGGCCTGGTAGGTCAGAACAGGCTGCACCATCAGCATTAGCAGCAGCAAAGCGGCCAGAAACGGGCCAAACCGTTTTTTCTGCCACACAGCGTCCAAAAATCCGCCAAAACCGATGACCAGCGCCGGGAACACCGGCGCCAGCAGGCGGGTTCCGATGGGCGCATTGGAGACGATGCTTAATACAATTACCAGGTAGGCGAGGTAAAAGATGGCGTATCCGGCCAGGATTAATGTGGTTTGCGGGTTTGTTGAAAGCTGCCGGTTGGCCTGGCCGGCCCTGCCAGCCAGCAGCACAAGCGCGACCAGAAGAAGGATGATGATTAAAAGGTACCCTGCCCAGGGCGCGGGAACCAACCAGCTTTTGATCGTATCCACGACGCGCTGGAGATTGGCCTGCAGGTTTGTGTCAGAGGGTGTGCGCGGCCCTGTCAGCAGCCCCGAGTAAACGTAATTGCGCCCGACCCATAATGCGGTTGGCAGGCTGCCGAGAAAACCAAAGGCGGCGGTCTGGGTAAGACGATGCCACCCGTTGGCGGTGGGCAAAATTAACAGCAGGGTGATCGCCGTGCTTAAAATTAAGGTCACGCCCACATAGCGGGTTAATGGGATGCCCGCAGCGGCAATGGTAAACAAGATGGCGTAATGCAGCCGGCGGGTGTGCAAATATTGAAACCAGAAAATAAAGAAAAAGAGCGTCAGCGTGAGGTAGATCGGCTCGGACAGGATGGGGCTTGCGCTTTCATAGTAAGGGATGGCGAACAGGCTGAGCAGCAGCACCGCCGGGGCCGCCAGCCGCGCGCGGGGCAGCGCAGCGCGCGCCAGAACCACACTCAGCGCGACGATTAATCCATATAAAAATGCGTTGCCAGGCGTGATCATGGTGAGCATTTTCACGCCCGGAACAAGGCCCAGGATCGCCAGCCAGGCCGGGTAAAGCGGCGGCCACCAGTCATACACATCATTGTTTTCGGCAATATAGCCCTCACCAGCCAACAGATGGCGGGCGGCGCTGACATAATTGACCGTGTCGGTGCTGATAATTGCACCACTGTTGCGCAAGGCAAACAACATCAACCCGGCGCCGATGAGAAAACCAGCCAGCGGCAGCAGCCAGAAACGCGAACGCAGTGGCGGCAGCGCATCTGGCGCGGCGCTCAGTGGCGGCGTTTGCCGCCAGATTAACACAAACAGGGCCGTCAAAACCAGCAGCAAGAAACCCGCACTCAAACTGTAGATCGCCAGCGTCAGCAGCCGGGTTGAAGCCGGAAGCTGCACTTCAAGTGGATAGGTCTGTTGATCGACTTCCAGATTATAAAGGTCGTATGTGCTG
Organism: uncultured Anaerolineaceae bacterium; assembly: GCA_964593905.1. GTDB lineage: Bacteria > Chloroflexota > Anaerolineae > Anaerolineales > Anaerolineaceae > CAZQLE01. The sequence continues at coordinate 12,926 of CAZQLE010000065.1, read as the reverse complement.
GTGTGCCCGTTCCAGACCAGGGTGATTTTGCCGCTGTCTGGCGAAGTTCGAAAAGAGACGTAAAGTTTTCTGGCCCGCCCCTGCCAGGATAACTCCGCCGGAAATTCTCCGGCGGTGATCAGGCTGGTATCCTGGCGCGTCCAACCCTGCGGATTCTCAAAAGTGTTGTAACTGATGAAATCATGGGCATCTGAAAAAGAGAGCAGTTCAACCTGCGCCGCCTGTGCGTCGGGGTGCTTTTGCGCCAGGGCAATAATGCGCAGATGCTGCACCCCAATGGGCATGGGCAGATCCCACGGGGTGAAGGTGAGCAGGTAAGCGCCGGCGAGGATGCAAAAGGCGGCCATGCCAAGTTTTGGCGCAGTTTTAACCCCGGCCGCTGCGGGACGGATGAGATGGCGTAAGATGAGAAAATGAAACAGGCTGAAGACGGGAAACGCCAGCAGAAAAAGGCCGGTGCGCCGCCAGGAAAAAAAGAGCGTTTGCCCGGCAGCCAGATAGGCCAGCCACGCAAAACAACCGCCGAGGAGTACGGCGGGAATTCCCAGATGGATCCAATCCTTCTTTTTCACCGCTTTGTGCTCCCCTTTAGAAAATGATCTTCTCCCCGGTTAATTTTATCACCCCTGAGCGGGAATAATGTAACCTGCAAGTTCTGCCTTATTGTTATTCTGGCTGGTTTTCGCGCGCGGTATAATCAAGAGGACATCCAAAAATGGAGGAGTCAGATGAGTGAACCGAAAATACGGGTCTTGATTGCAAAACCGGGTCTGGATGGCCATGACCGCGGCGCAAAGGTTGTTTCGCGCGGGCTGCGCGACGCGGGGATGGAAGTGATCTATACGGGTTTGCGCCAGACGCCCGAGATGATCAGCGAAGCTGCGCTGCAGGAAGATGTCAATGTGGTTGGTCTGTCGATTCTTTCGGGCGCGCATAATGCCCTTGTTCCGCGGGTGATTGAACTGCTGCGGGCCAACGGCCAGGATGATGTCTTTGTCTTTGTGGGTGGAATTATTCCCGAACAGGATATTCCGGGTCTGACCGCGGCCGGTGTAAAAGCCGTTTATGGTCCGGGTGCGTCGATTGATCAGATTGCTGGCGATATTCGCGCGGCGGTACTGGGGCAGGCAGACCCCGCCTGACCCCGAGCGGAGAGACCCATTGGCAACGATTTCTCTGGAGGCAGTGCTGGCCGGCGAACGTCTGGCTCTGGCGCGTCTTTTAACCCAGGTGGAAAATAATACGCCGGCCGGCCGTGAAGCGCTGGACGGCTTATTTGCATATACCGGCCGGGCGCATCTGGTGGGGGTGACCGGCTCACCGGGGACGGGCAAAAGCACCCTGGTGAATATGCTGGCGCTGGCGCTGCGCCGCGCTGCGCCGCCGCTGAAAGTCGCGATTGTAGCGGTGGACCCCTCCAGCCCGTTTACCGGAGGGGCGCTGCTGGGCGACCGGGTGCGGATGCGCGACCTGGCCGGAGATGCGGGCGTGTTTGTGCGTTCGATGGCCTCGCGCGGGGCGCTGGGCGGGCTGGCGCGGGCAACCGCGGGGGTGGCGCAGGTGTTGGACGCCGCCGGGTTTGATGTGGTCATCATCGAAACCGTGGGTGCGGGTCAGAGTGAGGTGGATATTGCCCGTCTGGCGCATACCACCCTGGTGGTGGAAGCGCCGGGGCTGGGCGATGATATTCAGGCCATCAAAGCCGGGATTTTGGAGATTGCCGATATTCTGGTGATTAACAAGGCCGATTTGCCGGGGGTTGAAAACACCGAACGATCGCTGCGCATGATGCTTGAGCTGGCCGACCCCGGCCGGCGCAGTTTTGCGGGGCATCATGGGGCAGAGCCTGAAACCACTGTAACCGATGCGCCTGAATTGAGCTGGCGCATCCCGATTATTAAGACCATTGCCGCCCAGGGGCAGGGGGTTGAAGAGCTGGCCGCGGCGGTTGCCGGGCATCGGGCTGTGCTGCGCACCAGCGGCGAATGGCAGACGCGCGACCGGGCGCGGCTGCGGGGTGAGTTTGATCTGCTGCTGCAAAATGAGCTGCTGCTGCGCTGGCAGGCGGGTTTTCCGGCTGAACGGCTGCAAACGCTGCTCGACCGGATGTTTGCGCGGCAGTTATCGCCGTATCAGGCGGTGTGCGCCTGTGTGGACCGGCCCTGAGATTTTGCCCAGTTACTGCTTTTGGATAACTTTCATCCGTTGCGGCAGGTTTTGAAGGGTATAATATGAAAAACGCATGTCAGACATGCCTGAATGAGGAGCATTAAGGATGGAAGTTACCCCGATCAAAAATTTGCGTGACAAGATTGACCAGACGGTAAAGATTCAAGGTTGGCTGACCGTATTGCGCGACCAGAAAAAGATGCAATTCCTGGTGGTGCGTGACCGCACGGCCGCGGTTCAGGTGGCATTCTGGAAGGGCGGCGATGCGGCCCTGGCCGAGAAGATTTCAACCATTACCACCGAATCGGCTTTGACCATCACCGGCAAAGTGGTCGATGCTCCCCAGGTTAAACTTAACGGTCTGGAAATTCAGTTGGAATCGATTCAGGTTGAGAACCTCGCCGAAGCGCCGCTGCCCTTTGAGCCTTTTGGCGATACCGTCCCTGCTCAAGATTTCCGCATGGATTGGCGCTACCTTGATCTGCGCCGGGCCGAGAATTTGCTGATCTTTAAAGTTCAGACAGCGCTCGAAAACGCTGTTCGTGAATTTTCAAGCAACAACGGGTTTATGGAGATTCACACGCCCAAGATCATGGGTACGCCCAGCGAGAGCGGCGCCGAACTTTTTGAGGTGCAGTATTTTGACCGCAAGGCTTATCTGGCGCAAAGCCCGCAGTTCTTCAAGCAAATGGCTATGGCCGCCGGTTTTGAAAAGGTGCTCGAAATTGGCCCGGTCTTCCGCGCCGATCCTTCCTTTACATCGCGGCATATGACCGAGTTCACCGGCCTGGATATGGAGATCTCGTGGGTGGACAGCCATGAAGACGTGATGCAACTGCTTGAAAACCTGCTGGCGCATGTTTATCTGCGGGTTAAAGAAGCCCACGGTGAAGAGATTAAGGCCGTGTTTGGCAAAGAAATTATCGTTCCTACTGTGCCTTTCCCGCGGGTGACGATGAGCGAAGCCTACCGCATTCTGAAGGAAAAAGGCTACCAGCTTCCTCCTGAAAAGAAGGGTGATCTGGACCCGGGCGGCGAACGCGCCCTGGGTGCGCACATTAAAGAGCTTTACGGGCATGACTTTGTGTATGTGACCGATTGGCCGATTGCTGTACGGCCCTTCTATCACATGCGCCATGAAGATAACCCTGAACTGACCAAAAGCTTTGACCTGATTGCCTCGGGCCTCGAAATTACCACCGGGGCGCAGCGCGAACACCGCGTGGATGTTCTGGCGAAACAGGCCATCGAAAAAGGGCTGCATCTGGAGCCGATCCAGTTCTATCTGGACTTTTTCAAATATGGCTGCCCGCCGCATGGTGGTTATGGGCTGGGGCTTTCCCGCCTGTTGATGGTGTTGTTGGATCTGCAGAACATCCGTGATGCCGTTTATCTCTTCCGCGGCCCGAACCGGTTAAACCCGTAGGGCTTACAAAAAGATTAAGAGTATCATAATTCAACGGGGCGAACGCAAAGTTCGCCCCGTTGGGTGGTAAAATGAGTAATACACCAGCTGTGATATAGGGAGTTTGGAATGCCAGTTTCTTTTCATCGACACGAGCGCATGTATGGTGATGTCAAGCTCTTTGCAGGCACGGCATCACCCGATCTGGCCAGTAAAGTGGCAGCTTACCTTGGGCTCGAGTTATGCGGACGCGATATTATTGTTTTTCCCAATGATAATTTATTTATCAAACTGCACGGTTCAGTGCGCGGTCAGGATTGCTTTGTCATCCAGACGACCTCCAGACCGGTCCATCGTAATTTGATGGAATTGTTGATCTTGCTTCAGACGCTGCGGCTCGATTCTGCAGCGCGGATTACGGCGGTAGTCCCGTATCTGAGCTATGCCCGTTCTGACAAGAAAGATCAGCCGCGGGTGCCGATTACGGCGCGCCTGGTGGCAGATATGATTGAGGTTGCAGGCGCCGATCGTTATATCCTGTTGGATCTGCACGCCGGGCAAATTCAGGGCTTTTTCACCATCCCCGGTGATGCGCTGACCGCTTTTCATTTGCTGAATGATTATCTCAAATCCATCCAACACAATATGCGCAACCCGGTTGTGGTCACCGCCGACCTGGGTTTTGCCAAAAAAGCGCGTAACTTTGCGGCCGGGATGAATATTCCCCTGGCGTTTATTGAAAAACGCCGCATGGGCAATGATGCCAAGGCCGAAGCGCTGACCCTGATCGGTGATGTATATGATCGCGACGTGATTATCGTGGATGATGAAGTGGATACCGGCGGGTCGATTGGTCAGGCGGTTAACCTGGTAAAGAGCTGCGGGGCGCGGGATGTTTATATGAGTTTTGTGCACCCTGTGTTTTCGCTTAATGCTGCCGAACGTCTGGCGGCGCTGCCGGTAAAAGAATTTGTCACCACCGATACCATCCCCATTCCCGAGCAGGATATGGCCCGTTTTGGCGGTCGAATGCGAATCATCTCCATTTCGCCGCTGCTGGGTGAGGTCATCCGCCGCGCAAATGAGGGTCGCAGTGTCGGCGAGATGTTTAACGAATAAACCTGCCTGATTTAGAAAAGGTCCCGCCATGCCCGAACTGCCCGAAGTCGAAACCATTGTCCGTGCGCTGCGCAGCGGCGGGTTGGGGCATGAGAGCGTGCTGGGACGGGTAATCCAACGGGGTGAACTGCTCTGGGAGCGCACCCTGGCAACACCAGCCGTGGATGAATTTTTATTTTCCCTGCCAGGCCAGCGCATTCTTGCGGTGGAACGGCGGGGAAAATTTTTAATTCTAAAATTGAGCGATGCTTCGTTGCTAATTCATCTGCGCATGAGCGGTGATATTCGGGTGGAATCGGCTTTTGACGCCGATGGCGGCCGTCTGGCTCTGGCGGCGCATGACCGGGCCGTGTTCTGGTTTGAAGATGGAATGCGCATGGCGTTCAACGATGCGCGTAAGTTTGGGCGGTTGTGGCTGGTTTCTGACCCGCAGCAGGTGACCGGTGATCTGGGTTTGGAACCCTTTAGCGATCAATTTTCTGCCGATTGGTTATATAATGAATTGAAACAGCGGCGGCGGCAGTTAAAACCGCTGTTGTTGGATCAGGGTTTTATCGCCGGTTTGGGAAATATTTATACCGATGAGGCGCTGTTTTTGGCCGGGCTGCATCCGCTGAAACTTTCGGCGGCGGTCACCCGGGCAGAAGCCAACCGTCTGTGGGAGGCGATCCGTTCTGTGCTGGATGAAGGCATTCAAACACACGGCGCCAGCATCGACTGGGTGTATCGGGGCGGCGATTTTCAGAATCACTTTCGGGTGTACCAGCGGACCGGAGAACCTTGCCGGACGTGCGGGGCTCTGATCGAGCGCAGGCTGATCGGGCAGCGTGGAACCCATTATTGTCCGGTATGCCAGCCTGAGAACGGCCTGTTTCTTTCTCGGGTTGAGCGCCAGTAAGCGAGGAAACCTGTGGGCTCTTTGGGAATAACAATCATTCTGGCTTTCATCTTTGTGACGGTTGGTTTTGTGGGCGGTGCGCTGGTGGCTATTTTCTTTGGCGACCGGGGCAATAAAAGCGATGCGGTCGAAACACCGGAGGCCGCCGCGCCAAAAGAGCTGCCTGTCGAAAACCCTGATGAACAGGAAATTGCCCTGTTGGTGCGGGAGAAGACAACCGGTAAGGTGTTGTTGCGCCTGGAAGGCAAACGATTTGATTCTTCGGCTGCGCTGGACGCCAAAAAGCGCATCGAATTGCAAAAAGCAGCCCAGGAATTGTTCCTCTGGGCGGGCGGAAAAATTGATAAACCGGTTGAAACTGTGCCTGCACCGCTGCCGCCTGTTGCTCCGCCCGCGCCAAAACCGGAGCCGCTGCAAACAGCGCAGCCTGTCAGCGCGGCGATTCCCATTCCAACAGTGCCGCCTGTGGCGGCTGCGCCGGTCACTGCGCGCAGCATGGTGGTTCAAATTGATGAAATATTCCAGACGCTATTGGCGCAGTCGGCCTATACGGGCCAGCGGGTGTTGATTTCAGAAGATCTGCGTGAAGGTGTGGTTGTGTGGGTGGGTGCAATGCGCTATAACGGAATTGAAGCCGTGCCCGACCCCGAAATTAAGGCCATGATCCGTCAGGCAGTGGCCGAATGGGAGCGGCGCTCCGGCAGTCTGCATTAATTGAGATTGGCGAAAAAAATGACACGAGGCTGACAAAGGGTCGGCCTCGTGTCATTTTGGAACACGCCGCGCGAAGAATCTCTGCATGAGTGGGCAACAGCGAGGGTTTGCAGATCAGTGTAGGGCTGCTTCGCCGTTGGCGCAGCATGACACGGGCGGCGGTATGTGTCATGCTGCGCCGGTGCGCCGTGTTCTTCGGCGCGCCATGCGAAGAATCTCTACCCATGCCGGCAGCGGCAAGGGTCTTGCAGATCGGCACAGGGGTGCTTCGCCATGCCCGGGAAGGTCCTTCCACTGGCTGACTTTTCCCACACCGATCAAACCGGTGTAAAATAATGACAACCTGATTTTCGATTTGATAAAGGGAGCGTGGATGTCTACACCCGAAGAGCGCCTGAAGATCTTGAAGATGATCCAGGAAGGAAAAATTTCAGCCGAACAGGGAATGCAGCTTTTGCAGGCGTTGGATGGCGAAGCGGTCAAAAGCGCAGCCTCTGCGGTGGATACTGGCAGCGGGTTGAATAAACCGGCTCGTTGGCTGAGAGTGCGGGTGACGGATGTGGAAACCGGCAAGACCAGGGTTAATGTGCGTCTGCCCATCGGGGTGGTTACAGCGGGGATGAAAATGGGGGCGCGTTTTTCGCCGGAAGTCGAAGGGTTGGATATGGATGTATTGATGCAGCATATCCGTTCGGGCGAAACCGGCAAGATTGTAGACGTGATCGACGAAGAAGACGGCGAACACGTTGAGGTTTTTGTCGAGTAGTGCTATTTTATATCTTCGATTCGTTCAATTTCAGGGAAGAACTGGCGAATTGTACCCTCAACCCACCCGTGCAAGGTGGTGGGTGACAGCGGGCAGTCTTCACACGCGCCGCCCAGATGGACCTGTACGATTTTGCCATCAAAAGATACCAGGTTAACAGAGCCGCCGTGATAATGGTTGATATAAGCGTCCAACTGTTCAATCAGTCCGCGCAATTGCTCTTCTTGTGAAAAATTTTCTTTCTGATCACTCATGATGGGCCGCCTTTTTAATGCAATCGCTTGAAATATCCATACCCTGGCTTAAAACATCCAGAACCGAGGTATGCGTGTTGCGCACCCGCTCGGCAATTCCACTGGCCAGGCGTTCCAACAGCGCGCCGCCAATTTCAGGGTTTAGCTCACACAGGTTATGCAATTGTTCTCCCGAGATCCGCAGTGCTTTACCTGCTTTTTCGGTTATTGCGCCTGATGTGTAGATTTCTCGACCCAGGGCGGCTGACCAGCCAAAAACTCCGCCTGGCTCGATGCGTGCAACACTGAGCGGTGGTCCATCATAGGGCTTATAAACGACGTTGACTTCGCCTTCCAGCAGGATGTAAAGGTACCGGGCGGTTTGCCCCTGTTCAAAGATCATCCGATCTTTTGGCAGAGTGCACACTTCCATCATACCATACAGCTCTTCAATTTGCTGACGGGTCAGGTCGCGAAAGATTTCCAGATGGGCATATTGCGGTCTGTACATTATGAACTATCATATTCCCCACCCGACGGGCTGAACAGTGGCATGTTTCCTCTTTGCGTTGACAAGTATCACGCCGAAAGGATTAGAAATCACCCGATTTTCCTTGCAAATCAGGTTCAATTGTCATGTGGATGTGTATGCAGATTCAGCGGGGTAGACTTGTCACCTTTTTCACAAATTTGCATCTATGCTATTGATAGAAGCGTTATGGCTCAGGTGAAGATAAGATGCCTGACTTTTGATGACAAAACCAACTTTTTGGAGTGGATGAAAAATGGAAATGATCATAGATTTTCCCGGCGGCGCAAAGGTGGATGCTCATTTTGGCCATCATATCGTAAAAACTGACCAGCCCATGATTGGCGGTGGCGATGATTCGGCCCCGTCGCCGTTTCAGGTTTTTCTGGCTTCCATTGGCACCTGTGCGGGCATTTTTGTGCTGGGTTTTTGCCAGCAGCGCGGTTTATCGGCCGAGGGCATTCGTGTGATTCAACGCGTTCAGGCCGACCGGATGACCGGCGATTTATCCAAGATCGATCTTGAAATTCAGGTTCCGCCCAGCTTCCCCGAAAAATATTACCCGGCCTTGATCCGCTCGGCCGAGCTGTGCAAGGTTAAGAAAGTGCTTGAGAACCCCCCGAAGTTTGATGTCTATACCCGCGTGGTCGAAGAAACCCGGGGGTAAGCGATTCAATTTTCTGTCGGGCGATGTTGGGGCCCGGCCAGAATGAAAATTGCTGCAAAAAGCCGTTAACGGGTTGAGAAAACGGATTTCGCGGCAGATGTTGAACCGGTCTGATAAAAGGCCGCGCGATTGTCTTTCACCGCCAGGATGGCAAACACCTCCGGGCGGTTTTTGTTTGGGCGGTAAAACAGGAATACATCGGCAGTATGGGGGAAGAAGTGCGGCGGCTGGTCTTGCGCAAAAATGACCAGATGGTTGTTTGCACCCAGGAAGGGAAAAACCAGCCGCGCGTCAGGCCCGGGGGCATAACCGGTTTTGGCGGTCTCGGGTTCGCCTTCACCGGCGGCATAATAACGCGGGTAGACAGCGCGGCCGTGCTCGATCTGAATCTCGGGCAGGGTTGCCAGCCGGACAACCTCGGCAGCCTGT
>CAZQLE010000065.1:0-3987 GCA_964593905.1 uncultured Anaerolineaceae bacterium | reverse complement strand
CCTGAAGGAGTTTTTGGCGGTTTTGCGGGTTGTCGCTGGAGTGGTAACGGGCGGGCACGGCGGTCTCGCGCCACGGGACGGAAGCACCGCACAGGAAGATGATCACGGCGGCCAGCGGCAGGGTGAGCGCCAGCCGCTTTTTTGAAACAGGGCGGGCCAAAACTACCGGGGTGTCTGCCCATTGCAGCGCAAATTGTTGGTCGAGACGGGGGATTAAGCGCAGCAGCCCATACCCCAGGGTCAATAGACCCAGGATCGGGTACAGGTAGAACCCCCAGTCGGCGGGCACCAGAAAGCGGTCGCCCGAGCTGAGGAACAGCCCGGTCCACAGGTTGTAGCTGAGGTTTACCGCCAGGGGGGCCAGCCCCACCCAGCGGCGCAGCCGCCAGGCCGCCGCTGCCCCGCTGGTGAAAAGGAACAGGTAAAGCCCGACAACCACCGTTTGCGGCCCGTTTGGCGTGCCGCGCCAGGTCTGCCAGAAGGCGCGGGTGGGCGAAACTAGCTCGCCTGGCGATTCCAGGTCTGGGCGCAGCGGCAGGATGAGCAAATTATCGATAAAGTTATTCAACCAGTTGCCGCCGGCCAGGTGCAGCGAGCGGCCCGGATGGGCAAAGAACCCGTCGGCAGCCATGCGCAGCAGACGGCCCGAATAATTTGCCAGGGTCTCATCGGCCTGCATGGGGATGGGGTCGTCAAAGTTCAGGCCGTTGTAGCGCTGGGCAATGACCAGTGTCTGCGAAGCGGGGTGGTCAAAGACCAGACCGCTGGTCAGGTGTGCGTTGCGCACCAGCCAGGGGGTGATGGCCAACCCCACGCCCAGCCCGGCCAGCAAGGCGCTGCCGAGCCAGGCGCGCCAGTTCTGCGGGCGGTGCAGGAGGGTAATTAGCAGCAGCGCCGGCAGGGCGATGGCGCTCTGGGTGCGGATGAGCATGGCCAGGCCGATGGCTCCGCCCGCGATCAGGGGCAGCAGCGGGTTGTTCTGGCTGCGGTTTAGCCAGCGCAGCACGCTGTATACGGCCAGGCTGAGCAGCAGCGCGGTGGGCAGCTCTGAAAAGAACAATTTGGAATAGGTTAAATTCAGCGTAAATGGCGCAGACTGGTTGGCGGTGATATCGCGCAGCAGGGTGAGGGCCGCTGCAGCCAACCCGAGCGGGCGCGAGCCCATCTCTTTGCCGATCAGGTACAGCAGGGCCGGAAAAAGCGCCAGCAGCAGGGTCTGTGCAGCGATCACGGCGGTGTAATTTTGCCCGGCCAGCACATGCAGCCCGGCCAGCAGGGTGACATACAGTGGCCGGGCGGGGATATCACCCTGCCAGGTCACCCCGGCCAGAATGGACTGGGCGTTTTGCGCATAGGTTAAGGCATCTGAGAAGGGGTACAGCTCAAAATTGGGCGCGCGCGGCGGGGTGGCAAAATAGGCGGGGTTGACCGGCTGACTGAGCCACAGCACCGCGCCGCTGACCCAGATCAGGGCTGTCAGGGCGGTGTCAAAATGAGCCGGTAGCGGTTTTTGACGCCGCAGGCCGAGCAGCAAGACGGCCAGCGTTCCCACCCAGACCAGGGCGATCTGCCATTCCAGAAATGGGACGGCAGGGCCGCCCCAGGAGCCAACGGTCTGGGGGGTCAGGCCAACGCGGGTGATCAGGATAAAGGTCAGCAGCGCCGCACCGGCGGCTGTGGCGACCAACCACGGGGTGCTGAAGGAGTGCAGTAGTTCGATTAGAGCGGTCAGGCGGTTTTTGCGCAGCCAACTGGTCAGAAACACCAGTTCGGCGCCTGTCAGCGCCGCAACCCACAGGATGGGCGCGAGCCGCGCAGCATAAGCGCTGTAACGGAAGACTTCACCCTGACGCGACAGGGCGGTCAGGGTGGTGAGCAGCAGGGGAGCGAGCAGGGCGGTTGCAAATCCGCCGATGAGCAGGGCGTTCAACCAGCCGTCGCGCTCCAGCCAGCCCGGCAGACCGCGCCCGGAGCTGCGCCCGGCCAGAAACGCCGCGCCGGCTGCCAGCCCGGCCAGGGCTGCCAGCAGCGCCAGCCGCAGGGGTGAGAGACCAAACACCACACCCTGCCCGTCTGACGGAAGGGCGGCGGAAATGACAAAACCCAGGGTTGACTGGGTGGTCAACAGAACAAAAAAAATGGACCAGGCTTTTTGATGGGATCCAACGGCTGGCTTTTCGATGCTCATCTGGGTTCCTGTAACACGGTGGTATATTTTTCTTGAAGTATACCATCAGCAGTTTGCATGGCTTTTCAAAGACACCCTTAAGCTATACTTAAAGCATCCAATGACCGTGGAGGCGTTATGCAGTTATTTACAGTGGGTTACGAAGGCCTGTCTGTACCTGATTTGTTTGACTTGCTGCGCGTCAATCACATTCAAGTGCTGGTGGATATTCGGGAATTGCCGTTGAGCCGGAAACCGGGTTTTTCGAAGACCGCTTTGTCACTTGGCGCTCAAGAAAACGGGTTTCAATACCTTCATATGGCGTCTCTTGGCTGTCCGCGCGAGATTCGCACCGCTTATCGGGCGGATCAAAACGCAGAGCGGTATGCGCACCGGTTTTTGGCGTACCTTGACACCCAGCATGAGGGCGTCTTGAAACTGGCTGCCCTGGCCCAGGCAGAGGTTTGCTGCCTGCTTTGCTTTGAGACCGACCACCGGGGCTGTCACAGAACGTTTGTGGCCGGGCGGGTGCTTTCGGCTGCGCAAGTGCCCCTTGAAGTTCTTCATCTGGCGGCCAGGTCCGCTGGCCGGTAAGCTGCACGGTTGCCTGTGCGGTTTTTTTGGGTCGTGAGACCGGGGAGGGTGCGGTAAGCCGCGCCGGGGATGTTTCACTTTCAGGGTTGATGGTAAAATTCAGGTATCTGCAATTGTTGTCCATAGTTCTTCCCCATTTTTAATAAAGGAGTTGGAAATGCGTAAACCATTTGTGGCTGGCAACTGGAAAATGAATATGACCGTTGCCGGGGCAAAAGCCCTTGTGTCTGAAATGAAAGAAGCCTTGCAGGCCGAAACAGGCGTGGAACGGGTGGTTTGCCCGCCTTTCACCGCCCTCAACGTCGTATCCTGGCTGTTAACCGACAGCGGCATTGGCGTGGGCGCTCAGAACCTGTTCTGGGAGAAATCGGGCGCTTACACCGGTGAAATATCTCCCGAGATGGTGAAAGAACTGGGTGGTTATGTCATTCTGGGTCACAGCGAACGGCGCGCTTATTATGGCGAAACAGACGAAGGCGTTAATAAAAAGACCCTGGCCGCCCTGGCGGTTGGTTTGATTCCCATTGTCTGTGTGGGTGAGACCCTGGCTGAGAACGAAGCCGGTCAGACTGAGGCCGTGGTTGTGCGTCAGGTCCGTGAAGGGCTGAAAGGCATTTCATCTGCTGATGCGGCCGGGTTGGTGGTGGCTTATGAACCGGTATGGGCCATTGGCACCGGCCGGGCTGCCACCGGCGATCAGGCCGAACAGGTGATTCGTGATTATGTGCGCAAGCCGTTGATCGACATGTTTGGCAAAGAAGCGGGCGAGGCGATTCGCATTCTTTACGGCGGATCGGTTAAAGCCTCGAATGCGGCCGAATTCTTCGGTCAGGCCGATATCGACGGCGCCCTGGTGGGCGGCGCCAGCCTGAAAGCCGCCGATTTCCTGGGCATTGTCAAGGCTGCTGTGAAGTGATTCCCACCGCTGTTGATGGGCTGATCTGGCTTCTCATTTGCCTGCTGCCATTTTTGCTCATTCAGCGCAACCTCCACCGCGAGATGCAGGCGCTGTTTCTCATCATTACGCGCAGCCCTGCTCTCGCGGTGGGTTTATTTTCATTCCTGTTTTTTCCCGGTGTGCTGTTGCATGAGACCAGCCATTTTGTCATGGCGAAATTGCTGCGCGTGCCCACCGGTCGTTTCTCTCTCACGCCTCAGATGCTGCCCAACGGTGTTTTGCGATTGGGGTATCTTGAAACCAGGCAGGTGGACCCGCTGCGCGAGGC
>CAZQLE010000064.1:0-17297 GCA_964593905.1 uncultured Anaerolineaceae bacterium | reverse complement strand
ATTGTGGACCGCGCCGATACCTTTGGCCTGTCACAGCTCTATCAATTACGCGGCCGGGTGGGGCGCGGCGCGCAGCGGGCTTATGCTTATTTCTTCCGGCATCGCCGAAAGCCCTCTACACCCGAAGGCCTCGAACGGTTGGAGGTAATTGCCGAGAATACCCAGTTGGGCGCCGGTTATTCCATTGCCATGCGTGATCTTGAGATGCGCGGCGCGGGTGAGCTGCTGGGCACCCGTCAGCATGGTTATATCGCGGCGGTGGGTTTTCACCTGTATACCCGTTTGCTGGCGCAGGCGGTGCGCGATCTGCGTTCGGCCAGCGGTTTGCAGATCTCGGCCGAACAGCGTTTTCAGGTCAAGAGCATTGGGATGCCGGTGAATGTGGACCTGCCGCTGCCGGTTGGCATTCCGTCGGATTACCTGGCTGACCAGCATATGCGTTTGCAGCTTTATCGCCGGCTGGCGAATATGGATAATGAAAAAGACCTGGATCATTTATATGAAGAATTTAATGACCGGTTTGGGCCGCTGCCCGAGATGGCGGTGAATCTGTTTTATCAGATGCGCGTAAAACTGTTGGCCGAACGGATTGGTCTGGCCTCGATCGCGGTCGAAAGCAGCCAGGTTGTTTTACGCTACCCGACCCTGCCTGAAGGTGTAGCGGCGCGTAATTTGCCGGCGGTGGGCAGCGCGGCGCGCAGCGGCAAAAATGGCTACTGGATGGCGATGAGCAATGGCGGCCAACCCTGGGAAGAACGCCTTTTGGAGCTATTGCGTTTGATTGATGCCTTGCGATAAGTTGAACGGCGCATTGCCCGGATTGTGAAAACTTTGCTCAAAGAAATTCAATAAAATAGAATATAAGTTCTTTAAATCCGGGTATAATCGCAGCATAGTGGAGGTGCAGATGAAACCGAAGTTCTTACCGATTCTGGTTTGCAGCCTGGTTCTGGGAGCCAGCTCTTTGATGTGCACATTTACCGGAACTGCTCAAGAACCGGATGCGACCCTGGTTGCAGCCAATGTTGCTGAAACGGTCACGGCTGTTCAGGGCACTTTGGAGGCGGAGCTTAGCGCAGCCATTACCCAGACGGCGGCGGTCGACCCGCAGGAAGCTGCAAAAATTGTTCCGCTTCCCACGGCCACGCCCATTATTCTTGCCCAATCCAATTCAACCAATTACGGAACCATTAGTGGAACTTTAATGTACCCCTCTGAAAGCATTCCGCCGCTGCGGGTGGTTGCGTTTCGCCTGGGCGGCAGCGAATTTGTGTATGTGGAAACGAAAGCAAATTCCACCACGTATACGATTAAGAATGTGCCCCCCGGTTTTTATACGGTGGTGGCTTATCTTTTAGAAGGGCCAGCCGGTTTAAGCGGTGGTTACAGCAGGGCTGTGCCCTGCGGGCTGAGCGTTGAATGCCCGGATCACACGCTGATTGAATTTGAAGTTAAACCTGGCGAAACCATAACGGGCATCGATCCAACCGATTGGTATGCCCCGGAAGGAAGTTTTCCGGAAGACCCCGAAGGAAATTAAGATGGAATTTAAACTTCACGCTCCTTACCAACCAACCGGCGACCAGCCCGAAGCCATTGCAAAGCTGGTGGCAGGAATTAAGAGCGGCAAAAAACATCAGACTCTGCTGGGCGCAACTGCCACGGGGAAGACGTTTGCGATGGCGAACATCATCACCCAGTTGAATATGCCGGCAGTCATCATGGCGCATAACAAAACCCTGGCCGCACAGCTCTACGCCGAGTTCAAGGAATTTTTCCCTGAGAACGCGGTGGAATACTTTGTCTCTTATTATGATTACTATCAGCCAGAGGCCTATGTGCCGCGGCAGGACCTGTATATTGAAAAAGAGACCCAGATCAATGAGGAAATTGACCGGCTGCGTCTGGCAGCCACCACTTCGCTGATGTCGCGCCGGGATGTGGTTATTGTGGCTTCGGTCTCGTGCATTTATGGCCTGGGTAACCCCGAAGCATATGGCAAAGGGGTGGTGCATCTTGAAGAGAACACCATCTTCCGCCGCAATGCGCTGCTGCGCCAGTTGATCGAGATTCAGTATCAGCGCAATGATATGGAAGTTAAACCCGGCATCTTTCGCGTGCGTGGCGATACGCTGGAGATCTTCCCGGCGTATGAAAACAAACGCGCTTACCGGCTGTCTTTTTTTGGCGATGAAATTGAGAAGATTATTGCGGTGAACACGACCACCGGCGAGGTGTTGGAACGGGTTTCAACGGTGGATATTTATCCGGCCAAGCACTATATCACCCAGGAAAACCGGCTGGAAAAGGCCATTCAGGATATTGAGGCCGAACTGGAAGAGCGGCTGAGTTTCTTTAAGCAAAACAACCGACTGTTGGAAGCCCAGCGTATTGAACAGCGCACACGCTATGACCTTGAGATGTTGAAAGAGGTGGGCTATTGCAGCGGTGTGGAAAACTATTCGCGCCATCTGGACCAGCGCGCCGCCGGGTCGCCGCCCTGGACGTTGATGGACTATCTGCCCAATGATTATTTGATGTTTATCGATGAATCGCATATGACCATTCCCCAGATTCGGGGGATGTACAATGGCGATCAGTCGCGCAAGAGTGTGTTATCTGAATACGGTTTCCGTCTGCCTTCGGCGATGGATAACCGGCCGCTCACGTTTGCCGAGTTCGAACGGCGCATGGGCCACACCATTTATACCAGCGCCACACCCGGTCCCTATGAACTGCAACACAGCGAGCAAATTGTCGAGCAGATCATTCGTCCGACCGGGCTGCTTGACCCCCTGGTTGAAGTCCGGCCGACCAAAGGACAGGTGGATGACCTGATTGGTGAGATCCGCGAACGGGTAAACCAACGCCAGCGGGTTTTGGTGACCACCCTGACCAAGCGCATGTCCGAAGACCTGTCCGATTATCTGATGGAATCGGGGATTAAGGTCCATTATCTGCATTCCGAAGTGGAGACCCTGGAACGGATTGGCATCTTGCGTGATTTGCGCATGGGTGTGTTTGATGTGCTGGTTGGGATCAACCTGCTGCGCGAGGGGTTGGACCTGCCCGAAGTGTCGCTGGTTGCGATTTTGGATGCAGACAAGGAAGGCTTCTTGCGTTCGGGGACGGCGCTGATTCAGACCATTGGCCGCGCGGCCCGGCATGTGCAGGGCAAGGTGGTGATGTATGCCGACCGGATGACCGATTCGATGAAATTTGCGCTTGAAGAGACCAACCGGCGGCGGGAAAAGCAGATGGCGTATAACCAGGCGCATGGTATTGAACCTTTGAGCATCATCAAAGGCATCTACGATCTGACGGCGCGCTTGACCGGCACGGCGGTGGCTGAGCAGCAGGGAGAATATCACTCTGAACGTGAGCGCACAGCTTCGCTGCCGCAGAATGAAATTAAACGGTTGGTTCATGAGCTGGAGCAGCAAATGAAGGCGGCCGCCAAAGACCTTGAATTTGAGCGGGCGGCTGCGCTGCGGGATCAGATTTATGAACTGCGCGAGATTATGGCCGAAGAGACCAATATGCCGCCCTGGAAGAAAGCCAGGTTGTTGGCCGGTGAGGTTGATTTATAACCTTAGACGGATCCGTTTTTTTGATCGATGCGGCGCTGCAAGTAGGGTGAAAAATACCCCTTGTAGCGCCGTTGAATTTCGGGGTTTTGCCAGTCGTTGCCGGTCACTTTGCCGCGGCACCCGGCCGCACCACAATTGCATTCAAATTCATCAAACGGGTCGCCATCTGACATGGCGTAATCAAAACAAATCTGCTCACCCGGCTGGATATCTCGCAGGGCCACCAGGGTAATGGGCCCCCGCAGACCGGCGTTGGGGTTGCAGGAGTGATTGAAAAAATCTCCGATTTCATCTTCAATAAATGAGTACTGGTAAAAACCTTCTTCAACCTGCAAAACATAGCTGCAACGTTCGGGCGGCAGGGTGGCCAGTTCTTGGGCGGTGATGACAATGCCGCCCCAGACGGACAGAATTTCACCCCGGTGGATATATTCGCGAGCAAAATTGCCGCTGCCAGCCAGGGCTTCAATGGGGCGTTTTTCAATTTTAGGATTGGTGGCAGAAAGTCGCATGGGAAGGGTTCCTGAGTAGAAGGTTTTTACGCCTCCAACATTTTTTGGGAGAAGGTGCCCCCCAGAAAAAGGTGTGTTATTCGGTGGGGGCGATGTTAAACTGGCGAAATTTTCCGGTGGCCGGTGGCCAGTCGATGGCAATATGTTCCACAATTGCAGATTGTGGACCGCGGCGCAGTTCATTGAGCAAGATCTCCAACACCGGGCGGGGGCCTTCTGCCCATACTTCGACAGATTCATCGCCATAGCGGTTGCGCACCCAGCCGGTGATCGCCAGTGCCTCGGCCTGTTGTTTGACAAAGTAGCGAAAGCCTACGCCTTGAACAATCCCTTGAATGCGAATATGCAGCGCGGCGGGAATTTTGGAATCGACCATGCTCTCTCCTACGAACGGCGCAGTACCAGGAAAAACAGCGGAACGAGAAAGATCAGCGCAATGGCCAGATAGGGGCCCAGGTTGCGGAAAATGCGGCTGGTCGGGTTAATACCAAGATAATCCTGTTGCCAGCGAGTCTCGGTTTGTTCGAGCGACTGGCCGGTGGTGGCGCTCATTCCCTGGCTGCAATCAAAGCCGTCTGCATAGGTGGTCATAAGCTCCGAAAGTTTTGAAGCGCCGAAGCTTTGCAGCAGGTAACGTGAAAAGGACGCAGACTGCGCATAGGCAAGAAAAGCGCCGGATGCTTCCTGTGGGAATGCATTACAAAGCACGCGCATGGGCAGCAGCGCACCTTCGGCCGCCGAGCGATCGATCACGCGTTGATAATCGGGGTTGGGGTAAAGCTCTGCAATGGAGGCTGAGCCTTCGGCCAGCCAGACGGGCAGACGGTTATATTTTTCGCCCAGCAGTTGATATTGCAGAATGTGGGTCAGTTCGTGGGGCAGTTGGCGTTCAAGCTCCAGGCGTTGGTCGGGCCCCAGCGGGATGGAAAGCAAAACCACCCCCAGATCGGGGCTGGCGTGCCCGGCCACCCAGGTCTGACCGGTGAGCTGCAACGCATCTTGCAGGTCGGTTGAATCGGCGTACACAAAGATGCGCAAGGGTTTGGGCAGCCCGGCGGCAACGATATTCTGGGCAGCCTCGCGGCCTTGCTGCGCTGTATTAAGGATCGACTGGCCGAAATCCAGATCGCCTTCATACCAGAAAACCTCAAACTCTTCGTCTTTCAGCGATTCCCAGGGGAAGCGGTTATCTGAATAATCAAAAGAGAAATGCTGGCTTTCGATGGTCTGTTCACCCGATTTCACCCGGTACCAGTATTCAACACGCGAAAACGCCCGCACCGGGTTGGTGGTGGTATCCATCTGATAAACGATTTCACCCTGCTCGCCGGGATCCAGTTGAAACAAACGGGTATTTTCGCCCTCTGGTTGAAGAAACAAAACCACTTCTTCAATGGGCTGGGGGGTCTTAATCGTTACCTGGAATACGATTTGCTGACCGAATTCAAAAAATTGGCTGACGTTGGTAAATTCCACCCCTTGCAGGGGGAGTGGTCGAGCGGCAATGCAGAATAAGCTGAGAATGCTCCACCAGGCCGTGAGCCAAACTTTTTGCATGTGCTTCCCCCTTCAGCGGACTAATTTAAACGGCTCTTTAAAAAATCGTCATCCCCGTCGATTTCATCTTCATCTTCGAGGTCAATCAGGGTTTCATGGTCTTCATCATCGATTTTTGAAAAATCAAACATCTCGCGTGCGAACATTTCATTCAACTCAAGATTGTCGATTGCATCTTCGATGATTTCGAGCATGTCGTCATCTTTGGTCATTTCTGCCAGAGCCCCGAGGATCACCTTTACTTTATCGCCCCCGATTTGCGAGAGCGACCAGACCACGGCCGCGAAAAGTTCGGGTTCAAGGCTTTCGGTGTCTTTGAGCATCAGCGTCAGCGGTCGGCGGGCCTTTTTGATCTCCAGTTCACCGGCAGCTTCGACAGCAGCCAGTTGAACGGCCGGGTTATCGTGATCTAGATTCTCCAGCACGGATTCTTCCCAGCGTTCATCTGCCGATCTTCCCATGGCGCGCAGGGCGCTTTCCACCCAGACTGGCTTTCCTGAATGATAGGCGGTCTGGATGCGGTTGGGGATTTCCTCATTGCTGGAATACCCCAACGATTCGAGCACCTGTAGTCGAACGCTTTCCTGTTCGGTCTCAGGAACCAGCAACAGGGCATCGATCGCCATTTGCTGCACCTGCTGCGGAATTTCTTCCAATTCGCCCAGATAGACAAATTTACCCAGCAATTTTGCTGCTGCTGCACGGGTTTTTTCTTCCGAGTCTCTCTTTAACATATTTGCCAGAATGGGGACGAGCTTTGCATCATCGCTATAGCTCAGAAGCTTGATCCCGTTTGCCCGAACCATTCCATCTGAATCCTGGAGCGCAATATGCGCAACTGCTTCAAAATTTACCAGGGTATCCGTTTCATCCCAGTCGATTAGATCGGTCAGAAAGGCGTATTTCCGTGCAGGAGAAAGTTTTGCCCACGTTGAACGCAGCGCATTGAGATTGTTCCCTTCCAGATCGGAGAATTGCGGAAGATAGCTGGTAGGGATGAGCACATCTTCGGCAGCGAGAGTTTGCAAAGCAGCATCAAAAGAAATTAATTTTGTTTTCTTGTTCGACATAAATTTCGGCCTCGTATTAGGGCAGTTGAATGGGATTGATAATATCCTGGGTGGTGATATAAACCATCAATAAGATCAGGGCAGCAAAACCGATGAGATGGACCATGTTTTCCAGCTCTGGCTTAATTTTTCTGCGGGTGACCATTTCTATCAGCGTAAACAATATTCGTCCGCCATCCAGAGCCGGGATGGGCAGCAGATTGGTATATCCCAGCGCAGCCGAGAGAACCGCCAGGAAATAGAACCGGTTTACGGCTGGCGGTGTGCTCTGGGGTGACTGGGCCGCTTCGGCCTGGATTTTGTCATCTTCTTCGGCAATCTGTCCATATACATTGGCAACGCCAATGGGGCCCATGAAGCGGGCTTGCTCGGTTGATACTTCACCGCGGATCAATTTGCCAGGCAGAAGGACCAACTGACGCCCCTGGTCGAGGGTCATCAACAGGCCGCCGGTGAAGGCGCGCGGCAGGGGGACGGAGGTGTAGGGTGCGCTGAGGGTAATACCCAGGGCGCCCTGTCCGGCCGGTGGCGCTACACGCGGAACGGCAAGAAAATTGATTGTTTCGCCGCTGCGATCAACGGTGATGGAAATTTCTTTGCCGCGGTTTTCACTCACCAGCCCGGAGAGGGTATCCTGACTATTGATGGTGACGCTGTTCACGGTGGTGATGATATCACCGGTTTTTAACCCCACTGTCTCTGCCGGAGAGCCCCCGGCAACCCCGGAGATCAACACCCGGCTGGGGTCTGGTGCACCAGCGACATTGAAGAGCAGGGTAAAGATGAGAATGGCGGTAAAGAGGTTCATTAACGGCCCACCCAGAAGAACCGCCAACCGCTTTACGGGTCGCGCAGCCGCCAGACCGCCGGAGACATTGGAGTCATTCTCTCCCTTTGGGCGCACAAAGGCGCCAAAAGGAATCCAGTTCAGGGTGAATTCGGTTCCCTTAAATGTAAAGAGTTTGACCATGCGCGGGGGAAAGCCAAAGCCGAATTCTTCTACTTCAACCCCAACCCAACGGGCAACCAGATAATGACCCAGCTCGTGGAGAAAGATCAACACGCCAAAGGCGATGATAAACTCAATTAAAGTTGTAAAGTCCATGTTATTCCTAATTTTTTTGATTTAAACAGTAAATATCTTCAGCTTCTTCATTATAATGCTTTTTATTAAAGGCTCAATGGTCTGTCAATAGATTTTGTAAGGCTGTTCACAAAGTTCAGCGGATCCTCCGGGTGGCGAAAACCGCGTGTTTAACACATCGACATCGTGGCGAAAAATGCGCCGCCGGGAGGGGGGGATTTTCTTTGGGTAGCAGCGCTTGCAAAGCAAGCGCTGCTACCCAAAACCCCAGGAAAAGGTTAACTACTTTGCGAAATGTCGCGATAGATTTTGGACGTTGAACAGTGCTTCATACATAATGGGCCGCACCACCGGCCCCGGCGCTGAGAACATCCAGAACACCGGGCAGCGCTTTTAAGCGGGTCATCACCGCTGCCGCGCTGGCGGCAGTGCAGATCACGTGCACATTGGGCCCTGCGTCCAGGGTGTAGCAGGCTTCAAGTCCATCCTGTTCGCGCCAGATGGGAACCAGTTTCATAATTTGCAGCGACACCGGCTCCCAGTAAAAGAGCGGCGGTCTGGAGGTCATCATGACAGCGTGCATCAGGTTGCTGTCGCGTTCGACAACTTCTGCCAGTGAAGCAAAGTCGCGCTTTAGCAGCGCCTGGCGACACTGATCCAGGCGTGCCGGGGCGCCGGCAACGCGGGCAGCCTGTAATGGGCTGGTATCGGCCAGGGCATGGCCCGCTGTTGAGCCCACCGGTTTGTGACCGGTTGCCAGAACGGCAACACAGTCAACCAGGTCCCAGTGTTCTGCCGGGGCAATGGAAAAGGCAAACGATTCCCGGTCGTTTCCGGGTGTCCATTCTACAAAGCCGCCCGGAACCGAACGGGACGCTGAGCCCGACCCGAGACGGGCCAGGCGAGAAAGCTCGGGTTCGGTCAGGTTTAACCCTGCTGCCCGGCTGGCGGCCAGCGCCAGCGCAGAAAAACCAGCCGCTGAAGATGCGATTCCCGCACCGGTGGGAAAATTGTTACTGGAAATGACCTCAGCGTGAGCGGCAATCCCCGCCATTGCCCGCACGATCTCCAGAAAGCGGCTGACACGCTCCAGGCTGCCGCCGGCTGCCATCTGCCCATTCAGTGAGAGTGTGTCGGCCTGAAGTTGGGCGCTAAAGGTTACCCTGGTGCGGGTTTCTAACCCGGCCAGATTCATCGAGATGGAGCCATTCACCGGCAGACGCTGCTGTTGATCTTGATTGCCCCAGTATTTGATGAAGGCGATGTTTGGATTTGCAATCGCGGTTGCGGTGAGATTCGACATGTTCCCTCAATCAGCTTTGATTATTTTCAACAATAAGTTTACCATGCGCAAGCGAACATCTCCATCAGATGTCGTTTTGATTCGAATGACGTGGTTTCTGGCTTTGCTTAAATTTTGGAGCAAAAATTTTCAGCCTTCAGCGATGATGCCCGGTGGGTGGTGAAAGCCTGGCAGATTGCCGAAGCGCCATGTGCAAAAGCCGCTAACGGGTTGGAAATCGATTGAGCAGCATCCAGTAAAGCTCCAATTTTTGTACTGCTTCGATGAAGTTATCGAACTGAACCGGTTTGACAATATAGCTGTTGACGCCCAGATGATAACATTCGTTGATATCGCTGTCTTCGGTTGAGGAAGTTAAAACAACCACAGGAATCCGTTTGGTGCGCGGATCGCTCTTGATTCTTTTGAGCACCTCCAGCCCGCTGATTAAGGGCAATTTGAGATCCAACAGAATCAACTTTGGGGTTCTGCTCGCTGCGGTTTCAGGGGTGGGTTCGTGCGGAAAGAGATAATCCAATATCTCCTGCCCATCTGCAAAGCGGGAAATCTGGTTGGTGAGGTGTTTTTCTTTCAATGCGCGCAGGGTCAGTTCTGCGTCGCTGTCGTTATCTTCTACCAGAACAATTTCGATGGCCTCAGGATTACTCATGCTTCACCTCTCTGATGGGAATTGTAAAGTAAAAAGTGGCGCCTTTGCCAACTTCGCCTTCTGCCCATACCTGCCCCCCATGGCGATGGACGATGCGGTGGACAATAGCCAGCCCCACGCCGGTTCCCGCGAATTCGCTCTCTTTGTGCAGGCGTTGGAAAAGACCAAAAAGCTTATCGGTATATTGTGGGTTGAAACCCACTCCATTATCGCAGATGGAATATGTGCAGAGTCCGTCTTTTTTTGATCCACGGATATCGATTCGACATTCTTCTCTGGGTAAGGTGTATTTGATGGCATTGGAGATCAGATTGGTCCACACCTGGCGCAGCAAGGTGGGGTCGCCCGAAACCCAGGGCAGATCGGAGGCGCTAAAGACAAATTTCTGTAACACGTCCGGTGTGGCAATTTCGTGGTATATGGAGTTTACCAGGGCGGTCATATCGATGGGAGAATGGTTCAACTGGCTGCGGCTGACCCGTGAAAGCGCCAGTAAATCGGTGATCAGGTGATCCATTTTGGCGGTGTTTCTACGGATGATGCTTAACAGGCGTTTGCCTTCATCATCCAACTTTGGATCATATTCTTTTTCCAGGATGTGTGAGAATCCATCGATGGCGCGCAAAGGTGCGCGCAGGTCGTGAGATACCGAATAGGCAAAGGCTTCCAGCTCTTTGTTTGAGGCTTCCAGTTGTGCGGTTCGTTCACTCACCCGCTGCTCCAATTTTGCATTGAGCTGGCGGACCTGTTCTTGCACCCTTTTCTGGTCTTCAACCACACTCAGCAGGGCGCGGCGAGACCGGTCGGCCTCTGCCAGCAAGCGCTGTAATTCGGTTTGAACCTCCATGATTTCTGCTTCTGTCCGTTTGCGTTCGGTGATGTCAATCACGACCGTTACAAAAAATTGCGGGTCCCTTTTCTCGTCTCGTTGAAGATAGGTGGAGACATCCGCCCAGATAACATCCCCATTTTTGTGGATATATCTTTTTTCAAAACGGGCCTGCTCATTTTTTTCACTTAACAACGCTTGCACAATCTCAGTGGTTTTCTGTAAATCATCCGGATGGGAAATCTCCATCCATTTTTGAGTGTTCAATTCCTCTTCGGTATAGCCCAGCATAGCGCAAAATGACTTATTCACATTCAGCGATCCATTGACCCCGGTCATCGATATGCCCACTGCCGAATGCTCAAACAGATTGCGAAACCTGGCCTCGCTTTCGAAAAGCTTTTTCTCGGCCAGCCTGCCCTTGTGGATGTCGATTGCCGCGCCAAGCCGGTAGGGTTTTCCATTCAGGGATATTATTTTTCGAAAGAGCAGCACCGAGAAGATCGTGCCGTCACGTTTCACCATCTCAAGCTCAAAGTTATTCAGAGCGCCATCAGATGGATTGGTGCTTTCGTGCATCCTTTGCAATTCTCTGGGGCTGATCAGATTTAGTTCAACGGTTGTTTTGCCAATCACTTCATCATGAAGGTAGCCAGTCATCTGGCAAAATGCAGGGTTTACTTCAATTAATTTTCCATCCAGGTCCGAAAGGGTATACGCGGTTGGGGTGGCAAGAAATATTTCGCTAAACTTTGCTTCGGTTTCTTTGAGAATTTCTTCCGTCCGTTTGCGTTCGGTGACATCATTGATGGTACTGAGTACATATTGTGTGCCTTGCAAGTCAATGATCTCACCCGAAATCCAGCCGGTAAAGATCTCGCTGGATTTTTTGCGAAAGCTTGTTTCGAAATTTAACACCCGGCCTTCTTTTTGCAAGCGCTCGGCAAAATGGCTGCGCTCAGCCAGGCTGCCCCATAGATTCAAATCGATGCTGGTTCTCTCCAGGCTTTCTTCTCTGGAATATCCGCTGACCCGAAAGAAGGTTTCATTGGCATCGATAATTTTTCCTTCCAGGAGCGAGGTCATGAGAATAATTTCGGGGCTGTTTTGAAAGGCTTTGGCGAATTTTTCTTCACTCTTCTTGAGGGCCTCTTCGGTCGATTTTCGCTCGCGGATGTCGTTTTCGAGCTCGAAAAACTGCCGGCGGTTGACCATCAGAAAAAGGGCAAAGGTTAACGCGATGAACAGCATCTGGTAAAGCAAAATGACCAGGGTGCCGTACAGCCCCGATCTAAAAAAATCATTCCCCGGCGGAATTGCCAGATCCACAAAGATGCGAATCAGGCTGACCAGGCTGTAGGCGGCAAATATTCCCCCGACCGTCTGAGTTGTCTGGCGCATTTTCATATCCACCCGGCGCAGCATAAGCCAGGCGGCCTGAGAACAAATTACCAGCAGCCCCAGCGATAAATTGATATTGCGCGCCAGCAGACTGGGTTGCATAAACGTAAAGTAGGCATGTACCAGAATGAACAGCCCCAGCAAGAACAGGTTATACCGCTGTGAACTGCGTTGGCCGACATAGCGCTCCAGCCCGATGTAAAGAAGCAGCGTTCCGCCAACGATCAGGATGATCCCGATCATAATGGAGATAAAATCCGGCAGAATGCCGCGCAAGAAGATCACCAGGATTGACAAAAACTGCATGACAAAATCGGCCAGCCAGAAACCCAGCTCGGGAGAGCGTCTGCGATTCTGATGCCACATGGAACTCATCACGATGGCGCAGATGGCATTGCTGATGATGTAACTGAATAACACGGTTCTCAGGTCAAGAATGCTCATTCGGTTCCACCTTCAGATGGTTGAATGGGGCTGGTGATAGTGCAGCTCAGCGCACGGTCGGCACGATCACAACTCATCCCATTCGCTGCCTGTTCATTGATTCTGATTTGTGCTGAGGTAGCGCGGGGGTTGACCCGTTTGCGAAAGCAGTTCATTTACTTCACTCTTCAGTTCGAGAATCCGTTCTTCACGCCCCAGGGTGGCGTTATACCAGCGGCGCAGTTCATCGAGTTGTTCGTTAACCTGTATTTCTGCGCGTTTGCGCTCGGTGATATCGCGGGCCAGTGATAAAACCGATTGGACACTTCCATCAGAAGCGAACTCGGCGATCAGCTTTGTATTATAGGTGCGCAGTCCGTGGGAGGTTAAAAAATCTCTCTCAATGACAAGCGGTTCTCCGGTATCAAAGACCTTTTGAAAAAGCTGGTTCCAAAAAGAGCGATTAGGCTCCGGAACGCCCATTTCTTCAAGGGTCTTGCCGATATAATCTTGAGGCGAGAAGACGCCAATGGCGGCTGCCGAGCGATTGACATAGATATGCCGCAAGTGTTGGTCGAAGCGGGCAATCAGATCGGGTGAGTTTTCAGCCAGGGTTCTATACGTTTCTTCTGTTTGTTGGAGCAGTTCCTCTGTCCGTTTGCGCTCGAAAAGCATCCTGGATTGTTGAATGGTGCTGAAACTTAGGGTCGAAATAATCCCGGCAAGTTTGGCGTAGAACTGCATGCCCGCCTCGATCGCTTCTTTGCTAAAGCGGGGCACACGGTCGAGCGCGGCAAGATATTCAGTCTCATCGAACCCGTATTTTCGGGCCTGCGCGCGGAACAGATCCACATCAAGCACATCGTCCTGGTGGAAGAACTGTCCGATAAAAACATTCCCAACATGCCTGCCCCCTACGATCAGGGGAGTGACAATATCCCACAGATTGTTCTTGCAACGGTATGCCTTAAATGTCCCTTCCGGCACACCATGGGTGAGGATGGTGTCGCTTTCGACACAGTTTTTGAGCGTTTCGGGGTTGCACCTGTGGAATTTTGTGCAGATATCTTGCCAGCCAACAGCTACCAGAACTTTTCCAGATACATCCAGCACGGCCCCTAACATTCCGGTCAGATGATAAAAATCTTCCAGAATGGACTGTAGCAAATTGGTATCAATAATGTCGGAAAGTTCCAGCGTGTCGATATCGCCTTCAGGATCTGTAATCGCT
Organism: uncultured Anaerolineaceae bacterium; assembly: GCA_964593905.1. Taxonomy (GTDB): domain Bacteria; phylum Chloroflexota; class Anaerolineae; order Anaerolineales; family Anaerolineaceae; genus CAZQLE01. The sequence continues at coordinate 3,648 of CAZQLE010000064.1, read as the reverse complement.
TTGAGCTTGTTTCGGACAGTGGCTTCACTTTGCCGCAATGCTTCTTCAGCCTGCTTGCGTTCGGTGATATCGCGGCTGACGACCACCGAGCCAATAATTGTGCCGTCTTTGTCGCGTATGGGGGCAAAGCTATAGCTTCCCACCCAGGTTTCACCCGTATCTTTGCGGCGCAGTGAATACTCTACGTTGCTGCCTGTTTCGCCGCGCAGGGCTCTTGGCACTGCCCATTGGTCCAATGGCGCAGGATCTCCATTTGCCAGGAATACATCCACCACTGTCGGATACTCCGAAAGGGTCTTGAAGCATTCCTCCTTATTCTTGAATTTGTGAAACGTGGCAAAGGCGTCGTTGAATTCGATGAAATTTCCTTCGATATCAGAAATGAAGACGGCGTCGGTCATGCTCTGCAGCGCAACATCCAGTTTTGCGCGGTTCTCCTGCTCTGCTTTTGCTGCGCGTTCCTGCTCGGTTGTTTCAATGGTCAGGATGAAAACACCCTCTGGCACCGGGTGGACGCTCACACTGAACCAGCCCCGTTCACCCCCGGGGAACACAAACTCGATGTCGATCTGCTCTGAGGTTCGCTGCTCCATGCATCTCTTGAGCGCGCCATATATCCCATGCTCCTCGATCCCCGGCCATACATCCAGGAACTTGCGGCCCAGAAGCTCTTTGCCCGGGCGACGATTTTGATGCTCTGCGGCGGCGTTGATATAAAGGTAGACCCAGTCGTGAGAAATAATTTGACAGCCTTCCAGCATGTTATCCAGGGCGCTGCGAAACCGCGCCTCGCTCTCCTGGCGGGCCTTTTCAGCCCGTACGCGTTCGGTGACATCGTGGATGGTGGTGATGGCGAATTGATCTCCATCAATTGTCACTTTGCTCACATTGATCAGGGCAACGCGCGGCTCTCCTGCTTTGGTGAAAATATGCTTATAGTTATCGGTTACAGTTCCCTGCTGGTCGAGCGTATTGTAGGTGTGGGTGCGCTCGTCAGGTCTCGCCATGCCAATTTCAAGGGATGTCTTTCCGCGAATATCCTGACGACTGTACCCATAAATTGTTTCAAAAGCATTGTTGACTTCCACAAAAATGCCCTCAGGCAGTTTTGTTAATACAGATGGGATGGCAGATTTTTCAAAGAGGGCAGAATATTTTTGCTCGCTCTGTTTTAATGCGGCCTCTGCCTGCTTGCGCTCGGTGATATCCTGGACGATGCCGCTCAAGAAAATGGGCTTGCCATCATCGCCAAAAATCGTATGGCCCGTTTTGGACCAGATATAACGGATGGAGGCATCTGGCAGGATAATGCGGTATTCAACCGGTTCGTTTGTAAAGGTTTCAGCGCTGGAGGGCAAAATCATGTGCAGATCATCGGGATGAATTACCTTTGTAATTGCCTCTTCCAACGGTCCGTGAATGGCGCTTTTATCAAGCCCAAAGATGCGATAGGCCTCATCAGACCAGGTAACCTCCGCTTTTTTTACATCCCATTTCCAGCTTCCGGTGTGGGCAATTGCCTGAGCTTCCCTCAGATCTTGTTCTGAAATGCGCAGCGCTTCTTCCGATTTTTTTCGGGCTTCGTTCTCATCCTTCAGGTCGCTCATCAGGCTTAACAAGGCGGTCTGGCTCTTTTCAAGCTCCTGGGTTCGTTTGGATACCAGATCGGCCAGCTTTTCTGCCTCGTTTTGCTGTCTGCGGTTGGCTGCCTTGATCTTTGACATGGCGTGAATCTGCGCTGTCAGCTCCACCTCGTCAAAGGGCTTGGAAAGAAACACCTCAGCGCCAACCTCCAGTGCCTTGAGACGGCTTTCTCGGTCGGTTTTAATGGCGGTCAGGAAAATGACCGGAATGAGCCGTAGTTCTTCATCTTCCTTTAGTTTTCGGCAGACCGCAAATCCATCCATATCGGGCATAATGATATCGAGCAAGATCACATCCGGGTCTTCGGCCCGTGCCACCTCGATACCCGTCGGCCCGCTCAGGGCGGTCAGGAGTCTGGAACCGGGCAGGGCATCTCGGATAACGGCTTTCAGGGTCGTCAGGTTATCCGGGTTGTCATCAATCGCCAGGATTTTCAGGTTCCTAATTTCCATATAGCACCTCACGCAGCGTTTTTTGGAGGATTTTCTCATCAATTGGCTTGGAGATATAGCCGTCAAAACCGTGAGCCAGAATCTCTTCGCGGTTGCCTTTCATGGCGCTGGCAGTGACTACCACAACCGGAATATACCGCAGTGCCTCATCGGCGCGAATGGCAGCCAGGGCGGTGTAACCGTCCATGACCGGCAGCGCGAGGTCCATCAAGATCAAATCTGGCATATGCTGGCGGGCCATTTCCACGCCGGTTTTTCCATCGGTTGCTTCGAGCACTGTGCAGGTCTCGTCGAGCAGCGCGCGGATCGTGCGCAGGTTGTCTACGTTGTCTTCCACCACCAGAATGACGGGCCGGCCCGTTGGGGGGGTGCGGTCAGGCGGCGGGGCGAGGGGTGCGGGCTGTTTCTGCGGCGGCGCAACCATTTTCGCAACCGCGGCCAGCAGTGCGGCCCGGCTGATATCGCCCTTTTGAATCAATTGATGAATGTGGTTGCCCTTGAGGAAGCTTAACTCTTCACGCGTAACCTGCCTGGCGGTGAGAATCAACACCGGTAGTGAGGCGGTTTTCTCTGTGCTGCGAATGGCTTTCAACACCTGGAAACCATCCACCTCTGGCATCATTAAGTCGAGGATCACGGCCTCGGGCAGGTTTTGTTCGATTAGCTCAAGGGCCTGTTTGCCGTTGCGCGCCACCCGCACCTGATAACCCTGGCTGGTGAGCATGTCGGTCATCTGAATGATGATCGGTTCGGCATCTTCCACCAACAACAGGCTGTGACCATGCCCCGAGAATGCTTCGGGCTTTTCTGCCAGACCCGCATACTCTTCGGTTTCATTTGTTGTTTTGGGTAAGTTAAGCAGCAGCGGTAACTGGAGCGTAAAGCTGGAACCCTGCCCCGGCGTGCTTTGCACGGTGATATCTCCCTGCAGCAGCCGGGCGTATTTCAGGGCTATAGCCAAACCCAGACCCGTGCCGCCATATTTGCGCGAGGTGCCGCCGTCAGCCTGGCGGAATTCATCAAAAATATGGGGAAGCTGGTCGGCAGAAATGCCGATGCCGGTATCGCTGACCACCACGCGCAGCGTGGTGCCCGACTGGCGGGCTGAGATTTTCACTGAGCCGGTTTCGGTGAATTTGACTGCGTTGCCCACTAGATTCTGCAGAATGTGCCGGCATTTATCCAGATCGGTGGTGATGAGGGGCAGCTCATCATCCACCTCGTTGAGCAGGACGATTTGCTTTTCGTGCGCCTGGGGCTCGATCATGGCTACGACCTCGCCAACCAGGACACGAACAGGAAAACGTGTAAAGCTAAGTTCTTCACGCCCGGATTCGATGCGCGCGAGATCAAGAATGTCGTTGATCAGCGACAGGAGGTGCTTGCCGTTGCGCTCGATGACCTCGATATAGCTGTGTTCATCCTCAGGGATCTTCCCGGCCAGCCGGCGGTTCAAAACGCCCGACAACGCGATCACCGAGTTGAGCGGGGTGCGCAGTTCGTGACCTGTCTCTTATACACATCTCCGAGCCCACGAGACAAGAGGCAATCT